>JAQBES010000110.1:0-23159 GCA_032123755.1 Nitrospirota bacterium
AGATTCCGATGTGGCACGCGCACGACGATCTCCGAATCCGTCCAGGACATCACCTGCGCCGCCATGTTGCTAAACAGCACTTCCGTACGCGAGACGTTCTCGCCCAACTCGATATCTTCACGTCGCTTGTACGCCCCTTGGTTGAGGCCCAAGTAGGCATGCTCGGCTGTTTTCAAGAAAGAGCCGAACCCTGACCCTTTGATGGTGATCAGCTCATCGAGTCCGCCAGATTGCGGGCTGTAGGAATCAATCTTCGGCGTCACGAGCGTAAAGACCCCTGCCTCAGTCTTCTGGACTTCCTTCGTCGCACAGCAAGAACCGTCGGGATTGGGCTTCGTCGCGCCTCGATAAATCACCACCGGCCCGCTCTTCGCACTGAAGGGCACCCACACATCAATGCGATCGTCTTGCCAACGATAGATGACGGCGCGGACCCCGCCGATATCGACTCGATTCTCTCCCGTATTGAAATCGGTAAAGGCGTAGGGAGTCGCTCCACTTTCCGAATAGTATCCGAAATGTTCTCCGCTGATTCTGAGCAGCGTACCGATTGGGGCGGCCGGAGGCGTCAAGGCGAGCACGTTGGGTACGTGAACCGTAAAGGTCCCGACCGTTCGCTCGCGCCCCTGCAAAGTCAGCACGATGGGTCCCGTCTCCGCATCCATCGGGAGATGCACGACGATGGCATTATCGGACCACTGAGCGATGGTGGCGAGATGTCCGCCGAGCGTCACCTTGTCACCAGTTCCCTTCGCAGCACCAAAACCCTGTCCGAAAAGAACCACCTTGGTCCCGACCGGCCCACTCACGGGATCGACACGAATGCTCGGAATCAACTTCAGGGGAATCGCATTGCTGACTTTGTACTGGACCGCCGCACAACAAGACCCGTCCGGCAAGGGATCGGACGAGGCCAATCGAACCACCACATCCCCCGACGCCGCATTCGTGGGAACCTCGACTTCGATGATGTCGTCTTTCCAGCGGCGCGGCCTGACGACCACGCCTCCGATCATCACATCGTTAACCCCGAACATCGTATTGGGATCACGCGGACCAGCCGTAACACCGAAATGCGCCCCGGTAATCCGCACCGTATGGCCTGGCTCGACCTCTGCCGGCGTCACCACGGTAATCGTCGGCTGTACCACCGTCAAGGTCCCAGCAGACAGTTTCTTTTTTCCAGCCACGATTTCAACGGGACCGGATTGAGCGGCGAGGGGAACCTTCACCTCGATCAGGTCGGATTCCCATCGCTGAATCAACGCGGGAAGCCCGCCAACCGTCACGCGATTAACTTGCACGGATCGAAATGCACCGAACCCCTGCCCGCCAATCGACAAGGTCGCGCCCGGGACCGCCGTTGACGGATGGAGATCGAGCGCCGAAGAAGTCGCCGCAAACGCGGCAGCGCTCAGACTAGCCCACAACGTCATCGCGCTTACACCGGCTACGAACACAGTCATGAATAAACTCCTGTCAGGTGAGAACACTGTATGGTCACCCTTGTCGTTCGTGAAAGGTACGCGAGACAAGCAAAACGCGCGCGACAGACGCGCCACGACGTTCGAAATTCTGGGTTCGAAGTTCCAAACACTGCAGTCCGCAGCCTTGGGACCGCCTCGCCGTCCCGCCTCTCACCTAGAACTCAGAACTTAGAACTCAGAACATCTTAGTCTCTCCCGCTTTTCGCGAAATCCTCACGAGTCTCGCGCGAAGAACCAATCGACTATAGCAAGCGGTTTTTTTGAGAGTCAATCAGGCGAACCCGCGCTCGGTCCACGTTCGCATCTGGTTGTCGAGTACTGAAAAACGATGCGGCAGGCTAGACCTTCGCTCGATCGCACATCTGGGTCAACAGGAGAGTACCCCCGCAGGATGCTCAACAAGGCCGTCCTCTTCGGACGTCGTTCGTAAAGCGTCGTTCGTCTCTCGTTTCAGAACCGGCTGCGGCATATTCGCGAGATACGCTTCACCATTCACGCTTCACGGGTGGCGAGCACGCTGGTGGCGGACTTGTTCAGCATCCTGCGAGAGAGATCGATCAGGAGACGGAAAATATCACTTCGATTTCGACGGGAGCCCCGCGCGGCAACTCAGCAGCCCCCACCGCCACACGTGCATGCCGACCAGACACGCCAAAGATCTCAACCAGGAGGTCCGAAGCCCCGTTGAGGACTTGCGGCTGCTGTACAAAACCTTCCGCCGAAGCCACATACCCGACGACTTTCACGACGCGCATAATTCTGTCCAACGTCCCGAGCTCCTGCTTGGCAATCGCCAGTGCATTCAGGAGAGCGAGTCGAGCCGCCTCCATCCCCTGCTCGACCGTCAGATCACGTCCAAGCTTACCGGCAAACGCCAGCTGCCCGTCTCGCATGGGAAGGACGCCGGATAAAAATAACAGATCTCCGGCCCGGACCGCTGGAACGTAGGTCGCCAATGGTTGCGGCGGCGGGGGCAACTCTAGATGCAGTTCCTGCAGTTTGCGTTCGTAGGACATCCCGATGACCTGCGTGCTCCCTTCACGTCTTAGCCCGCATCATTCATGATGGTTCGTCGCGAAATCGCTCGAAAGCGCGTTCCTTGTGAAACGTATCTCGTCGTTCGGATCTCGCAAGGAAGTTTCGGAATCTGTTGATCTGTCGATCTGATGAATGAGCCGAATCCGACGACTCAACAAATCATCACATCATCAGATCAACAGATACGTTGTTCCTGCGCTTCGCGCTTCACGCTTCTCGTCTAACGTTCCACACACTACCCTGTGCGGAGCGCATCGAAAAAACTCTCACCCACAGGAAGTTGATCCCCTTGCAGGCATTCCACAATGGTATGTCCCAGATCAGCAGCGGAAGCTCTGATGCCGAGATGAACCCCATGTGACAGCTTCGGCCCAATGGCCAACAGAGGGACATACTCCCGCGTGGGGACATGATCTGCCTTCGTGATATCCCGTCCATGATCGCCCGTGATAACGAGCAGGTCGCTGGGACGAAGCCGTTCCAGCAATCCGGGAAGTCGTCGATCAAAATCATGGAGGGCCGAGGCCGACTGTGCCGCATCCGATTCCAGGACCTCAAGCCCGGCAAAAATCAATCCGCGGGGAACCTTGTTCAACATCCCCGTGACCTCATCGAATAACGCCATCCAGTGCCCTGCGGGAACGGAACGAGTGAGTCCGCGACCGCTAAAAAGATCGCCGACTTTCCCCACCCCGACCAGGATCTGGCTCGCACGATTGAGCACATCGAACATGGTCGGCCCGGGAGGTTCAAGCACGAACTCACGGGGTTGCGGGCCGAACCGTACCGCACCGGCATCGCCCATGAGCGGATGGGCTGAAACACGCCAAATTCCCCAGGGGTCCTTGAGTAATTTTCTCGCGTCCCGGCAGCGCTGAAAGAACTCGTCCCGACGCATGGCGCTATCGTGCACCGCCACATGGCAGGTTCGTCGTCCATCCGTCCAGACGATCAACGCGCCCGACGACAGATGTTCTGCCTCACACTCGCGCAGCATAGCCGCTCCAGACGAACGGCGATTGCCGACAATCTTGCGGCCAAATGCCTCTTCGAGAACCGCAACCATATCAGGAGGAAATCCGTTGGGGTATAGCGGCCCGGCAACATCCGTCAGATAGCCGGCCATTTCCCAATAGCCGGCTATGGAATCCACCGCCTTCGAAAGAAATCCAAGACGACCGAAACAACCTTCCGGCTGCCCCATCGTCCGCACACCTTTGATCTCCGTGATATGGCCAAGCCCGAGCGCTTCCAGCGTGGGGAGGTTGAGTCCCCCGACGGCATCGGCCAGATGGGACAAGGTGTTGGAGCCGGCATCGCCGTATTCCGCCGCATCGGGCATGGCCCCGACGCCGAGTCCATCAATCACCAGCACAATGACACGAGTAATCATGGGCGCACTATAGCAGAAGCGTGACGGGCAAAGAAGTTCTGAGTTTTGGGTGAGATGCGGGACGGCGAGGCGGTCTCAAGGCTGCAGACTGCAGTGTTCGAAACTCCGAACCCTGACCTTAGGTCATCAGCCTGCGGGCTAGGAGGCAGCTGTTCCTTACTGTCGCCACTCGGCCATGATCACGAGACTCGCGCTGGTGCCGATCCGATCCGCACCGGCCTCCAGCATGGCCAACGTGGTCTTCCAGTCTCTGATTCCGCCGGAAGCCTTCACCTTGGCGCGTCCAGCCACCGTCTCTTTCATTAGCCTGACATCCTCCGCTGTGGCACCGGCGGCGGCAAACCCCGTCGACGTCTTCACGTAGTCCATCCCCGCTTCCACGGCCAGACGACAAGCCGTAATCTTTTCCTCCCTCGTCAGATAGCAAGTCTCCAGAATGACTTTGTGCTCAACTCCCACAGTGGCCTTCACGACCTCGGCCATGTCGCTCCTGACAAGATCGTAGTCACCCGATTTAAGCCGACTCACGTTGATCACCATATCAAGCACCTTGGCCCCGCGTGCGACTCCTTCAACGGCCTCTGCAACCTTCGTGGATGTCGTATGGCCACCCAGCGGGAACCCGATTGGAATGCCGACGCGAATCGTGCTGCCAGCCACCGCCTCAACCGCCTCATCGATATAACAGGGCGGCACAAAGATTACGACAAAGCCGAACTCTCTCGCCTCCCAACAGAGCCGCAGCACGTCGGCCTTCGTCGCGTCAGGACGCAGTACGGTATGGTCGATCAACGTCGGTAGATTCCAGTCCTGTCTTGTCGTCATGTCACTCTTATAACAAGTCCTGGATCAGAGATGAAGAGGGATATGCGCGGAAGGGGGCTTGATGAATGATTAGAAGTCTGCAGAATAACCATGGTGGTCTGTCTGGTCTCTCTGATTGCTCCGGTCCATCTGGTTGATTTTGTTGTTTGACCCAGAGAAACAAAACAGACGAGACAGACCAGACAGATAGGACAGACCAGAGAGACGAGACAGATCGAACAAACCAAATAAACAACAAGATAGGGTGACGGATTTTTTCAGCATCCTGTTACATGCGCGGAAGCGAAGCTCGACGAAACGGCCGCTTTTGATACTTCTCCACTGCTTGGTTATGCTCGATGAGCGTCCTAGAGAACTGATGCGTTCCATCGTTCCGCGAGACAAAATACAAGGAGCGCGAATCAGACGGATAGAGAGTCGCACGAATCGCCTGAATGCCCGGATTGGCGATCGGACCAGGCGGCAGCCCCTGCACCCGATAGGTATTGTAGGGACTGGGGTTGGAGAGGTCTTTCTTGTGCAAGTTTCCGTCGAATGCCGGCAAGCCATAAATGACGGTTGGATCGCTCTGTAATGGAATATGCTTCTTGAGCCGATTATGAAACACCGCGGAAATCTCCGGCCGCTCGCCGCTCGACCCGGTTTCCTTTTCGATCACGGAGGCAAGGGTCAGCATCTCGTGCATCGTCATCTTGAGGTCCTGCATCCGAGCAAGGAGATCCGGTCGGACCACCTGCCTGAGCTGCTCGACCATGGCCACCAACACCTCCCGCGCCTTGGTGGGACGAGGAAACTTATATGTGTCGGGATAGAGATACCCTTCCAGCGTCTCCGCCTTGATCCCAAGCGACGCAATGAACTCACGATCTTTCGCAAGCCGGAGAAACTCCGCGCGATCCGTGAGGCCGTCTTGAGCGGCCAAATCGGCGATTTGGCCGATGGTGAGCCCTTCCGGAATAGTCAGCGGATGGAGCAGCACATGGCCGTTAAGCAGTTCCGAGAGAATCTCCGCCGGAGTCATGCCGGGATTGAGTTCATACTCACCTGCACGGATTTTCCGGTCGGCAGATTGGGACTTGGCAAAAAGAACAAAGACAGAACGGTTCTTGATCAATCCTTCGCTCTCAAGCAGCGCAGCGACATGTTGAAACGTCGAGCCATTCGGGATAACGACGACTTTCGAGGGAGGGTGTTCTTGCGTGGGAATAGCTGGGCCTTCAGCCCAGCGAATCGTCTGATAGGCCGCGACGCCAAGTGCGACCATTGCGACCAGCAGACATCCGACTATGACCCGTAGATTCATGAGGTGGTTCTACCGTTTCTTGATCCGAATTCTCATCCGCCCATGCTTCCGGCTCCCTCTTCGGTGCCGGCTCAAGGCTCGCCAGGTAACTCTGAAGCAGAATCGAGGCGGCGATGCGATCCACCACCCCCTTCCGCTTTTTCCGACTAACATCGGCTGCGATCAAAAGGTCTTCTGCCGACTTCGTCGTCAGCCGTTCGTCCCACAGAATAACGGGAACGGGCACTCCCTGTTCCAACCGGGCCTGGAACTCGCGCATCGCCTGAATCGCCGGACCCTCGCGGCCATCCAATTGAAGCGGGAAGCCCAACAGAACTTGCTTGACCTCATGCGTCACAACGAGGGATGCAATATGGGCAATGTCTCGGTCCAGCGTGCGCCGATTGAGCGTCTCAAGCGGTTGGGCGGTCCACCCCAGTTCATCACTCAGGGCCACCCCGATCCGTTTAGTCCCATAATCAAGCGCGAGGATTCGTTTACCCTCCATTAGTCTACCGCCCCATCATGCGTTCGACCAGCCCAAAGACCTTTTCCAACGCCACATCCAACCTGGCTGGGTCTTTCCCGCCGGCCTGCGCCATCTCGGGCCTGCCTCCGCCGGTACCACCGACTTCCGCCGCCATCTCCTTGATGAGATCGCCAGCTTTGAGTTTCCCGATCAGGTCCTTCGTCACCACAACCAGCAGAGACACTTTCCCGTCTTCGGTCGCAGCGCCGAGCGCGACGACTCCGCTCTTCAGCTTATCCCGCAACTGATCGGCCAGCGCCCGCATACCGTTAACATCTAATCCGTCGGTTCGCTGCACATACACCTGGATGCCGGCGACTGTTTTCGCCATGGCCTCGCCCGCTGAGCCGCTGGCCATTTTCAATTTCAGCTCTTCCAGCTCACGTTCTTTGTCTTTCAGCTGCGTCATGACCTTGCGTGTTTTAGGGACCAACTCGGATTGGCCGACCTTGAGCAAGTCCGAGAGTTCCCGAATATCCGTTTCCATCTTCTTCATGTGAACGAGCGCACCGCTACCGGTCTGGGCTTCGATACGGCGCACACCAGCTGCGACGCCGGTCTCCGACACAATGCTGAACAGGCCGATGTCCCCTGTACGTTGACAGTGCGTTCCGCCACAGAGTTCTTTGCTGAAGGATTCGACAGTGACGACTCGCACTTGCTCGCCATATTTATCGCCGAAGAAGGCCAACGCCCCCTTGGCCACCGCAGCCTGAATGCTCATCACCTCGGTCGCGACCTGTTCGTTCTTCCGCACCTCATTGTTCACGACCGTTTCAATCTCCTCGATGTCGCGGGACGACAACGGTCTGAAGTGGGCGAAGTCAAACCGGAGTCGGTTCGGGCCGACCAATGAGCCATATTGTTTTACGTGCGGCCCCAGCATATCGCGCAACGCGGCATGGACGAGATGGGTGGCCGTGTGGTTCCGCGCCGTATCCTGTCTCGAGGTGGCATTGACGGTCAGACGCAGCTGTTCACCCTCACGAATCCGCCCTTTCGTGACGATCCCCTTGTGCAGGATCAAGGTCGGCACCGGCCTCGTGGTTTCCTTGATCTCCATCCTCCCATCAAGACCCGTCACAATACCCTGGTCGCCGACCTGCCCGCCCCCTTCCGGATAGAACGGCGTCACATCCAGGACCAGTTCAACCTCATCACCTTCCACCGCTTCTTTGACCAACCGGTCGCCTTTCAATATCGCCTGCACGAGGCACTCGCCCTCCAGACGATCATAGCCGATAAACTTCGTCGCCCCGAGACGTCTGGCCAGCTCCGCAACCGCAGGCCGAGCGGATTCCTGCTCGAACCCGCCTGTTTTGCGCGCACGATTGCGCTGTTCCTCAATCGCCTGATCGAACCCCTTCTCATCGAGTGTCATCTTCTGCTCGCGGCAGGCTTCACCCATGAGATCCATTGGAAACCCGTACGTGTCGTACAGCTTAAACACATCCGCCCCCGTCAAGACATTCTGCCCGGCAGCGCGCGCCTTGGCGATCATGTCGTTGAGAATCGGTAGACCCTGATCGAGCGTGGCGATGAACCGCTCCTCTTCGCCTCTCGTCGCCTCGGCAATCGTCGCGGCAGCGCCTTGGACTTCTGAATAGACTCCGGCCATTTGGTTCACGACCGCCGCCGTCAACTCATAGAGGAAGGGCTCGACGATACCCAGCAGCCGTCCATGGCGCGCAGCCCGTCGCAGAATCCGGCGTAGCACATAGCCACGTCCCTCATTCGACGGCAGCACACCATCAGCCATCAAGAACGTGATCGCACGAAGATGGTCCGCCACCACTCGCATCGACCGATCGGTCGTGTCCTGTTCCCCATACCGGACCCCTGCCCTGCTGGCCACGGCGCTGAGCAACGGCGTAAACACATCGCTGTCATAATTGCTGTAGACACCTTGGGCCACTGCCGCCAGGCGTTCCAATCCCATGCCCGTATCGATGCTGGGCTTGGGTAAGGGATGCAACGTCCCCGCGGCATCCCGATTGAACTGCATGAAGACGAGATTCCAGATCTCGATGACGCGATCGCCCTCGCCGTTCGGCCGATCGTCCCCCGGCACCGAAGGTCCCTGGTCGAAATGGATTTCCGAGCAGGGCCCACAGGGTCCGGTATCCCCCATTTGCCAAAAGTTATCCTTCTCGCCGCACCGCACGATCCGCGAAGCCGGGACTCCGATCTTCTTCCACAGCCGATCCGCATCATCGTCGTCGCGGAAGACCGTCACCCACATCCGATCCTTCGCCAAACCGGCCGTCTGAGTCAGAAACTCCCAGCCGAACTGGATGGCCTCTTCCTTGAAGTAGTCGCCAAAGGAAAAGTTCCCCAACATTTCAAAGAACGTATGATGGCGTCTGGTATAGCCGACATTCTCCAGATCGTTGTGCTTCCCTCCCGCCCGGAGACACTTCTGCACGGAGACCGCTCGCTTGTAGGCGCGTGTTTCCTCGCCGAGAAACACCCGCTTAAACTGGTTCATCCCGGCATTGGTGAAGAGCAACGTCGGATCGGCTTGAGGAATCAAGGCGGAACTCGGCACGGCCTGATGGCCATGTTGTTCAAAGTACCGAATGAACGCTTGTCGTAACTCGTGAGTACTATTCTTCATTCCAGCCTCAGCCCGCATTATTCATACACGTTCCTGCTGTAATCGCTGGTCCCTGACTCAAGCGAGACTGGCGGGAAAAGCGCGACTGGCGGACGGACAACGGTTCGAGGTCCGAAGTTCGAGGTTTCCGGAACTTCGAACCCAGAACCTTGAACTTCGAATCACCCGTCACGCGAGTCTCACTCCTCGCGCTTACCGCGCACCCATTCCCGCAGCAGCGGCCCCATCACTGTCTCAATCGTATCTTCGTCAAACCCTCGTTGGCTCAAGAGTCTTGCTACTCGGACATACGTCTTCGCCGAGCTGGTCAGTTCAGCCATCGTGACAACCTGTAGCGCCAGGTCCCGTTCACTCACCTTGCGGTAGGTGGCCCGCAGCGTCGCGTGCACGATGTATTCAGGACACCCGGTGGCGAGCAGCTCTGCTTGCAGACGCGCACGCCCCATCGGCATGCGTGCAAGTCGCCGATCGGCCCATCGCGCAGCGAACGCGACATCGTCGAGGTATCGCAACGATGTCAGCCGTCGGATCGTCGCGCGAACCTGCAAGGGAGACGCCCCCTTCGCCGCGAGCAATCTTTCAATCTGGGCCGTCGTGCGATCACTGCGGGCCAGAGCGCGCACTGCGAGGTGCAGCCACTGATCGGGAGACGGCACCGCCTTACCTGTGGCTCGCCTACTCACGTCCTGCTCATCCCGCCGGTCTCGCGTGGCTGCTGCTTAGACGCCGACTTTGTGCGGTCGTCGCTCCTCGCGTTTCTCCTCGGTCTTTTTTTCGTCTTTCACCGGCACCACAACGGATTTTTCAGGCGTACGTCCCGGCAGACCGGCCAGGTCACGCAGCTTCCCTTCAATCTCACGCGCCAACGGCTGATTATTCAAAAGAAAGTCTCGCACCGCGTCCCGTCCCTGCCCGAGCCGCTCGCCCTGATAGGAATACCAGGCCCCGGACTTCTCTACCACTTTCTTCTCGACTCCGAGATCGACCAACTCGCCTGGTTTCGAAATGCCCTGCGCAAACATGATGTCGAACTCCGCCTGCTTAAACGGAGGCGCCATCTTGTTCTTCACCACCTTCACGCGCACGCGGCTGCCGGTCACCTCCTGCCCGTCCTTGATCGACTCAATGCGCCGGATATCCAGCCGCACGGACGCATAGAACTTGAGTGCGTTACCGCCGGTCGTCGTCTCCGGGTTGCCGAACATCACGCCGATCTTCATCCTAATCTGATTAATGAAAATCAGGGTCGTCTGTGACTTGGAAATGGCCGCCGTCAATTTGCGAAGGGCCTGCGACATGAGCCTCGCTTGCAACCCCATATGCGCATCACCCATTTCGCCTTCGATTTCGGCTCTCGGCACGAGCGCAGCAACAGAGTCCACCACAATGACATCGATCGCCCCGCTCCGGACGAGCGTTTCGGCAATTTCCAATGCCTGCTCACCGGTATCGGGCTGCGACACCAGCAGATCATCCACCTGCACACCCAGCTTCTTGGCATAGGTCAAATCCAGCGCATGTTCGGCATCGATAAAGGCCGCAGTGCCACCGGCCTTCTGTGCTTCCGCAATCACATGAAGGGTCAACGTCGTCTTGCCCGAGGACTCAGGACCAAAGATCTCGGCCACCCGACCGCGGGGAAGCCCGCCGACGCCCAGGGCAATATCGAGTCCTAGGGATCCGGTCGAAATCGCCGGAATATCCACCGGGGCATCGGCCCCCCCCAACTTCATGATGGCCCCCTTCCCATATTGCTTCTCAATTTGGGACAGGGCCAGATCCAGCGCGCGTTTCTTGTCGTCTTTTTCAGCCATGGTTGCTCCTCTTGTGATAGAGAGATCGGGGGCGATTATACCCAAGTTGAGTGAAAGAAACCTAGCCCGTAGGAGCGCCGCGCGGAACGGGCGGGACGGGCAAAGAAGTTCTGAGCTCTGAGTTCTGAGTTCGAAGTTCCAATCACCTCGAACCGTCGTCCGTCTCGCCTATCCCGCTCGTCTCGCGATTCCCGCGCCCCGCGCTATAGTCTCGTGTGTAAACCCACGTATTCACGAGATTTCCTTGACCAGTTGAGGGGATAGCGATACAAGTAACAGGATGCCTTCGACTCTCATCCCCAACTCAACCGATCATAAACCAACAGTCCTGATCGTCGATGATGAGGCCGCCCCCCGTGCGGCCCTTACACAGATCCTCAGACAGGACTTCCACATTCTCACCGCGGAGAATGCCCGCGCCGCTCTGGCTATCCTCGACGATCACGGCGTCGATCTCGTCACGCTGGATCTGAAATTGCCCGATCGTTCAGGATCGGACCTCTTGCATGACATCAAGTGCGCGCATGCCGAGATCGAAGTCATCATGGTCACGGCCTTCGGCAGTCTTCAGTCGGCGATGGACTGCATCCGCCACGGCGCGGCCGGCTTCCTCCTGAAACCGTTCAATGCCACAGAATTGCTGGCCATTTCCTTACAGACCGCGCAGAAGAAGCTGCGACTCGATCAACTGCGCCCGATCCTCACCAACTCGACGGCACTCTGGGGCCCCGAGCCGGCTTGTACCAAGGCTTGGCAGGCCCTCGTCGAGGACTATACCACCTTGAACCACACGGGATCGCTCTCCGCGTCGCATCGTGATGAAACATCGCCCTTGGTTCCCCTGATCTCCGACCTCTTAGAAGCCAAGGATCGCCACCTGCTCAATCATGGAAGCCGCGTCAGTTTTTATGCGACACTGGTTGCCAACCGACTCAGCCTTCCCATCGCCGAACAGCAGTCGCTCGCACTCGGCGCACTCGTGCATGATCTCGATTTGATCAGCGTCCCGGACAGTCCCGTGCTGAACATGGAATCCGACCCGCAGTCCCATCGCCCCGACCTCGGTGCGAGGATGGGCCGGGCGATGGGACTATCAGCCGACGCCGTACAGATTCTCGCGCTCCATCACGAGCGCTGGGATGGAACGGGCTACCCCTTTGGCTTACGAGAAGAACACACCCCCTTGCTCGCTCGTATTGTCGGCATCGCCCAAGCATATGATGACCTCACCGCCGAGAAACAGGACCGAACATCCCTCTCCGTCAACGAAGCCCTGCAACAGATCGAACAGCAAGCCGGCACCGCCTTCGACCTCACGCTGACCGAACTCTTCTGCAGCACCATGCGCGCGCAGCCCCCGCAGCACTGACATTGACCCCGCCAACCATATCCTTGCCTCGTACTCATAACCGTGACGCGCGACGCGCGAAAACCGGCTGGCTTCTCTGCTGTTTTTAGTCTGTTGTGAATCGGTCTTGTACCGTTCGTGCTTTTCCTTGCAACCCCACGATGCTTCTCTATACTTGCCAAAACACGTTGACGCAGAAGCCCCGCGGGAGACTCGACATGGCCAAGATTGACGATCTCTTTAAGATGATGGCAGATCATGGCGCCTCCGACTTGCACCTGATCGCCGGTCAGACGCCGATAATGCGGATCAACGGTGACTTGGAGCGAGTCGGTGGGCAGGGTGTGCTCGTCCAGGAAGAACTCAAACATCTCCTCTACGAGATTACTCCCAACCTCAAAAAAGAACATTTTGAAGCGACCGGCGATGTCGACTTTGGATACGAAATGGCCGGCTACGCCAGGTTTCGCGCCAATCTCTTCAATCACAAATATGGCTGCGGAGCAGTGTTCCGGAAAATTCCCAATAAGGTCCTGACGGCTGATGAATTAGGACTTCCGCCGATTTTGACCAGATCGGCCATGCTCAAAAAAGGGTTGGTCCTCGTGACAGGGCCGACGGGGAGCGGCAAGTCGACCACGCTGGCGGCGATGATCGACTACGCCAACAAAAACCGGAAAGACCATATCCTAACCGTCGAAGATCCGATCGAGTTCGTGCACCAGAGCCAGGGCTGTATCGTCAATCATCGGGAAGTCGGCGTTCACACACAATCCTTCGGGGCGGCGCTGCGCGGAGCATTGCGGGAAGACCCGGACATTATTCTGGTGGGTGAAATGCGCGATCTCGAAACGATTCGACTGGCCGTGGAAGCTGCCGCGACCGGGCATCTAGTATTTGGAACGCTGCATACCGAGAACGCAGCCAAAACGGTCGACCGGGTCGTCGAGGTATTCCCGCATCAGGAACAAACGCAAATACGGAGCACGCTTTCGACAGCACTCCGGCTTGTGGTCGCACAGAATCTGTTTAAGCGCATCGATCAGAAAGGACGCTGTGCGGCCTTCGAGATTTTAGTCTGCACGTCAGCGATTGCGAACCTCATTCGCGACGCCAAGACATTTCAAATTGCATCGACCATGCAAACAGGCAAAGCAGTCGGCATGCAAACGCTGGACGATGCCATCCAGGATCTGCTGAATAAAAAGTGGATTGCGCCGGAAGAGGCCTACGAAAAATCGATCGACAAAAGTCGCTTTGCCAAATTACTCAAAACGCCGCCCGACGCCTTGCAATGATCCGTCAAAAAGTCGACGAGGACGGCAAGACCCACTCGTGTCCCAGCCGCACCTCCCGCAATTTTGTATAATCTGAACCGGTCGGCTTCAATTCACTCTTCATCAGGACGACGGACTCCACCGCCAGTGCGCCTAATGAAAGCGACCGATCCAGCACGCTAGTGGAAAATCCTTGCAAAGCACTACGCCATTGGCGTATGATCCCGTATGCGTTTTGTCGAGACTCCGGTCTTTACCTCGACGCTTCTGCGCCATCTTGACGATGACACATATCGCGCGCTGCAGTGGGCTCTCGCCCTCCGCCCTGAGCAAGGCCCGGTCATCCCGGGCGGGGGTGGGCTGAGGAAGCTGCGCTGGGCAGCGCAGGGACGGGGAAAGCGAAGCGGTATTCGCCTGATCTACTACTGGGACCCGCCAGGCCACACATTCTATATGCTTTACCTCTATGCCAAGAACGAGCAAGGTGACCTGACATCGTCTCAGACGAAGGCTCTCGCGCAGCTCGTTCGAAAGGAATTTACATGAAAGACGCAGCATTCCAAGAACTGCTATCGAGTATCCGCCAGGCTGGGCGGATACGCCGGGGCAGGCTCAAGCCGGCGCGAGTCATGACCTTTCGACCAGCCGATGTGAAGTCCGTCCGCCATACACTCAAGGCGTCGCAGACTGAGTTTGCTCTTATGATCGGCGTGAGTGTAGCAACGCTACGCAACTGGGAGCAGGGACGCCGCACACCAGATGGCCCTGCCCTTGCGCTCTTGCGCGTTGCCGCTCGCAATCCGCGAGCAGTCGCCGAAGCACTCCACCGTGAACCTCGCAAAGGCACGGCCTGATAACTTTTTAGCAGAATGCTGAAAAAGTTCGTCCTCTTAGGCCGTTGTTTGTGAAGCGGGAGTGAGACAAGCAAGATGGGCAGGGAAGTTCTGGGTTCTGAGTTCTAACTTCTGAGTTAGAAGACGATGAATGTGGGATGAGGAGTGTGAAATGAGGAATGAATGGGCCAGAGACTCTGAAAGAGGAGTGCTGAGTTCTGAGCGAGAACCCAAAACTCAGAACTCAGAACTCAAAACTGCTTCACCCGTCGCGCCTTTCGCGCAAGTCGCGCGAGTTTCGCGCGAATAAATAACGAGACACGCTTCACGCTTCACGGGTGTCGAGAATGCGGCCGGCGCGGGCCGCCACGGCAAAGGGGTAGAAATAACGATCGAGGCCTGCGAGATCACTTCCATACTCTATTCCACCGAGCATCGCATCACACAACAATTCCCGCACACGCGTGAGCTCCTTCCTGCGACCTTTCCAGCGAGCATCACCGATCGTCATATCGAGTAGTTCCAGCGCACGGACGAACGCCTTCTCGCACTGTTGCGGATCTTTTTCTTGCCAGCGATACGCACGGGCGACGTCACTGCCGACGTTGGCCAGTTGCTCTACCAACGACAATGTCTGCCAGCGTCCTGCCGCCAAGCTCGCGTGCTGATGAGACATCTCCTTAGCCCCCTACCAATCGGTTGGCGATTCTTGTAATGATCTCTCGTATTTCAGAACTTTCCACGTATCGTGACCGGTTCCCACCGGATGGGCGCACATTGATCATCGAGTCAAATTCGATCCACTCATTGGGCGGCTTGTCGGGGTAAAAGTTAATCCCCCACAGATGTCGTTGTGCCGACCCTTGGTCTAGCAGCACCGCCTCTTCGTCTGAATGAAGCTCTCCGCCGAGCGCCATGATGCCCTGTTCCACATCCACGACGGCCTTGACCATATCACCGAACTGCCGGTTTGCGATCTCCGTCAATTCATCTCGCGAAATGGTTTCCCGAACCACTCTGATATCCATACTCTCCACCCTATATTAGCCCGACCAACAACGACGGCCCCTGTCGGGAACTTGCACGTGCCGCACGATATCCCGATTGAGTGAGGTCCTGTCAATAGAAATGCCTGGCACTTAGCCCGCATGATTCATAACACTTCTGCTGCAAGCGCAGAGGCCTGACTCTAGCGAGACAGGCGGAAAAACGCGACAGGTCTGGCGGTCTGAAGGCTGAGGTGTTGGGAACTTCGAACCTCGAACTTCAGCCTTCAGACCGCACTTGTCGCGCGCCACTCGGCGATTACGCGCCGAACCGTCATGAATCATGCGGACTACTTCCCCCGCAGCCGCACGTGCCACAGCTTTGTATAGACTGAACCGGTCGGCTTCAATTCACTCTTCATCAGGACGACGGACTCCACCGCCAGCACGCCTAATGAAAGCGACCGATCCAGCACGCACCTCTTAGCCAATGCGACACCAACGTGCCGTTCCCCCATCTTGATTCGCGCCAAGGTCAGATGAGGACTGAACGGTCTTGTCTCGCGGAGAAACCGTACGCCTTCGCATGCCTGTTCGATCGCGCCATGGATCTCCGCGATTCGCTGCGCCTCCGCTCCCTTCTCCCAATTCTCTGACGGCCCGACCCACAGCACGCGCGGACTTTGCTGGTGGGGAAAGGCACCGAGCCGTTCAAGCGGCACGCTCACAGCTACCTGACTTCCGATCGCCTGTTCGACCGCACCCAGCAACGGATCGATGACCCGCTCATCCAAGTCGCCCAGGAACTTGAGCGTCAGATGAATCGAGGCCGGCTGTGCCCAGGAGATGCGCATGTTTCGCGTCATCTCCGGCTCAATCCTCTGCTTCAACTCCTGTTGAACAGCGGCAAGCTCGGCCCGCAGTTCGTGAGATAGTTCGACGGCAAGGAACGCCCGGATCACTTCACGCCCGCATGATTCATGACGGTTCGTCGCGAAATGGCGGAATGACGCGCGACAAGCGCGAGGAGCGAGACTCGCGTGACGCATGAGCCGGACGAGGGTTCGAGGTTTTCGGAACTTCGAACCCAGAACTTCGTGCCGCGCTTTTCCCGCCTGTCTCGCCCGTCTCGCTTGAGTCTGGGATCGGCGATTGCAGCAGAAGTGTTCATGAACAATGCGGGCTAGGCCTTATCGCGCAACCAGCGGCGCAGGAAATCCAATGCGGCTTGTGACGACCGTTGTTTGATGACATTCCGGTCGCCGTGAAACCGGAATTCCTGTGTGACCGGCCGGCCGGTTCCATCATCCAACCCGATAAAGACCAACCCGACCGGCTTCGTCTCGGTTCCACCGTCTGGTCCGGCAATGCCGGTGACGCTGAGTCCCACCGTCACATTGGCGCGCTCTCGAATGCCGCAGGCCATCGCCGCTGCGACCTTTTTGCTCACCGCGCCCTCGCGGGCAATCAGTTCCGCCGGCACGCCCAGCATCTCCGTCTTCGCCCGATTGCTGTAGCACACGGCGACACGATCCACGTAGGCGGATGAACCAGCCACCTGTGTGAGCCGATGACCGATCAACCCGCCGGTACAGGATTCCGCCACCGCGAGGGTCAACCCTCGTTGCACCAGTTCCCGCCCAACGACCTCTTCCATCGTGTCGCACCCCTCGGCGAAGAGCCAATCGCTAAGTCGTGAGCGGACGTCGTTCGCCAGCTGCTGCAGCAGAACACGATTCTTCTCCCGGAAAGATGGGTTCCCCTTCGTCGTCAGCGAGACCAGCACGGCCAGGGGCGACGCCAGTAACCCCAGGTCGATCGGCACTCCTTTCGGAATGAGCCCTTGTAGCTTGGCATCGACGTCCGCCTCGGCCAGACCGAACGTATGAAACACCTGGCGAACGATCGGCGCTGGGGGAAGCCGGCCTGACGATTCACGTGCGCCGCACAGCAAGGGCAAGACTTCCTGCCGCATCACCTCTTCCATTTCTCGCTGCACGCCGGGCAACGAGATGATCAACGCCTTCTTCCAGGTCAGGCAAAACCCCGGCGCAGAGCCGACCGAATTCTTCAGCACCGTGGCACCGGACGGAATCATGGCCTGGCGCAATTGCGCTGTGTTTGGCGTGCGGCCCCATTGCGCGAGTCGGGCCATCATACCCTCCAACGCTTCCTTGCGACGACCCAGGCGGTGTCCGGTTGCACAGGCCACCGCCTCTCTCGTGCAATCGTCCACGGTCGGGCCGAGTCCGCCGGTCATGACGATCACGTGAGCTCGCCTCACAGCTGTGTGAAGAGCCGTGACAATATCCGCTCGTTCATCACCAACGACCGATTTGAATCGAACAGTGATTCCGAGCTTGCCGAGTTCGTCGGCGAGGAAAAGAGAATTAGAATCGGATCGGCCTCCGATCAACAGTTCAGTGCCGATGGCGATAGTTTCTGCGGTGAAAGGCGGGGCTGCTGATGCTTTGGACATGGGTAGCAGGGAGCAGTCAGGGCTAATGAATCTCGCCGAAATTTATGGAGAAGATCGATTCTCCTCCAGTAGCCGGATACACAGTAATGGTCGTCTGGGCCTTCGGATCGAAGTCGGCATAGTTGAACGACGCCACGACCTTCGCCTTGAACCGAGGACACCCCGGCCAAACGACGCTGCGGTCGGCTTGCGCATCGAATCGCACCGTCACCGGCTTGATCGTCTTGCCGCCCTGATCGAGCACCATGTAACTGTCCACCGCGAAGTTACGGACATTCCCAAAGATGACTGTGCTGATGAGCATCGTCTTGTCTTCCAGCACCTGGGTCACATCGGCTTTACTGGGCTGCAATCCCCGCAAAGCCATATGCGTGGCCATGACCGCTAGGGCGCTTGTTTTTGTGATCAAAAATCCCTTGGGATTGACCTCGTCGGTCACTCCAAACCGAACATAGAAACTATCCGGCGGCATCCCCTTCTGCGCCGCCTCTTCCCCCTGATCGAGTGCAGTCTGAATCTGCTCCGCGGTGGGATGTACGTCGATAGCATGGGCCGACAGATGAGGGAGATAACTCAGCGCAACAACGCCCACACACAGCAACATGCGCCTCAACCGATGGACCGGTGCAGCCCGCATGGGCATGCCAGTACCAGATCACTCTTCTCCTGTCAACGAACGGCCCAGCCCCGCTTCGAGGTTGACAACAGCAAAGATGAAATGATAAACAAATAAATCGCCACTTAGTACGCCTTTTCAAGACGTTATACGGAGGAGTTTCGATGTCGACCCCTGAACAAACCCCCGCGCCCCAAGCACCTAGACGCCAATATGTGAACTTTGCTTTCTATAAGATCGACCCGGCCTGGCGGCGCCTCCCCGAGAGTGAGCGCACCAAAGGCAAACAAGAATTCATACGTGCGGTCGAGGACTATACCGGCAAAGTCCTCGTGGTGGCCTACTCCTCGGTCGGGATCAGGGGCGATTGCGACATCATGCTGTGGCGGATCAGCTACGAGATGGAACTTTTCCAGGACATGACGACGAAGATCATGGCCTCAGGCTTGGGTCAGTACCTGACCACTCCCTACTCCTATCTCTCGATCACCAAGCGCTCGGTCTATGTGGATCATCACACCCACGAAAATCAAGAGAGCAAACGGCTGACCGTTGTTCCAGGAAAAGCCAAGTATATTTTCGTTTACCCGTTTCTGAAGACGCGTGAATGGTTCCTACTTACGAAGGCGGCACGGCAAGGCATGATGGACGAGCACATCGAAGTCGGCCATCGCTTCCCCTCGGTGAAGCTGAACACGAGCTATTCATTCGGGCTGGATGACCAGGAATGGGTGGTGGCGTTTGAAAGCGATAAGCCGGAAGACTTCCTGGATCTCGTGATGGCGCTTCGCGAAACCGAAGGCTCCCGCTACACGCTGCGCGATACGCCGATATTCACCTGCATCCGAAAGAGCCTCAAGGAAACGCTCGATACGCTCGGCGGCTAACGCTACGTCGAAGCGGCGCGCGACAAGCGAGAGGAGCGAGACTCGCGTGACGTGTGAGCCCTGTCCGTACCAGTCGCGCTTTTCCCGCCAGTCTCGCCCCTCTCGCTTGAGTTAGGCAATGGCTGACAACAACGCACTCTACGCAATCCGTTTTCCCGACGGATCGTTGAGCTTGTACATTGACGAAGATTACGCGATGGAACGAGGGGTAGACCCGGCCACGCTCACACGCGTGGAAATCCCGCGGGACATGTTCATCAGCGGAACCATTCAAGAAATTCGTGAATACGTGGCCCTCTATCTGGAATCTCGTCATTCCGGCACTGCGTAGCCCGACAAGCGCGACTCGAAGTTCTGAGTTGTGAGCTCTCGGTTTTGAGTTGGCCGGTAAAGCTGAAAGAGACGTGCCGAGTTGTGAGTTAGTTCCGGACAACTCAGGACCCCCTAACTCAGAACTCAGAATTCCTAACTCAGAACTCGCTCACGCTTCGCACGCGAGCGCAGCGGGTCGGCGGTTGCAGCAGAAGTGTTCCTGAATAATGCGGGCTAGCCCAATGACTACAATCGCCTCACCAGTAACACTCCTGACCGTTGAGACGATTCAATCCGTCATCGATGCCATGCCCATCCAAGGGCGGATCATGCTGCGACTGATTCTGCTCCAGTACTTCGACGTGACGGACGAAGAAATCCTCTACATCGTGGCCGATCGACCGGATCCCCGCTGTGTCGCCGGGACGAAGCCCACCAACAGCACCATGACCAAAGAATCGATTAAGGTTGTCACGGAGCGGCGCGACCAATACCGCCGACAGGTGCGGCTCAAGCGGGAGCGGACATGGCTGCAATGCGACAGTCTTCGGAGACTCGCGCAGCTTCGTGAGGTCTTCGCCGACCGGGCCGGCACCCTCCTGACCGAGCGTTTCTCCATCTCTGCTGACGCGCTTGACGCCTTGCGCGCATCCGCGAGAACCGTGCTGCCCAAGCCGGCCATCCGCCTGCTGGACCAGCGTTGGGATGCCGATGAGATTACGGCTGCGGACTATCAGCAGCAGCGGCTCAGCATCGAGTTTCAGACCCAACTCCGCATGGCCGAAAAATATCGCAAACGACTCGACCTGGCGGACCGTGAGCGGCAGAGCGCGATCTCTGCGCCGCTACAAGATCACGAAATCGGACATGTGTGGGGCATTCCCGCCGGCAGTCTCGCCGCCCGCAAGGTGAAATATCTCACGCAGTATCTGCACGCCCTCCAGGCCACGGTACAAATCAGCGCGGCACCCTCGGCGACCACGCCATTGGATTTGTGGAAGGAAACATTCGCGGTGCTCGCGGAGCAACGCATCGAACGTTCGCCTTCGACCTACGACGGGCTGGAAAAGACAGAGTCCGCGCTCATCGACAAACTGACCGCCATGGTCTGGGGCAACCTGGCCGAGGAGGTTGAAGTCAAATTCTGGACCTCGCTCGTCTTCGGAGCCAGCTCCAATGCCATGCATTCAGAAATCACCAGGAACTTGTTTGGGCTGCATCGGCTCACCACCATCCTCAACGACATGGACCGCTCTCCCGAGGCAGTGGATGAAGAATTACTCAAGCGGACCGCGCCCCTACCAAAGCTAGAAGCGGGAGCGCTTGAATCCCCTGCTGAACCTCCCGTGAAGGAGATCAGCGAAATGCAGGCTCAGATCCTCAACAGCATGAGAGGAGAAGATGCGAGCGGCAGAGCCTCCGATAAGTGGTAGCCTGTGGCAAGCGCGAGGAGCGAGACGGGCGAAGAAGTTCTGAGTTCTGGGTTCTGAGTTATTAGAGACGGAGAAAGGCGAGGGTTCGAGGTCCGAAGTTCCCATAACTCAAAACTCAGAACTTCGAACTTCGTGTCGCGCCAGTCGCGCATTTCTCGCCCGTCGCGCGTGAATTAGCATTCATTATTGTGCTTTGTCCCTGGTACGGTATAATACATCCACATTATGGCCAGACCATTCAGTATCCAGCCACCGTTTCAGCATCACCGAACCAGGCGTGCACTGATTCTTCTACTCTCCCTACTCGCCTTCAGCTCTGTACCGTTGTGTGTTCACGCATCCGGTCTTCTGGAAATCACCGAACTCCTCACCCATCCCGAGCAGTATGACCGCCAAGAAGTGGTGGTCACCGGTCAGGTTACCAACGTCCAACTCGCGACGAATCGGGAAGGTCAGCCGGCCTATGGGTTTCTCTTGAAGGATCCGGCCGGCACGCTGAAAGTCATCAGTCTCGGTCAGATCGAAGTTCGGGAAGGCGACCAGGTGATTGTGGAAGGAGTCTTCTCGCGCCATCGCCAGGCAGGACGCACGATCATCTTCAACGAAATCAAAGCCCTCTCGATCAAGTCGATGAATCGGCTCAACCCCGATCTGGTCGGCTAACCGCACGCTCCAATCCATTCACTCTCATCCCGATATCAGTCCGGATTATTCATGAATGTCGTCGCGAAAGCGCGTTCCTCGTGAGACGCGAGCGACGCGCGACGAGCGGGAAAGGCGGGACGGGCGAGACTAGCGAAGAAGTTCTGAGTTATGGGTTCTGGGTTCTGAGTTATAGGCGGATAAGAAAGCCGAGATGTGCGAGAGAGGCGGGAGGGGCGAGGGTTCGAGATCCGAAGTTCGAGGATTTCGGAAGTTTGAACCCAGAACTTCGAGTCTCATCCGTCTCGCTCGTCCTGCTCGTCCCGCCTGTCTCGCGTGGCTGCCGGTTAGCCTTCGCGCGGATATTTCAGCGCCCACGCCAGCAGCCTGTCCTGAACTCGATCCGGCAACCACTTCACCATCCACGCCCGCAGCTTGGCGTCCGTGCCCACGAGATAGCGGGTGTGAGGGCGCGCGGCCGTCAATGCATGATGCACCGCTCGAACCACCGCTTCCGGCGGAATCGCTCGTTGCGCCGCCTGGACAATCGTTTCACGAATTCGGATCACCGCCTCGCCATAGAGAGCCTTCGCCTCTTCGCTAGCCAACGCTTCGAGGTCTTCTGCCATCTTGGCCGACTTCTCCCAAAGCGGCGTTGCGATCGCACCCGGTTCGATAATCGAAACCTGAATCCCCCAGGGCTGCAGTTCCATTCTCAACGCATCTGTTAGGGCCTCCAACGCATATTTCGATGCAGAATAGGGTCCCAACAATGGAATTGTACCGCGACCGGCAATCGATCCCATGTTCACGATTCGACCGCGAGCACGGCGCAGCAACGGGAGAAACGCCTGCGTGACAGCGATCTGCCCGATTACGTTGACCTCAAACTGTTTCCGCAGTTGCGACAGGGATATCACTTCGAGAGGACTCCCGATGGCAATCCCGGCATTATTGACGAGCCCGCCAAGACCCCTTTCGCCCACAACCCGCTGCACCACCTCGACGGATCGCGCGATCGACGGCTCATCAGTGACGTCGAGCGTGATGGGAATGAGTGCCGCCCCACCCTTCGCGGCCAGCGCCTCCCCTGCCAGAGGATCGCGCACGCCGGCAAACACCGTCATCCCGCGGCTGACACAATCGAGTGCGCAAGCCGCACCAATGCCGGTCGAGGCACCGGTCACAACAACCGCCATGGACGACGGACGATCAGACATAACTGGCTACCGAAAAACTCTCTGGGTACGCCGGAATTTTACTGGTCTGCATGTCGAGAAGAACAGGAGTACACTCTCGCAGGATGCTCAAAAAGGCTGTCCAGCAAGGCCGCAGCGAGTGAAGGCCCGATGAGGTACCAA
>JAQBES010000111.1:0-3780 GCA_032123755.1 Nitrospirota bacterium
TCGCGCCTGCCATGGCGGCTTCCTTGACGGTCCTCTCGATCGCTTCCCCATCCTCGGCAGACCAAGCCACCGCCGCCCACGAGAAGCACACCATCAGCAATGCGTAGATCAAACGTGTATTCATAGAACGCCGGGAATGAACGTACGCCGACGCGTCAGCCTGCGTAGTCGAAGGACAGGTCCCGGGACAGAACGAGACGAACATTCGAAAGTCTTCCCGAAGAGAGAGAAGAGACCAGTTGTCTCCAGATGTGTTCAACCAGCTGCTCGCCGGTCACTGGCTGAAACCCGAAGGTCTGACAAAACTCTTGACGGTCGAACGTCTGCACCACCTTTTCCTGAACCAAACGGTCGAGGGCGCCGATATCCGTCACCATACCGGTCACGGGATCAATGGTGCCATGGACCGTCACGAAGCAGTCCCACTCGGGGCCTGGGTTGCCATCCTGCACCGCTGTGAACGAGTAACGGCGCGTGACGCTGGCAACGTTGAGCCCGCCCGCTGCCGTCACATCAGCGTACAGATCTTCATCCTCATACAACCGAACCGCGTGGAGCGTACCGATGGATTTTTGCGTATCCAGCTTGGTCCAAAGGAGCCGTGCAATGTTTTCCGACGTGGGAATCCGGTCCTCGAAGTAGGGCGTGTCCAGATTCAAATTCTTATGGTCGAATTCTTCGAGTACATTGAGCAAGATGCGCTTCAAATCGAAGAGATTCACAACCATGCCGGTCTTCGGATCCACCTCGCCTAAAACCGTCACCTCAACCATGTAGTTATGTCCGTGCGCCGGCGGGTTGTAGCAGGGGCCAAACACGGCTCGGTTCTTGGCCTCATCCCACTCAGCCTTGTTGTAACGATGCGCCGCCGCAAACTCGATACGTTTCGTCAGTATGACCGATGCCATGTTACCTCAGATCTTTGAGCCACTCTTCACGCATGCTCCCAGGAACAGTCACTTCGGCATGGTATGCGTGATGGTGTACCGTCAGCGTGATCGGCACATGCAAATCGGCAAACGCGGCTATCATCGACGTGGTCGGCCTGAATCGTACGAAATGCACGGCGCTGATTTTCGTTTCATGGCTGTGGCCGCCTTCGAACTCTCCAAAGACCTGCTCGGTCCCGGCACGTATCGCGACGGTTTCGCCGTGATCGAGTCCCATGAACACATCGAGCCATTCTTTCATCCGCTCCTGCTCCGTAATCTCAATCAACAACGTGGCGCTCACCTCCCCGGACCCAGGCATGAGGGCATTGTAGACGTCTAACTCGTCCTGGACTTTGCTGGGATCGAGGATCTGCTCGACCCGAATCATTTCCTGTGTCTGAAACCGCAACGTCTCACGATTTTCGAAGACGAGCGTGATGAGCGGCCCGACGGAAATCCTGCGCCGCTGCTTGAGCGCAATGATCTGCGACCGAAACTGTTCACGCTGCCGTTCATATTCCGCTGCGGGCAAGAGATCAGCCTGTACGAGTTGCTTCATCGCTTTTCTCGCGTCTCACGAATGTGTCGTTCCTCTATCATACCCCCCCCCTTTACCCCTCACGCGCCTCACTCTTTACGACCTCAACCCATAGGCATCGCGCACGATTTGAATCGGATGCTTCGTCGATCTGCCGCCAGCATGGGCCATGGCGCCAGCTTGATCCAGCTGTAATCCCGCCAATGGGCAATCAGAGGCCACGAGGTCTGCCGGAGTCTGTTCAATCACTCGAACGGCCTTCTGCGCGATCAGCATCGAGAGGGGGAAGAACTCCGTCTTGGCGGACCATGAGCCATCGTGGCCGGAACACTTCTCAATGACCTCGACCTGCGCTCCGGCGCACTCCATAAGCTCCTTGGATTTGAATCCGATGTTCTGATCCCGCAGATGGCACGGAACCTGGTAGGCCACGCGCCCGGGATTCTTCTGAAAGTCTGTGGCCAGGGCGCCCTCCCGCTTTAACTTCATGAGATATTCAGAGACATCAAACGTCCGTTCCGCCACGCGCCGCACCTCATCACCACCGACGAGCTCGGGATATTCCCGTTTCCACATCAAGCTGCAACTGGGTACCGGCACGACAATCTCATAACCTTTTTCCACCCATGGCGAGAATGACGCGACATTCGCCGAGGCGGCTTTCTGAATGGCCGCCGTATCGCCGATATCAAAGGCGGGCATGCCGCAACAGCGCTGTTCAGGGATCACCACGTGCACACCGTTCTTTTCGAGAACTTGGATCGTCGCTTTCCCAATATCAGTCGCTTGATAGCTGACCAGGCAGCTCCCAAAGAGCGCGACCTTCCTGAGCGCGGAGGCAGGAATCTGTGCTGCCCCTCGGCGCTCCCACCAGTGGATAAATGTCTCCGGAGCAAACTGCAGAACCTGTCGATCTCGATGCACGCCAACCCACAATTCCATCAATCTCCGAAGGAACCGGAGGCCCATCACCCAATTGGCAATCGGCGCCACTAGACTCCCGAGGGTACCGATCATATCCGTCTTGATCAACAACCGATCGCGCCAGCCCACTCCGCGCGTCGCGGCCAAATGCGTCTTCCACGCGATCATCAAACGGGGAAAATCGAGAGCATACTGATGCGGCGGCGTATACGGACAGTGGTTGTAGCAGAGTTTACAGTAATAGCACTCATCGACGACCCGATGGTGATCGGTGGGCGTGAGCTTGGCGACGTCGCCCGCATAACGATCGATGCCGTCGAGCAGCGTATTAAACGACGGACACAGATTGAAGCAGCGCCGGCAGCCATCACAGACTTCATAGATACGCTGCGTAGTTTTCTGGAGCTGCGCGGGATCGATGGGATTGATTAGACTCAGACCATTCACAGTGCCCATTGTCTCCTGTGAGGTCCTGTGAATACAAGATCGGAACGCACAAAGGGTGAGCTGGGACACCCCAGCTCACCCTCGTGATGTCAGACAGAGAATAGAGCTAGAGCTGCTTCAGGCTGTCAAGCCCCTTCGTGAAGCGATTCGCATGGGACCGCTCCGCTTTGGCGAGCGTCTCGAACCATTCAGCTAGTTCAGCAAATCCCTCGTCCCGAGCCGTTTTGGCCATGCCAGGGTACATCTGTGTGTACTCGTAGGTTTCGCCTTCGACCGCCGACTTCAGATTGGCTTCGGTATTCCCGATCGGCACCCCGGTCGCCGGATCCCCGACTTCCTTCAAGAAATCCAGGTGCCCGAACGCGTGGCCTGTTTCCGCCTCGGACGTATCGCGGAACAACCCTCCGATATCAGGAAAGCCCTCGATGTCAGCCCGCCGGGCAAAATAGAGATAGCGCCGATTGGCCTGGGACTCGCCGGCAAATGCGCCCTTGAGATTGTCGTGGCTCTTAGTTCCTTTTAAACTTTTCCCCATTGCGTCCTCCTCCCTATGCAAAGAAATCGTGCCGTTACCGTTAGCGGGATCTTACCACTATGCCCTCGGTGATTAACATAGTCAGCCGCGTGGAATCAATGGACCCTAGCAGGATGCTGAAAAAGTCCGCCAGCCGGGCTTGTTCATGTGGTTTATCTGGTCTATCTGGTTCAACCAAACAAACGAGACAGACCAGATAAACTTGAGAGACCAGACAGACCGGGCTTGTCTCAAACGTGCGCATCACAGAAGGCCTAGCATACCAAAATAGTTTTCCCGAAGCCTGCGAGCAGCTCGTCATCAGACCGTCAATACCGTGGCAACTCCGATTCCAGCTCGGCCAAGGATTTGTAGATACGGTCCTTGGCTGACAAGATGGGGGTCGCAACCGGCCAGGGAATGGC
>JAQBES010000112.1:0-4070 GCA_032123755.1 Nitrospirota bacterium
CGTTCACTCGCAGCCGACCGAGCCGTGGACTGCTGGTCGCGACGCTCGCGGTCGTAGGACTGACGCTGCTGCTGCCCTATACGCCGCTACGAAGGCCGCTGGGGTTCGTGCCGTTGCCGCCGCTGTTCCTGGCAGCCTTGCTCTGCATCGTCGTCGGGTATGTCGTTGCGGCTGAGGTGGCGAAGAAAGTCTTTTACCGGCGCGTCCTTTATTGAGGAGGGCCGGTGTTGAACGCCACCCTTTCGTGCGGAAAGCCGACGGAGATCCATTGCCAGGCCGTCTATAATGAGAATCCTCGTCTTTCGGAATCTCTCGAAGTGCTGGCAATCACATGAGGATACACATCAGGGGATGAACAGAGGAGGTGCAGAATGGAAGTCCGCAGCAAAGTTTACACCTATCACACCACGGTCGCATGGACGGAGCAACGCAAGGGAGTCATCTCTTGTGCCGGTAAGCCGGATATCCAGGTTGCGACGCCGCCGGAGTTCAAGGGACACGAAGGCATTTGGTCGCCGGAGGATCTCTTCGTCGCATCCGCCAACATCTGTCTGATGACAACGTTCCTGGCGGTGGCGGAGCGGGCAGACCTGGGCTTTACCTCATACGAGAGTGAGGCGGAAGGGAAGCTGGAATTGGTCGATGGAAAGTTTCAGTTCACGACCATTACGTTAAAACCGACCATCGTCCTCGAGACGAGCACAGATGCGACCAAAGCCAAGGAGTTGATCGAGAAAGCCGAGGCGAACTGTCTGATTTCCAACTCCATGAAGGCGAGAGTCAGCTTGGAACCGACCATCCGGTAGCAGGGGGAGGGACGGCCCGGTGAGTCCCCTATGCTCGCGCAATGCGCGGTCGCGGACTTCCCTCGTTGGACGCGCGCAATGGGTGACTCATCCGGGCCATCCTAGAGCAATGTACACAAGCGAGCTTGGAGGGACCATTTATATCGCTCGATGTGCGTAGGTAGTGAACCATCCGTGGGACTCCATGAGGGAAAAGTAACAATTTCTTGAGGGGAACAGGCTCCTGCCAATCCATAAATTTCCTCTCATGTAAGAGTTGACAGCATCACAACCAATAAGTAGCCTGTCCCTAGTTCCCTACGTGGTTCGAACAAGGAGGCCGTAATGCATATGATGGGACGTATCGGGGTCATGGGATTGGGGATCGCGTTAGTGGGCTGTCTCAGTGGAGCACCAGTCTTCGCAGCGGATAAACCACTAGAGGACGGGTCGAAGATTATGATTGTTTCTCCCAAGGACGGGGACAAGGTCAGCGACAGCTTTGAGCTGAAGTACGAGTTGGCCAAGGGCTCCCAATCCGGACATGTCCACGTGTTCTTGGACAATGAGTATCAGAGGGGTTTTCAAGGGACGTTTAAGGGCCTGAGCAGGGGGGAACACCAGATTACGGTGAAAGCTTCCAACAAGGACCACGACCTTGTCATGGCCACCCATACCATCACCGTCAATGTGCAATAGGGCTAGGAATCTGTCCGAGTAATCCTTCGTTGCGAGGCACAGGAGTTGCTGGTAGATGCAAGGCCGCAGGCTCGAAAAAACAGGAGGTGTATTCGCTGGAACACGTTGAGGTTTTTTTCTGGCCGAGAACGACGCAGATGCTTGCAGATCGTTAGCCGTAGTAGATTGGCATTATTTGGACAGACTCCGAGGACCGGCCATCATCAATGCCACCCGGGCCTCTTTCACAAGAGGCCCGGTGCGCCGGGTTTCACACACCATTAGAACGTAAGATAGACTGTCGGAAATATCAACGCTGTTCCTGAAGATGGATTTTACCGGTTGAATTCCACCCGGTTGGGCGCCTAGGCTATCGTGAGTCAACTTCCGTCCCATCATTGCGCAAGAGGTCCGTCCTCGTGATGATCATTCAATCACACATTGCTTTCGCGTGAAGCATTTCCTGTCTGATGATACCCGCTATTTTGGCGGGTAGAGGAGGGTATGATGGCCGATCTGATTCGAACTGCTCAATATTTCAAGGTGCAGATTGCGGATAAACCCGGAGCATTAGCCGGCATGCTTACTCCACTGCGTGAGACCGGAGTGAATCTGATAGCTGTGCACGCTTTTCCTCGAAATCGCCGCACACAGGTGGATGTGGTGCCGGAAGATCCCAGCGCGTTCAAGAATGTAGCGAAGGTGTATAAGTTGAAAATGCAGGGACCGAAAACGTATTTGCTGGTGGATGGCGATGATCGCCCGGGAGCGCTGGCCGATCTGACTGATCGACTTGGTTCGGCCAAGATTAACATGATCGCGGTGACCGGCCTCTGTGCCGGCCAAGGACGCTTCGGCGCCATTCTATGGGTCAATCCGCGGGATGTGAAAAAGGCAGCCAAAGTCTTCGGCATCGGACTGAGTTAACCACGCACATTCGCTACCACGGCAAGCGCGGCCTGTCCACAGGGAGCGAAAAAGTGCCGGGAATCATTCGCGTCCCTTGTCCGCGCGCGGCGTCTTGAAATGCCAGTATTTCGTCGGCCCGCCGTTGACATGATTCTTTCTCCAAAGTAGCCTGCCTTTGTTCCAGCACACGGCTCTGTAGTCAATTCGTTAGACAGCTTCTAGCTTTGTAGAGAGGGTTGGACGATGTCTGAACATAAGATTTCGCTAGAATGGAAAAGGGGCACGGAGGATTTTACCTACGAGTCGTATACTCGAGACCATGTGTTGGTCTTTGACGGTGGTGTTCGGGTTCCTGCCTCAGCCGCACCTGCCTACCGTGGGAATTCCGCTCATGTGAATCCTGAGGAAGGCCTTGTCGCGGCCTTGTCGAGCTGCCATATGCTGACCTTCCTGGCCGTGGCCGCCAAGAAGCAGTTCGTCGTCGATCAGTACAGCGATCACGCCGTGGGACTGTTGGAAAAAAAACCAGAAGGGAAAGCTCGCCATCACGCGGGTCATTCTGCGTCCTCGGATTGTATTCGGAGGGCCGACTCCTCCGACAACGGAGCAGATTACCGCGCTCCATGAGCGAGCCCATAGCGAATGCTTTATTGCCAACTCGGTGACCACAGACATCACGGTCGAAGTAGGGTAACAAGGGCTAGTTGCCTTTGCACCACTCGCCGGCAGAAAAAGGTACCAAGACCCTAATCCGCCTCGTCTGCACCACCAGACAGACCAGCAGACCACATGAAAAAGACAGGCTGGCGGACGTTTGCAGCATCCTGCCAGAGGTCTCTTCTCTCTGTGGCGTCTTGCGACAGTGACCTGATGCTCGGCGGGGTCTTTCTCGCCACTTTCGACGATCTGGCGGTGTCGCCTCTCAGCCCATTCTTCTAACGTATTGTTTGTGCGGAGGTTTAGCCGCACACATTTCCACGCCCACATGGCATCTCACTCGCAAGGACACTTAATGGGTGAGAAGGCAGGAAGGCCTATTTATGGAGGCGAGGTGATGAAAGTTGTACTGGTCGGGATCGCCCTGTTGGCGTTTGCCGGGGGAGCAAGCCTGAAGGACTTGAACGTGTCTCAACCGGAACGAGATGTGCTCAGTGGCAAAGTCATCTATTCGACAATCTGCATCCGTTGTCATGGGGTCGAGGGGAAGGGAGAGGGACAGATGAAGTTTACTCCTCCGGTCGCCGACCTCACGTCGTCGGCGGTTCAAGGGAAGCTGGACGCGAGGTTGTTCAAGAGTGTGCATGACGGCAAGCCGAATACCGCGATGGGAGCCTGGAGGGAATCACTCTCAGACGACGAGATTTGGGATGCGCTTGCCTACGTGCGAACGCTGGCTCCCGAACAAGCTGGCGGCATGGGCAGCGGGCTCCGATGAGATCGATCCTCTGTTGGATTACGTTGGGGTTGTGGATCCTGACGATTGGGGTTGCCGGATGGTTCTTTGTGCAGGGGTGGACGACGCAGGGCATAGATGGACGGATGCAAATCGTATTAGCTCAGGAAGAGCGAGACCTGATCTTGGGCGAGATGCGGATGCTCCTGAAGGCAGTCCATGGCGTGGTCACAGGCTTGGGCGGCCAGGATCAGGAGACGGATCGAACGCAGATGGAACAGGCGGCCCGCTCGGCGGGAATGGGC
>JAQBES010000113.1:0-15057 GCA_032123755.1 Nitrospirota bacterium
CGGCATCTCGAAACGGGATTCGACCTTTGAAGCGGTCGACGCCATGCTGGAGAAACGACTGGTGGGGTTCGGCGAGATCTTCCGCTACCTGACCTATCAAGACATCGGCTCACCGGCCATCATGAGCCGCGCCACCGCCGGCATCATCAAGGGCCGTATTCTGTTCTCCACCCCCGGATCAGAAAACGCCGTCCGGCTGGCTATGGAAAAGCTCATCCTTCCCGAACTGGGCCACCTCGTCAAAGAACTCACCAAGTAGGCGTGAAACGTGAGACGTAACAGGTGAGACGTGGAGCAGGTCAAGACGGAAAGTTCACGCCTCAGCTCTAAAAAGAACGTTTCACCTTTCACGCTTTACGTCCGTCAGTCTTGGGTGATCTTCGGTTCTGAATACCCCTGCACTAGCGGAATCATCGATTGCGCATACCGCTTATAAAACAGCAACAGATCCCGCACTGAAACCACCCCCACAATTTCTCCTGCTTTGGTCACTGCAAGATGGCGAACGCCAAGGTCACCCATCATATCCTGAGCATCATCAACCGGCTGACTGCCTTCAATCGTGCAAATGGGAGTCGTCATGATCTTCTCGACGGTCAGCTTACCAAGACTTTTATTAGTCGCGACGGCACGGCGGACAATATCCGTATCGGTGACGATCCCGATCAGCTTCTTCCCCTTCTTCACAAACAACGATCCCACCCGCGCAGTCCGCATTTTCTTGGCCGCGCTCACAATCGACACGCCAGGCCCTACGGTCTTGGGCTGCTTTCTCATGATCTTTGCCACAGTTGACATGGTTCCCCCTCTTTGTATGGCTGCCGCACATAATAGAAAAAACTGGCCCGCCTACTCACATAGTCAAAATTATTTTACCGAAAAACTTACGACTAAGCATCAGCTCCTGCGCCGCTCGCGCCTCCTTGAGTGGATAAGTGCGATCGATCACCGAAATCAGTCGCCCCTGCCCCATCAGCTCCGCCGCTTTCACCAGTTCTGCGCGTGTTCCCATGTAGGAGCCCTTGATCGTCATCTGGCGCGAAAAGACATAACGGAGATTCAGCTTCACCTCTCCCCCGGTCGTTGCGCCGCATGTGATCAAGCGCCCACCTTTCCCCAATGAATCGAGGCAAGTGTCCCACACCTCCGGACCAATATGTTCGATCACGACATCGACGCCGCGTCCTTCGGTCAGCAGCTTCACGCGCTCCGAGACCTTTTCCTTTGAGTGGTTGATCACAGTGTCTCCACCAAGAACCACCGCTTTGGGGATTTTGTCATCGGACCCGACTGTCGTAATGACCCGCGCTCCGGCGAGCTTGGCCATTTGAACCGCCATGCTCCCAACCCCACTTCCCGCGCCCATGATCAGTACCGTTTCGCCATGTTGAAGTCCAGCCAGGGCAAACAGCATGTGCGATGCGGTCACCGACACCAGTGGAAACGCCGCAGCCTGCTCAAACGAGAGGTTCGTTGGGATCGGCAGCACGTTGCGGAACGGCACTGTCACGTACTCGGCATAGCTTCCATGGACCATGGCTCCGAGCAATCCATAGGAGCGACAGAAATTGTCTCGCCCTGCCAGGCACTGGTCACATTTCCAGCAACTCATCCCCGGCGAGACAAACACTCGCTGTCCGATAGTGACCCCTTCGACGTGAGGACCGACGTGCTCTACAATCCCGGCCGCATCCGACCCAGACACATGCGGCAGCGGCATGGGATAGGCCGGATTTCCCTCGCGGATCCAAATATCAAGGTGGTTCAGCGCGCAGGCTTTGACGCGAACCAGAACCTCCTCCGGACCGATTGTCGGTGTCGGCAAATCCTCATAGGAAAGTTTGTCCGGTCCACCATGCGCCCGAAATAGTACAGCTTTCATGTGCCTCCAACAAGTTGTGAGTTCTGTGTGCTGCGTGCCGAGTTATCTGGAAAACTCAGAACTTCGAACTCAAAACTCAGCATTGTCATTAGAAGGTGAGCGTCCCTTCGACTATCATCACGACCTGCCCTCCCACTTTGACCGACTGGATCGCATCGTCCTCCGATTCTACTTGGACTAAAATGCGCGACGGACGCTCGATTTCATAGCCTTGCTCGACGATGAGTTCCGTCATGGGCCCCACTTCAACCAGCCCATTGTGGACGAGATAGGCGCCTATGGCTCCACTGGCGCTTCCCGTGGCGGGATCTTCGAGGATTCCGATCGCTGGCGCAAACATTCTCGTATGCACCGTCGCATGGTCCTCCACCGTCATGGTCGTGAAGACCATAATCCCGTTGGTGCCGAGTCGCTCGCATACCCCCACAATCGCGGCAGCGTCCGGCAAAATCGACCGCACCGCCGTGAGAGTCCGCACCGGCACGATCAATACTGGTAGTCCGGTCGACACCATCATGACCGGTTTCTTGGTGCCGACAATCTGGTTTATCGACAGCCCCAGGGCCTCCGCAATATCGAAGAGATCCTCCGTCTCCTCCACCGAACCAAGAAACAGCGGTTTCGGCTGTGTCATCATCACACGGGTGACTTGCCCCTCTCGTGCATGGATTTCAACGGGGAAGAGGCCAATGTTGCATTCCTGCATCAGACGGGTAACGCCATCGGTGACGGCAATCAACCCGAGCTGGGCCAACACGTAAAATGTCCCCAGCACAGGATGTCCGGCAAACGGAATCTCCTGCGTCGGGGTAAACATCCTGAGACGAACGACCGCCGCCTGGTTCGTCGGAGCCAGCACGAACACGGTCTCGGAGAGGTTCATCTCACGGGCAATCTGCTGCAGTTGATAGTCGGTGAGACCTTGCGCTTCGGGGAACACGGCGACCGGGTTGCCGCCGAAGGGCTGCCTGGTGAATACATCGACTTGATAGAACTTCAGGGACAGTCGGTCAGACATCTCTTCTCCCTGCCAGAACGTTTACATCATTCTCTGCCAGCATCGTGAAGCGTCGTTCTTTACTCGTCGTTCGTATCTCGTCGTTCGTCTCTTCGGGGGGTCTGATCTGAAACGAGATAGGAAATACGCTTCACGAGATACGGTCATTTTCGAGGTACGCTTCATGCGGCACGGACCATGGTGCTGGTGGCATTGTTCAACATCCTGTTCGTTGATTGACAGGCTACCAGTGGCTTTGTCAGACTCGGCCCATGACCGATGTGACTCAAGAAGACGTGAACCACGCACTGGAGGTACTGGGACTCTCCCTTCCTGTCACCCCCGAAACCCTCGCTCGGACTAGACGAGTGCTGCTGTACACCTGGAACCCCACCCGCTACTCGAATCTGACCAACAACCCCAAGAAATACATGGAGTCCTACAAGAAGGCCGAAGAGATGACCAAACTTATCGAAGCCGCGTACGCCCTGCTCTCTGCCGTACTGGTTCCCGACGAGGGAGACGTGAATCGTAAGGCGTGAAATTTCACTTCGATGTCCAGACTAAACTAGACCCCTTCTCGTCTCTACGTTTTAGATCTCACGGTTCATATCCTACCCCACTCCATGCGAAACCACGCGGCTCATACCTTCCTTGCCGTCTTCCCCCTCGCTCATCGCGACCGGCCAGGTGACCAGACCTGACACACCCTGCGGCGATCCGACGGCCTGAGTCTGCTGCGCGTAGATTTGCGGCAACTGGTTCGTCCCGAACTTCGAGATATAGAGGAAGACATGTTCCCGCGCGTTCACGCGCACAGCCCAGGGATGAAAATCGTTTTTGTAGAATTCTTCGCAGAGCTGCATCGCGTCCAGGCAGGAGAGGGTACTCGGATCATTCAACGTGTAGTAATAGTCCAGGGGCAGATCGTAGTCCTCTTGCTTGTGGATCGTAATGCCGAACTTCTCCGGATTGCGCACCATCGGCGTATGACGATAGGCCACAAAGTAGAACAGCTCCACGGAGTGAATCACCGGCTGGTTCTCGATGACGAACTGGCGGGTCTCCAGCGCCTCCTCGCGCGTCTCACCGGGGAACCCATAGAACGCCATCACGTGATTCCAGATCCCCGCCTTCGCCGCCAGATGCAGGTTCCTCTGGATCACGCTCTTCTTGGCGTGCTTATCCATGAGGTTCAGGACCCGCTCGTTCGCAGACTCCATCCCATAATAGAGAGTGCAGCAGCCGGCCTTCGCCGCCAGGTCCCAGATCTCCTGGTCTTGCAGGGTCTCTTCAAACCGGATCAACGTCGTCCACTTGATCCCGACCTGTTGATCGACCAGCAGCTGCGACACCTTTTTAAACAGCGCAGGCGGATAGGATTCATCGGAGAAGAGGAAATGGCGACAGTGATACTTGTCTCTCAGCACCTTGATCTGCTCGACCACTTGATGGACCGGCACACCACGATACTGGTCGAAGTAGCCCTGGCCATGGTCGCAGAACGTGCAGCGGCCCCAATAGCAGCCACGTGTCGCGAGGTAGGGAATAATCAGCTCCGGCACGAAGTAGCGATCCAGCGGCAGCCCATCGAAGTCCGGCAAGGGCAGCGAGGTCGTCTTCTCGGTATAGACTTCGGGATTCTCATGCACGCCTGAGGCATCGCGGTACATCAAATTGGGCACGGAGGCGATGGCCCGCTCCCCATTCAACGATTCGATGAGCCAGAGCAGCGCATGCTCCCCTTCATAGAGGATGGCCGAGTCGAAGATCTCTGCGAAAAATCGCTCCTGCTTCGGCAGCTCTTCCTGCAACCGCGTAATGACATTGCCGCCCACCACCACATGGATATGCGGGAACGTCTCCTTGATCATCTTGCAAAACGTGAGGCCCGCAAGCAGCTGCATCTGCGTTCCGATCGAGAGCCCGACGACATCCGGCTTCTCTTTCGCCACCGCCGGCATGACCAACTGATTGCAGACATCCCGATAGACGTTCACCTGTTCATCGTCCAAACAGGCGAAGACTTCTTTCGAGACACCGGGACGATAGCCCAGATTGCTTTCCATCGGATAGAACACCAGCGATGCGGGATAATAGGCAGTGGAAATGTAGGCCATCGCCTCGCGGAAGCAATTCAACGCCCCTTCGAGCTTTTCTGCCTCGTAGAATTGCGGGCCACGGACCACAATCTTCGACTCTTCTGCCCGCGCCGCCAGATCGAACAGGTCTATTTCAGCTGCCTGCTCCAGCGCCGCCTGCTGACCCATCTCCTTGTCTGTCAGTTCCCCTCGCAGTTCCTTCGCCTCCAAGGCCTTCAACTGCATGGTCTGGCGGGCCTTCACCCAGATCAGGAACTCGAGGCTGAAGAAGTGGTCGTACATCTCGATATTGATGTCACGCTGCACGACGTGATGTCCCGCTTCGCGGAGGACGGCAGTCAAAGAAGGCAAGGCCAGATAGGGAGCCGTCGGCACCCATTCAGGAGGAAAGAGCAGCATGACCTTGCTGGTTTTCCGCACCCCCTGCAGAGGAGCCAGTGCATTGATCTGAATCAGCTCACTCATCGTCTTCTCTTATCCCTACCCTCTGTTCCGACTATCCTTTTACCCCAATACCTCAACTATCCCTTTGCCCCTACTCCCGCCCGATCAGGGCTGAACTGCAGATCGCTCAGCTTCTGCATTCCGAACCGCGCGATGTAGAGGAAAATGTATTCGCGGATAAAGAGTCGTAGGTCCCATCCAGGGTTGTGATTCCGCTCGAATTCCTCGAACAGCCGCTCCGCCTCTTCGATACTCATTCCATTTTTTACCGTGTAGTAGTAGTCGAGGGCCAAGTCCCATTCGGGATTCTTATAGACCTTCACGCCCCAGCGTTCCGGGTCCTTCGCCACAGGGGTATGCTTGCTCAGATCGAAGGTGCCGAAGCCGAGCGAATGCACATGTTCTTTGTTCTGCTCTAGAAATTGCACCGACGACCAAGCTTCTTCCTTCGTTTCGCCGGGGAAACCGAAGAAGCCCATGCAGTGGTTCCAGATGCCGACGTCAGCCGACATTTGCAGATGCTGCGTAATGATCTCCGTCGTCGTCGCCTTATCCATCAGTTTCAGCACCCGCTCGTTCCCCGACTCGTAGCCGAAGTGGAGATAGCGGCAGCCCGAGTCTTTCGCATCCTGCCAGACCGATTCTTCCAGCAGGCTCTTCTCAAATCGCATGTGCGTCGTCCAGATGATGTCCATCGTGGAATCAATGAGCCCGCGCGACAGCTTTCGAAAGAGCGCCGGCGGATAAGATTCATCCGTAAAGTGGAAATGTTTGGCGCCGTACTTATTCTTCAAATACCCGATCTCGTCAATGATCTCCTGGATCTTCTTCGTCCGGTAGCCTGCCGTATAGCCCTCGCCATGGTCGCAGAATTCGCAGCGGCCCCAGTAACAGCCCCGCGTCGCCAAGTACGGCAAGACTTTCGTCGGCACAAAATACTTCTCCAGCGGCAGCCCATCGAAATCCGGCGGCGGCAGGGTCGCCATATCTTCCGCGAAGCTCGTCTGCGACACATGCACGCCAATTGCGTCCCTATATATAGTGTTGGGCACGTCAGCGAGACTCCGCTTTGCCCCCACCGCCGAGACCAGCTGCACAAAGGCCGTCTCCCCTTCATAGGCCACGGCACTGTCGAAATATTGAAACAGCGGCGACTCAGGCAGCACATCGCGCAGGCGCGTGACCGTATTGCCGCCGATCGTCACGTGAATGTGTGGGAAGTGCTGCTTGATGAGGGCACAAAACGTCATGGAGGAGAACATCTGTTGCTGCAAAACGATCGAGATGCCGATCACATCCGGCTGCTCTTGTTCGATCACCGGCTTCACCAGATGGTCGAACACGTCGCGATACACGTTCACCTGCGTATCGTGAATGGCATCCATCACCTCGGACGAGGAAAAGACCTTGTACGACAGATCCGTCTCCATCGGGGGCATGCAGACCCGGGCGGGTGAATAGACCATCGAGATCACGGATGTAACCTCGCGGAACACTTTGATCGCCCACTCCAACTGATCGATATCGTAGAATGTTTCGCCTCGTATGATCGCCTTGGCCTTCTCCGCCTTCTTGATCAACTCGTCGATCCGCTGCCTGGTCAGGTCGCAGAGCGCTAACTGCAGATCCATCTCGTCGGCTGTCAGATCGCGCTTCTTCGACAGTTTGCGAAGCCGGTCGAGCTGCTGCGGCACCCGGCGCAGGACTTTCTTGAGGAAGTCCTCGCTGAAGTACCAGTCGTACATTTCGAGGTTGATGTCTTTTTGGATAACCGTATGGCCGGCCTGACGGAGGACGGCGGTGAGGGAGGGAAGGCTGAGATAGGGTTCGGAGGGATACCAGTCTGGCGGGAAGATGAGCAGAACCTTCATCTTCCGGCCGCTGGCGGCCTCGGAAGTCTGGCAATGGAGCAGGATCAGTTCTTTGGAGGCCCGTTCGCCCTTCGAATACTCAATCCGCATTCCAACCGTATCCTTTGCGCTATCGCGAATGACAAGAAACAGTCACAAAGCCAATGGGTTACAACGGAATACGTATTGTACGGGGGGTGGAGAAGGAGATGCAAGAGTCGGAAATAGAGTAGAAAGGTGCCCTCCTTGCTCGCAGAACGCGCGGCCTAGGAAGGCCCTCGTTCGATACGCGCAATCGAGGGCAACCTTGGCCACTCCATTAAATACGAGAGAGGAGAAGTAGGGGAGAAAAAATGGAGCAGCCTGACAGACCTTCTTGCTCGCAGAGGCCCCACGATGAAACTGTGGTCCCTCAATGCACGCAGTCAAGGACCATCGGGCCACCCCTTCCAATACTAGGGAGGAGATAGAATCGTTTTGTTACAGCCACTCTGAGGCATAGACCGACCGACATATAAAAAGTAGAATATCTTTCTTCTACAATACTGCTCGAAAGTTGAGGTGCGTTTAGTGACGCTCATTGCGACCGTTAATGGTCCCGAGTCGATCTGGCTGCTCGCTGATCGGCGCCTGTCCTATACGGGTCGTCCTCCAAAGGATGACGCTCGCAAAGTCATGTTCCTCGACACAACCGATGGCGTAGCCATTCTTGGTTACGCCGGGCTTGGAGCGACAGCCAGCATCGGAACCGAACCCGCAGATTGGATGAGTGCCGTTCTGCGCGGTAGGAACCTTCCACTAGAGCAATCCCTACATGTATTAGCAGAAGCAATAAAGAAGCAGCTTCCGCGACACATGGTTCAGATGCAAGGGGACGGCGGACCTGCTCACAATGTGATCGTTCCCGCATTCCTTGGTAATGAGCCGAGGCTTTATACAATCGACCTGGCTTTTGCGCCTGATCGTAAGAGCTACAGCTTTCGATATACACGCCACGTGATTAACAAACCGACATCGGCCACGGCTAAGACACCACGGTTGGGAATAGGCGGGAGCGGCGCGCTGTACCTGACTCAAAACAAGAAATGGATGCGCGGCCTGCTTCGCGTCGTCAGAGCTTATGACCGTGGTCAGATTTCGTCGATAGCAGTAGCTGACTACCTGGCAAATCTGAATCATGAAGTTCATCTAGGCGTCAAAGACAAATCAGTGGGGCCACGCTGCATAGTTGCATGGCGGGACAGAATGCAAGGCGCTCGCAAGGGCGGCGGTGGGCACCAGTTCTATACCGGCACAACACGAGCCGCTAATTCATTCTCCCTGCCCTCAATTGCGAACGGCATGGATATACATTCTCTCATTGCCGCTATCATGCCGCACGCGATGAAGGAGATGACGGCTGTACGAGGAGGCCAAATGGCAAAGGCACTGCTCGTGGAGGAGCTCAATGCAGAGCTGGCTCGCCTCCCAGACAAACCCGACGAAAACCTTCGCTAGTGCATAGTGAAAGAAACAGGGTCAGGTCTTGCAATCCAACATTTCTCGGCGCGTGGCGGTCCGGCCCTTCCACGCCTTCCCACCCCTCACCTCACTGCTCCCTTAGCGTCTCCGGAGTGATGGATACGCCTCCGACTTTACAGTAGACTTGCCGCATTAGATTTCATAGTCGCGCATCACCACTCAAAACATGTCAGACAACGTTCTCTCGCATAACGAAATGTGTCGGCGCGAAGGCGTCAGCCTGCAGCGGGGAATGAATTTCGGCCTTGGTGGTAATCATTCCGTTATTCTGATGTCGGTACGCCCAAATGCCCCCTACAGGGATCGCCTCGAAGACAGCGGAACAACGCTGATCTATGAGGGGCACGACCAACCAAAATCTATGTCCTGTCCTAATCCAAAGGTGGTTGATCAGCCTGGAACTCTGCCTTCTGGGAAACTTACCCAGAACGGCAAGTTCCATGAAGCTGCGCAAAAGTTTAAGAATGGAGAAGGCGCCCCAGAGCGGGTTCGTGTCTATGAAAAGATTCGCTCAGGCATATGGTCATACAACGGGGTCTTTCATCTCGTTAATGCCTGGCAGGAACGTGACAAGCATCGAGTTGTATACAAGTTCAAGCTCGTGGCGGTGGAGGGTGACGAGGACTTTGCTCAACCTGTTCATATTGACGCCGAGCGGCGCCGAATAATCCCCACCGCAGTCAAACTTGAAGTGTGGAAAAGAGATGGCGGAAAATGTCGGCTATGTGAAGCAACCGACGAGCTGCACTTTGATCACATCGTTCCATTCTCAAGGGGTGGCACATCGCTCACAGCCGAGAACGTCCAGCTTCTGTGCGCGCGTCACAACCTACAAAAGCGTGATTACATCGCATGAACGCTGAAGAACTAGGAGCCGGCATCAGGCACATTTCGCGGTGCGCGGGAGAAAAGATAGGGTCGTTGCTTGACTTTGCACCTCGGATCAAACCGATAGACAGGAACGGATAAACCAAATCATTTCGCGACGCGGCGCGTGGCGGGGATCTGGTTCATCTGGTTTTATATCGTCTGCTTGGTTCGATGACAGGAGCATGCACCGCCACGACGGCTTGACTGAGCGGTCTCTGGACGCGTAGCATTACAGACCAGACGTTTCAGCTACGCTGACTGTCTCATCTCTCGCGCTTCGTCGCCTTTCCACGCGACCGATTCATCAGTCTCCGCCGCTCCAACGCCAGGATCACATTCCGTACACTTTCCCGAGACGATCACATCGCGTCAAGGAGGTGTCCAATGTCTACCCAGAGACCCATCACCGACCGCATCCTCGAACTACTCCGAGACTCCCAGGAATGCGAATTCGAAGCCTTGGTGGCGCGCTATCCGGAGTTCACCTCTAGCGAGATCGATCAGGAGATCTCTCGCTTAAGCCGGGCGGGGAAGGTGATCATCACGCGGGGCGTGGGGATCTTCACCATCAGACAAGCTGCAGTTGTCAGCTAAGCGCCGGGAATGAATATGGACGCTCCCAGAATATGGGTTCGGGTCTTGTAATCACGCATGCTGCGGCGCGTGGCGGGGAGCTGGTTCATCTGGTGTCTTCGGTCTGTCTCCTGTGTGTGGTTCGACGAACGAGAAGGACAAGACAGACCTGCGCACCAGATAAACGGTCCGGAGTCGTTGTTCGCTGTTTGTTCGGATGATTCCACATTCACCATTCAATATTGAACATTCTGTTCCCCACACCCTTCCCTCACGCAAGGCTCCCACATCGTGTGCTTGTATGCCGCTCCTGTTCGTAGTGTCTGGCAGCCCACCAAATGCAGGTAGGAGTTGTAGCTGGCCGTCTACACTCCTCGATAGCCTTCGACAGAGCGTCAGGCCTCGCTGCACGGATTCGATGAACCGTCCTGCCTTGAAGGGGGCAACAACCGCAGCAGGCGAGTCAGAGCTTTTGATTCGTGTTCAGCCAATTCTTGGAACTGCACACCGAATGCGGAGTCCCTTACCCAACGCACGACCGCGCTGGGGACATAAATAGGGGCAGCTTGGCGAGGCCGAATCTGAAGGTGAATCGCTGCATCGGAAGGCATGGAAATCGGGCTTGCCACCCGACATCCTCCCAGGGAGAGGTCTTGCACAATACCTTCCTCGCCCTTCACTGTAGCGGAGGAAAAGACCCCTTGAAAATTGACGGGGTGACGCCGGTGCTTGCGTTGTTCAACGGTAGGTTCCATATCATCCTCCACGTGTCGCCAATTATAAGAGAGCCGGGATTGGCGGTCGAGGAAATTATTCCTTATCGGGAAGAAGGCAACGACATTCTGAGCTAGCCCGGGAATTAATAATGTGCCAGACACCATTTCGCAGCCGTGGCGGGGAGCTGGTTCATCTGGTCTGTTTGGTTTGTCTGGCTCAGAGAACGAAATAAACTAGATAAACCGGATAGACCAAACAAACCCGCTAGACTGTCTCTGGATTGCCCTCCCTCACACAAGGCTCCCACATCCTCTACAGAGTGATGGATACGTCTCCTACTTTGCAGTAGACTTGCCCACACCAGATTACTGAGACTGCCTATGGTCTCATTAATCCGCTTGACCCAATCACTCGCTTCAATCCTGTTCTCAGTGCAGATAGGCCGAAGCAAACGACAGGGTGGAGTATAAGGACTAGAATCAGCCAAGGGGGAACATTGCATGGATCCAATCAGGTCGTTCATGGTCCCGAGTGAGAAGTTTATTACGGTTGAGCGGGATACGGATGTGCAGACGGCGGCACGGCTTATGCGCGATCGCCGCATTAGCAGCCTATTTGTGACGAAGGGGAAGGAGATCGTTGGCATCCTTACGGATACCGATATGGTCCGCCGCGTGGCCGCGGCTGGAGTCGATATCCTCACGACAACGGTTGAACAGATTATGTCGGCCCCGATCCTGACGATCGAAGAGGATAAGACCGTATTAGATGCCAGCGATCTGATGGCTCAAAAGCATATTCGACATCTCGGCGTGACGCAGGGTGGAAAATTGGTCGGCATGATTTCTGTGCGCGACATCCTGGTGTTCTTGACGAATCTCCGAAAGAAGTGATCCGATGGTAAAAGAAAAGATGACAGGCTACTTTTCTCCTACTTCCGTGGACGCCCTCGTCTCCGGAGCGTGGACGACAGAATGGAAAAGGATATGGTGCTCGAAACCATTTCGCAGCGCGTGGCGGGGAGCTGGTTCATCTGGTCTGTTTGGTTTGTCTGGCTCAGAGAACAAAATTGACCTTCCCCCGTTTGTTACACCACGGCCAACGAAGGTAACTCCTGTGCGGCCTGGGTCCGGTTCTGATGGTTGTGAATGAACTCCATGGGCGTCATATCCCCAATGGTACTGTGCGTCCGCTCCTCATTATATTCTCTGCGCCAGGCCTCAATTACCACCTGGGCCTCCTGGACGGTCAGAAACCAGTGCTCGTTCAAGCACTCATCGCGAAACTTGCCGTTGAAGCTTTCAATAAATGCGTTCTGGACCGGCTTCCCCGGTTGGATGAAGTGCAGCCGCACCCCGTGCTGACCGGCCCATGCATCCAACGCCATCCCTGAGAATTCCGGTCCGTAGTATATGCGGAAGCGGGGCCATACGCCGTTCATCTCTCCTCTAGAATGCAGGGATCCACTCACTCTAGCAGGAGGGAAACCTATGAGCCCCACTTCAGAGTCCTCGACAGGAGTCATTTTCGTGGCGATTGACGTGGCGAAGCAAGTCCATGAGGTGCTGATCGAGCCGCCGGCTGGCGGTCGTCAGCGGTGGCGTATGGTGAACTGCCAGCGTGATTTTGACGTGCTGCGACAACGGCTGGAGGAGTTGCAGGCACCCGTCCTCATCGGATTTGAAGCCACCGGCACCTATCACCGGCCGCTTGCGTATTTTCTGCATCAATGCGGGTTTGAGCTCCGCCTCATTTCCTCTCTGGCCGTGGCCCGGACACGCGATGCCCTCTATAACTCCTGGGATAAGAACGATCCCAAGGACACGCAGGTCTTGCTGCATTTGCTGAAGACCGGGGTTACCCAACGCTATCATGATCCGCTGGTCCATGCGGTGAATGACCTGCAGGAATTCGCGCAGACGCATTATCAGATCTCATTGCGCAAGGTCCGGGTGCAGCACAGCATCATGACGCACTACCTCCCACTGTATTTCCCGGAGGCCGACCGGTACTACACCAATTCACGCGCGCAGTGGTTCACGCGACTGCTCCACCGCTTCCCCTGTCCGGCCGCCATAACCCGCTACTCACCGGACGCTTTTGCACAGGAGGCCTGGACGGTCGTCGGACGGAAGGTCAATAAACACGGCTTTCTCCAGGATCTCTATGGCACGGCGAATCAGAGTGTGGGCCTTCCGGTGTCGGAGGACTCCGAGGCCATTCAGATGTTCCGCGTAATCCTGACGGAGCATCAACAGCTCTGTGCCACCCGGGCGGCGATCGAACAGCAGGCGGATCAGTCGCTCCATGACCATCCCGACTATCAGCGGCTCCGCACGTTGCCGGGCGTTGGGCCGATTCTCGCCCTCACGATCTTGGCGGAAGCCGGCGATCTGCGTCGGTTCCCGCATCACCGCCAGTTCTTGAAGTTCTGCGGCTTGGATCTTAGCACGCAGCAGTCGGGGCAATTCCGCGGAACGAGTCGGCTCTCCAAACACGGCAATGCCCGCTTACGCTATGCTTTCTGGATGGCGGCCCAGGGTGCGGTGCGGATGCGGGAAAATACGTTTCGGCAAAAATATGCCCGGTACATCAAGCGCGATCCGCAGAACCCGGATCGCAAGCGCAAGGCCCTGTGCGCCGTGGCTGCCAAAGTGGCGCGCGTGGCCCATGGCTTAATTAAGACGGGAACCGACTATCGGCCGTTCTGTGAGGCACTCCCACCCAGTGGAGCACTCCGTTCGTGCGGGCCGTCGAGGCAGGTACTGACCTCGTAGATAATGCTCGGAGCTTCCACTGGGGCTGCCTGTTGTGTTGAGTACGGTCAAGGCCAGTTTGTGGGACCTTGTATCACTATGGTCAACAGCGCCTCATCAAAGATGGAAGCACCATTGGGAAGGACTGCGGATCGTCCGTAGACAGCCGTCACGGCTGAACAGGAGAGGTGTGACTACTCGGCCTTCTTGACTTCCGGATATAGTACGTTGTCGCTCCGAATATGCGTCGGGCAGCCTCGATACAGAAACAACTCACTCAAGACCTCCTGTACCTCCCGCGACGTGAGCCGCCGTCGGACCGCAATCGCCAGACACTCACGGGTGTGTTCATCCACCACCGTCAGCATCTTGAGGGGTCGCCCATCCTGGGTGCGATCCATTACAAAGTCATACGACCAGACATGGTTCGGATACTCAGCCCGCCGGCGAATACAGGAGCCATCGGCGAACCAGAGCCGGGCCCGTTTGGGTTGTTTCTGAGGCACCCTTAGCCCCTCCTGCCGCCAGAGCCGCTCTACCCGCTTGTGATTCGCGCGCCACCCTTCCTGCTGGAGCAAGGCGGTGATCCGCCGACACCCGTAGCGGCCATACTCGTGAGCCAGCACGATGATCCGTGCCCGCAGTCGGTCCTCGTCATCCCTTTGGGTGGGCACATACTGCTGGGTGGCCCGGCATTGCCCTACCACTCGAGACGCCCGGCGTTCGGAGACCGAGAGCGTGGCCTGCGCATGGCACACCGCTTCGCGGCGTCGGGCCGGGCTTAGAAGTTTCCCGCTGCCACCTCCTTCAAAATACTATTGTCGAGCGAGAGATCGGCCACCAAGCGCTTCAGTCGCGCATTCTCCTGCTCCAGGCTCTTCAACCGCTTGGCCTGCTCAACGCGCAACCCGCCGTATTCTTTCTTCCACCGATAGTACGTCTGCTCGGTGATGCCGAGCTTCCGACAGGCGTCTGCGATCCCGATACCCTTGCCTGCCTCAATCTCAACGGTCCGTAAATGGCAGATGATCTCTTCCGCCGTATACCGTGTGCGTGCCATGCCTCCTCCTTTCATCGGCTGGAATCCTAACTCCAGACCCGACCTGGTTTATAGGGGGCAGGTCAGTTGCCGGTGTCGTCGATACTTGACGAGAGGTTGTGGAACCCGATGAATAGGGTAGTCACGAGCGATCAGATAGACGAGAGCCTCCTCTCCCAAACGAATTATCTGGTTGATGCCGTCGGCTTTTCGGAACACATCCTTCCTGATTAAAACTGTCGACGACAGCGCGACAGGTTGATTTTGGAAGAGGGGGTCGGGCTTCGTGATCGCCCTCGGCACTGG
>JAQBES010000114.1:0-4176 GCA_032123755.1 Nitrospirota bacterium
GCTTCGGGCAGTTCGTTGGGGCCGAATTCGGCGCGACAGCGCTCAACTTCCTGCTCGGCGAGTCCATGCTCAGAATCGGTGCCCAGGAGGGCTGTGAGCTTGTCCGGCGTAAGCTGCCAAATCTTGCGCGTCTCGTTCTCTCGCACCTGAGGCATGGCAGACAACTTTCTCATTGGAACAACAGCCAGAGCCCGATGCAGTAGCCGAGAATGATCAGAAAACTATCCGGTTCGATCAATAGGTACCGTTTTTCGACGCGATAAATGATTCCCATCATGCCGATGCTCATGAGGAGAATGCTCCAGAAGGCCGTCATGGCATGTGTGTCCGAGATGGCCTTAAAGATCGGTCCGTCTCGATAGGCGACATCGACGAAAAAGAAGGCCGCCATGTTGAAGGCGTTGCTCCCGAACAGATTGCCGACCGCGAGGTCAAACGCGCCGAGTCGCACCGCCGCAATGGCCGTGACCAACTCCGGCAATGACGTGGCGATTCCAAGCAACACGGTGCCAATGAACGTGGTGGAGATCCCTGACTGCTCGGCAATCTCACCCGCAGAACTCGCCAGGAACGGTGCCGCAACGAGCAGCACCAGCACCGCAAACCCAAATCCGATGAAGGCGCGCCGGAGCCCGTCGCGCTTGCCGGTGATACTCACGAGTTTCGATTCTTCAGCCGCCTGGCCTTCCGCAACAAGTTCCAATTCAGGCTGACGCCGTTTCACGAGCTCCTGCCGGAATACGACTCGCATACCAAGGATATACAACAACAGCAACATCGTGCTTCCGACCCCGACGCCGCCAAATTCCAAGTCTAACCCGAGCAACACTAAGAACCCCGCCAGTCCGGTGAGAAAAAATGCCAAGCCGGCACTGAGCGCATGTTCGAACGCCGCCTGCTGCCAGACCCGTTTTTGCCTGTGCATCAGGTCGATGATACCCAGTATGAGCATGTTGGCCATGCTGCTGCCGAAGAGATCGCCCGCGGCAAGATTCGGCTTGTTCATCAGTGCGGCGCTGACATCGGTGAAGATTTCCGGGAGTGAGGTGGCACCAGCCATCAGGACGACGCCGATCCACAACCCACCCAAACCGGTGATGTTGGCGATCTGATCTCCATGGCGGGACAGTTTCGTTCCTGCCAGGACGATCGCGATTGCACTACAGACAAAGACCAGCCAGGACATCGATTTTCCGCCGTACCCTTTCCACCGCAGATATTTTTCGTTGCGGATTAGTTGAGCACACAAGGGCAGGAGAGGTCAGGCTGCTTCCTAGAAATCGGTCACCCTCTGATGGACACTCCACATACCGGGAACAGTCAAGCATGCGACATGCCTGATACACGCTAATCCTGTGAAGCATATTGAAGAAAGTCGCAGCCTTTTTCCACAGTTACCAATATACGCCGTGGCGAAATGCAACAGAGCGCCAGATCGATCCACCCTGTCTAGCCTATCGAGTGACTTGTGGCTGACTGTACTGATAGCCACCATGCACTACGCGATGCCCGATGGCTACGAGGTCCGTGATTGCGACTTTCCGCTCCCGCCAGACGATGAACGGATCGACAGAGTCCTTGTGAGGCGAGGCCTGGATCGCCCTACGCTCGCTGGTCCCCACGACCACGTCCGTGAGGGTCAGTGCCCCTCCTGAAAGCCGATTCGATCGGCCAGGCGGGACATAACACCAGCGAGAGGGGATGCAACCTGAAAGAGCGAACGCTGGAGGCTCGACGAGCCTCCAGCGATGGTCAAGATGAAGCCAGCGAGTGGTGGCAGGGGTCGCGCAGGTTCACAGTATCTCTCAGGCCGATCCATGGCTTTGCTGCACAGGAGCTGGCCCCAATCGATAGGCATTGTGGAGGTACTGCACGACCATGCGCTGCGTATTGAAAAATGCTCCGTTCAATGCGATCGCGTGCCTCATGATCTCGATAAAGCGATCGCGGTCTGTATAGAAACAGGGCAAGACCTTCTCTTCCAGTTTCCTATAGAGTTCTGCTGCATGACAATCATCCATCCCGGACTGAGGCTCCAGGCAGGCCTCCACCCGATCGCCGATGGACCAGCCGGTCACACCTTCAAGGTGACCCTCAATCCACCAGCCGTCCAGCACACTCAGGCTGGGAACCCCGTTCATCGCCGCCTTCATCCCGCTCGTCCCTGATGCCTCCATTGGCGGCAACGGTGTATTGAGCCATACATCCACACCGGCACAGAGCATCTTGGCCACCTCCATGTCGTAATTGGCCAGATACGACACCGCGATCACACCCTGCAGCGCATCACGCATCTCGTGAATATAGGCGATCAGGTCCTTGCCCTCGCGGTCGCGCGGGTGCGCCTTGCCGGCAAAGATGATCTGGATCGGCCCGGCCGAACGGACAATCTTCTTGAGCCTGTCGAGATCCTGAAAGATCAGACCGGCACGTTTGTAGGCAGCAAAGCGACGGGCGAACCCTATCGTCAACACATCGCGATCGAATCCCGCGTTCGATTCCCGATTCACATGCTCGACCAAGGTGCGCTTGGCTTCCACATGGGCCGCCCAGATGTCCGAGGTGGGAATGCCCACGGCATAGCGCAGCGAAAGTTGATCGCGCCGCCAGTCCGGCAGATGGGTATCGAAGAGCTTCTGGAACGATGGAGCGGTCCACGTCACTGCGTGCACTCCGTTGGTAATGGAGTGGATCGGGTAGCCGGGGAACATGCCGTGCGAAACCTCCCCATGCTTCATCGCCACCCCGTTGACATACTGGGAGCCCCGCAGAGCCAGTTGTGTCAGATTGAGCGTCTCCTCAACACCGCAGGACTTCAGTATGGCCCACCAGCGATCGCCTAGCGCCTGGCGCGCGAGTTTCTCGGGAAATTTATCGTGGCCGGCCGGTACCGGAGTATGGGTTGTAAACACGCATTGCTCCCGAATGGTTTCGATCAGCTCGTTTGAAATCGAATCCGACTGGTTCTGCGAAGCCATCTTCTCCTCGCCAAGCGCGAGGACGAGCAAGGCAGCGTGACCCTCATTCATATGGAACCGACGGATGTCTGTATATCCGAGGGCTCGCAAAAGTCGAAATCCTCCAACCCCCAGCACCATTTCCTGGCACAAGCGATAATGGTCGTCGCCCCCGTAGAGCACATCGGTGAGGGTCCGATCCCAGGGCTGGTTCTCACTGACATCGGTATCGAGCAGATACACCGGAACGACATGCCCGGACTCACCCTTCACGCGGTACTGCCAGGCCCTCACATGGACCGTGCGCCCTTCGATGTTGACCGTAGCCTGCTCGTCGATCAGTTTTGCGAAATCATCGATCGGCCATGTGACTGGTTCCTCGCTTTGCCGGCCGTGCGCATCCACGCGCTGGAAAAAATGCCCGCGCCGGTGCAGCAAGGACACAGCCACCATCGGCACCTCGAGATCCGCAGCCGAACGAATCGTGTCGCCGGCGAGCACACCAAGCCCTCCCGAATAGGTCGGCATCCCAGCCTCAAGACCGATCTCCATGGAAAAGTACGCGACGAGCGGTGGCTGCATCATGAACGGTTCCCTCGGTGACATCACTTCCGCAGGATAGCCGAGCGAGACAGGCTGAGGTCAAGGCTGAGCGAAGACCCGACGTTCTTCATCCTAGCCTCAACCTTAGCCTGAACCTTAACCTTTTCCGCGCTGGCGGTCTTGTTCAGCATCCTGCTAACTCAACGTGGAATAAATCCAGTCGCCCACGTAGTACGTGATCACGATCACGCTGACACCAATGGCTACATGCTCTGCGATGACTTTCCAGGCCGGGATCTGCTGGACCCGCGCTAGGAAATAGCTCATCACCACGAGCAGAGAGAGGCCCCACCCCATGCTTACCATCACGGCCTCCTCCAAGGGCAACAGCAGCATCGGCACCAGAAAGGTCAGCGCGGTCAGGAACTTGGCCAATAACGCGGCGATCGTGGATTCCCAGATTTCCGACGCGTTCCCGTGATTCTTGGACTCCTCCGAAATATGGATGCCCAGCGCATCGGAGAACGCATCGGCCACCGCAATCGTGACAATGCCGCCGATCACAGCCAACCGCGAATGCGTCCCCGCGTTCAACCCGACCATGAGGCCCAGTGGCGTAATCACCCCGGATGTCAACCCAAAGCTGAAGCCGGTCATGAACGACTGCTTCATCATC
>JAQBES010000115.1:0-57440 GCA_032123755.1 Nitrospirota bacterium
CAAGAAATCGATGATCGGGGGCGACTGTTTTGTCGCGCGAGCAGCAGATGGGACCTGTCCGACGAATGGGACTCCGGCGCTGAAGACGGTGCGGGCACAGGCGACAGGTGTGAATATAGAGCGGAATGATATTACCTATGCTGGAGGGGTCGGAGTCACGACATACCTTGGAAGAATGCCGCTAGCCGACAGATTGGGGGGCACCGCTGCTAATAACGCAAGCAATATCTTTGTCCATGCCGCCTATTTTTGTGTCGATAACGACACTTCCTCCAGTAACAACTGCGGAGATAGCTTCAGCGTAAGAAAGTATGAGCTCAAGATCGGATACAGTAACGAGCCGACCGGGGTCATTCAGCAGATCGGTTCCCAGGCGCGGTTCGGGCTGTTTGAATTCAAACCGGCCGGCGACGGAGCCAGGATGCTGGTGGGCGTCGGGTCTCGCCAATCGATCGATTTTTCCGGAGCGACCGTGGAAACCTTCAACACGAATACAGCCGCTATGGTGGATGCGGTCCAGGAGTCGTTTCCCTCGACCTGGACACCTCTGTCCGAGTCTCTCTATGAAACGGCCCGCTATATTGCACAGATCAATTCGACCTACGTGCCTGGTTCCTATGTCTATCCCATTGCTTTTGCCGGAGGTATTTCAAACGGCGTGGCCTTTGGGGCGTCGGGGGTAGGTTCGATAGGCGCGTCTGAAATCAGCGCCCTGACCGGCGTCGAAACCTGCACGGCTGGGGCTGGCTATATCACCAACGCCTGCGGACGGGACCCCTACTTTTTTGGGAGCAACCACACGCCTGCTTGGGCCACGACGTCCACGCAGGTCCGCTGCTGCAAAACGTTCGTCATCCTCGTGACGGACGGGGAACCGACCCAGGATACGAATATTCCTGGAGGGAACCAGGATTACGGGCATGGGCAACATGGGCTTCACTGCGTGGGCGGGAACACGACGATCCATGCGCCCAATGGTACCTGCAATACGAACGTCATCACTCCTGCCCCCACGCTGCTGGGGGAACACAAGACTGATTATGCGTCGAGCGGTAACCATTATCTGGATGACGTGGCCTATTGGGCGCACACGAACGACCTCCGGCCCTGCAACGGAGTCGCCCCAGCCCTTACCGATGGGACCATTGCCGTCCTCGGCGTAACGGGCCATTGTTTGGAGGGGCTCCAAAACATTTCCGTCTACACGTTTTTCGCCTTCGGTAATATTGCAGGCAGAGAAATCTTGATGCACACCGCCAAACTGGGTGGGTTCGAGGACAGCAACAACAATAACATCCCGGACCTGGTGACGGAGTGGGACAAGGTCATCAATGCGACTGGCGCGCCGGGGACCGATGGAATTCCCGACAACTACTTCGAGTCTTCCAACGTGGACGATTTGCAAGATAGGCTGATGGCGACCATCACGGCGATCTTACGAAAGAGTTCGTCAGGAACGGCCATTTCCGTGTTGGCCACCTCCGCCAGCGGTGAAGGGAGCGTCTATCAAGCCTACTTCTACACCAGCACCGTCGGGCAGGGTGGAGCCAATGTGAGATGGACCGGATATGCGCAGGGGCTGTTCATCGACCATCTTGGGAATTTCCGAGAAGATACGGATCAGGACGGAAAACTCGTCTATGAAAACGATTACATCGTCAGGACCCGGTACGATAATGTTCAAACCAGTCTTACCTATGGGACAGTGCTGGTCGATAAGTACGGGGATGCCAACGGCGACGGGAACGCCGACAGTACAACTCCGACAATCTCGGGCCTGGGATTGAAAGATATTCTCCCCTTCTGGGAAGGGGGCAAACAGCTGGCTAACCTCCCCTCCGCGTCGAGAAATCTGCTCACGTGGGTGGACTCCAACAACGATGGACTCGTGAACGCGGGCGAACAGATGCAATTCAGCGCCGCGAATTCGGGAACCTTGAGTCCGTACCTAAGGGCCGGCGCTGCCCCCTACACGGCAGACAACATCATCAACTTCGTCCGCGGAGACGAAATCGCCGGGCTTCGTCCGCGCATGCTGGAAGTGCCGCTCGGCAGCGGCACCTACAAGGTGTGGAAATTGGGCGACCCCATCCATTCGACGCCCACCATTGTGGCTGCGCCGCGCACGAACTACGATCTCATTTATGGAGATTCCAGCTACACGAATTTCTATACTCGTTGGAAAGATCGCCGTGAGGTCATCTATGTTGGTGCGAACGATGGGATGTTGCATGCGTTCAACGGGGGGTACTACCACAAGAGCGACGATGTCACGACGCCGGCCGTGGTCGAGCATGGATGGTACACGAAGAATCCCACCGACAATACCAGCGGCCGTCCGCTCGGGGACGAACTGTGGGGCTTCATCCCCTATCAACTCCTGCCCCAGTTACAGTGGTTGACGAGGGCTGATTATACCCACGTGTACTACGTGGATCTCAAGCCGACGGTCGCGGATGTGCGGATCTTCACGCCGGACGCAGACCATCCGGACGGCTGGGGCACGGTGCTGATCGGGGGCTTCCGCATGGGAGGGAGCTGTGGAAACTGTGCGGCCGGCACGGGCGCTCCTCCGATGACGGTCAATATTAGCGGGACGAACCGCACGTTCTACAGTGCATACTTTGTGCTCGATATCACCAATCCGGATGTCGACCCCAAAGTCCTCTGGAGCTTCAGCAATACCGGGTTGGGGCTGACGACCGCTATTCCATCGGTGCTACGGGTGAACCCGACGGCGGATTCCAAAATCGATAACACCAATGCGAAGTGGATGGTCTTGTTCGGTTCTGGACCCAACGGCTATCAGGCAGATTTGCCGGCCACTCCGGTGCAAACAGCCGTGGTGTATGCCGTGGACTTGAAGGTCGGGCCTGGAGCCGGGAATTCGCAGGTGACCACGATAACAGCCGGCGGCTTCCGGTCGTTTCTTGGTAACATTACGACGCTGGATAGGGACTTCGACTATCGACACGACGTTGCCTACTTCGGGCGCACGATACACGACGGATCTCTGCCCTGGAGGGGCAAGATGTATCGGTTGACCACCAGTGGTTGTACGAACGCCCCTTGCAGCACCTCGACCTGGGGTATTGCCAACGGGGCCAACCGACAAGCCACGGAAATGATCGATAGCTTCAATGACTACACAGCCTTGACCAGTGTCACAGTGGAAATGGGGCCGGTGACCGCCTCACCGTCGGTGACAATTGATGATGCGAATAAGGTCTGGGTCTTCTTTGGAACGGGCCGATACTTGAGTAACTCCGACAAGACCAGCACGGAGCAACAGTACCTGTTTGGGATTAAAGACAGCGTAATGAACTCAAGCTGTACCCAGACGAGTGCCACCAACTGCAGAAACGCCGATCTGGTGAACACCACGAATGCGGTGGTCTGTATCGTCTGTGCGGGTGCGACAAACCAAATGACGGATCCTAATAATCCGACGCTCACGAGCGTCACCACGGGAGCCAACTCGATGGTAGGGTTGGTCCAGAGCAAGGATGGATGGTACATTAAGCTGGCGACTGCGGCCGGCACGTCGGCAGAGCGGTCGGTGTCCAGCCCCGTGGTGCTTGCCGGAGCAGTATTCTTCCCGACGCTCGTGCCCACGAATGATTTCTGCTCCTCCACCGGGACGAGCTATCTCTACGCCTTGTATTACAAGACCGGGTCGGCCTACTCGTCTCCGATCATCGGGACCAGCGCCTCCGGTGGGAATACGAACAGCGACACTAGGATGACTCTTGGCGAGGGGGTGGCCTCGCAAGTCGCTATCCATATCGACGGACCCGGGACGTTGAATGGTTCCAGTGGCGGATCCTCAGGAGGGCCGACGATCAAGGCCTGCAGCCAGATGAGCACAGGGAGCAGCACGTGCGTGAGTGCAAATGGGCCGAATCCTCCCTGGAGTCGGTATATGTCCTGGGTGCGTCAGCGAGGGTGAGGGAAGGTGAAAGAGAGTTGGGAGGGACCAGTCTCTTGGTCCCTCCCGGCTCAAATATCAGGGACAAAGTAGCATTCAGCAACGAACGAGATCGTCGCATCGAGTGAAGTACACAAGGTTCTTCCCATCAATTTGTGTTGTTGCTCCCCTCCTGTTCATCGGGTGTAATTCGAGTTCTGTCCCCGACAACGAGTCCTCTCCCCCAAGTTCTTCCGCATCCCCGCACCCCGTGACCATCCGGTTAGCGACAATTACTCCGGACCCCATTACGCTGAACGAGACGGTCAAGGTGATGATCGAGACCGATAACGGTCATTCCGATACGGCTGGATTCCAATATCAGTGGATGGTCAACGGTAACCCCCTCCGAGATCAGACGGGACCCACCTTGACAGCGAACATGTTACAGCGTGGGGACCGTGTGACGGTCGATCTTGTGCCCACGAGCGGCACGGTTCAGGGAGCTCGTTACCAGGCTGGTCCCGCGGTGGTCGGCAATACCCCCCCCGTCGTCACTCATATCTCCATCGAGCGGCCGGTTGATCCGCATGCTCCGGTTTTTGCGAAGATGGAGGCCGTCGATGCAGATCGGGATGAGATGCAGTTTGACTATCGTTGGTGGCGTAACGACAGAGTCGTGAAACAGGGGCCGGAGCAGACGTTGGAGACCACGGGATTTCAGGCCAAGGATACGCTCGAGGTGGAAGTCACCCCGAGGGACCAATCGTCTGTCGGGAAGACGGTTCGTTCTGAATCGGTCTATGTCGGCAATAGTCCTCCGAAGATCGTCTCTGCCCCCGCGGACCTCATCGGCCGTGCTCGGTATGAGTATAGGGTGAAAGCGGTTGATGCGGACGGCGACCCCCTCAGCTTTCTACTGGAAGTAGCCCCACCGGGGATGGTGATTGACAAAGAAACGGGGCATCTCGTCTGGCAGATTCCCCTGGACCAACATGGCAGCCATCGAGTGCGCATCGTCGCTGAAGATGGGCAAGGGGGAAAAGCCTTTCAGGAATTCGACTTCACCCTCCCTGCTCCCAGCAAGCCTGCTCAACCAGCAGGTGCGTGAGGGTCTCCGCGCGGCTCAATCATTTCTTCTGCTTGTCACTCCCGTCGACGGTTTGTTAGAATGACCCCACTACTGCTGCAGGGAGGGAGAACGCCTTCGCGCTTGTGCGTAAACTTAAACTCAGAGAAGGCACCAATACCGCCGTTCTATTCGGTCACCATGACCGGCACCTCAAGCTGATCGAAGAAGACCTCGGTGTGCGCCTCTCGGCGCGCGGCGAAGAACTCACACTTGACGGGACGCCAGATGCCACCCGCCACGCGGAACGTATCCTCACAGAACTCGCCACCCTCGCCAACGACGGAATGGTCCTTCAGCCGGACGACATTACGCACGCGTTGAGTGCGCTACGGCAAAGTCCCGAGACTCCGATCAAAGAACTCCTTTCTAATGCGGCGACCATCATCACTAAGAAGCGTTTTGTCGCGCCGAAAACGCCGACGCAAAAAGCCTATATCGAAGCGATCGAGACGCACGACATCGTCATTGGCATCGGCCCGGCCGGAACGGGTAAGACCTATCTGGCAATGGCGATGGCGGTGAGCGCGTTGCTGAAGAAAGAAGTGAGCCGCATCATTCTCGCACGGCCGGCTGTTGAGGCGGGCGAGAAGATCGGCTTCCTGCCGGGCGATATGTATGCCAAAGTGAATCCCTATCTCCGCCCTCTGTACGATGCGCTGTTCGATATGATGGATATGGAACGGGCTGCGCGCGCGATCGAACGGGGCGACATCGAGATCGCCCCACTTGGTTTTATGCGAGGCCGCACGTTGAACGATTCGTTCGTCATTCTCGACGAAGCGCAGAACGCCACGGCGGAGCAAATGAAAATGTTCCTCACGCGACTTGGGTTCCATTCCAAGGTGGTCGTCACCGGCGATATCACCCAGGTCGATCTGCCGCCCGAACGGGTCTCCGGCCTGATCGAGGTGCGGGAGATTCTGCGCGACGTCGAAGGCATCGAATTCGTCTACTTCGACGAGCGCGACGTGGTCCGCCACAAGTTGGTGCAGGACATTATCAAAGCCTACGATCAACACCAGAACCCCGCTCAGTCTTCCGGTTCCTCATCTGGCGTGCCATCCCGTCGACCGTCGCCGGGACCGCTTAATAAACAGCCGAAGCCTGCCATCCCTTCCTCTCCCCTCACGGACCCCTGGGGCCAGTCGCATTAGTGCCGGTCCATGTGCAGAGTCTGGTTCGACGTGTAAGGTTTGACCAGGCGCGCCTGGATCGATTGGCGCGGGTGATTCTTTCTGATGTCGGGGAAGCGTCGGCCGAGCTGGGTATCATGCTCGTGGGCGATCAGAGGATGCGGGGTCTCAATCGTCGGTATCGAGGCAAGGATCGCACGACCGACGTGCTGGCCTTTGCCATGCGGGAGGCGTCCCATTCCAACGCGGACCTGCTTGGTGACGTGGTGATTGCCGTCCCGACGGCAGCCCGCCAAGCGAAACAGGGCCAACGATCGTTGGACGAGGAGCTGACGGTGCTGTTGGTCCACGGCATTTTGCATCTCTGCGGCTACGATCATGAGCGGAGCAAGAAAGAAGCGCGCCGGATGCAACGTCGTGAGCGGATGATTCTGCGGTCGCTCGCGCGGTTGCCGACACGAGCGAATCGAACGCGTCACGGTTTGACAGGCTCACCGTCCCGAGCCAAATCGAGAGACGCATCACACAACACACAGTACGAGTGATTCATGGGATGGTTACAGCGACTGAGTGACGGGCTCACAAAAACGCGTGATGTCGTTCGCGGGTCCCTGGATCAGCTGCTTGGCCGTGCGGCTGATCCTGCCCTCTTGGAGGAGTTCGAAGCGGCCCTTATGGCCTCCGATCTCGGTGCCCGCGTCGTGGATCGCGTGATGGAGCGCCTCAAGCAACAGCTTCAAGGGACCGATGCTTCACAGGCCGGTCGGGTCCATACGGTATTGCGGGACACCCTGCTCGATGTGCTGACGCCAGTGCAAGGGCTGTCGATGGAGTCCCTGATCGCAAAGGGTCCCAAGCCCTTCGTCATCCTGGCGGTGGGGGTGAACGGTGTGGGAAAGACGACCACGATTGCTAAGATCGCACAACGGCTTGTGCAGGCAGGGAAAGTGCCGTTGCTGGTGGCTGCCGATACCTTTCGCGCGGCGGCGATCGATCAACTGCAAGTCTGGGCTGACCGAGTCGGCGTCGATGTGATCCGTCACCGCCATGGATCCGATCCCGCCGCCGTAGCGTTCGATGGGGTTGCTGCTGCGAAAGCCCGGCAGGTGGACGTGGCTCTGATCGATACGGCGGGCCGGTTACACACGAAATCGAATCTTATGGACGAACTCCGCAAGATTACCCGTGTCATCGCGCAGGAATGTCCTGGTGCGCCGCACGAAGTGCTCCTTGTGCTGGATGCCACCGTTGGGCAGAACGCGCTGTCCCAAGCCCGTCAATTCAATGAAGCGGTCGGCGTCACCGGCTTGGTCCTGACGAAGCTCGACGGTACCGCTCGCGGAGGGATCGTCGTCGCGATCGCCGAGGAACTCAAGTTGCCCGTGAGGCTGATCGGAGTCGGGGAGTCGGTTGAGGATCTGCAGGATTTTCACAGTGGAGCTTTTGTGGACGCGCTCCTCGGGACAGCAGTGCCGCCCTCTGCCTAGCAGGATACTGGGGAAAACCGCCAGCGCCACAGACTGTGCTGTGTGATCATGGACTGGTTTTTCTTGATTATTTGGTCTGTCTGGTTAGTTTGCTTGAACTAGACGAACCAGATGAACGAAACAGACCAGACCAATCAGATGAACCAGGCAAGCCACAAACGAAGCAGTCGGCCTTTTTGAGCATCCTGCCTAGTCCCCGGTGAGATCCCGTCATTTTCTTCTCCGCCAGCGTCGCCTGTGGTAGGCTGAATTTGCGAATGATCTAGACGCGCTGCGTTACGAATTTCTGCCCGTGAGGTTGCGATATGATCAAGATCCTAGTTATCGACGACGATCGAATGAACTGCGAGCTGATCCAGTCCGTCTTCACGCGACATGGGTATCAGGTGTTGTCGGCGACGAGTGGAATCGAAGGCCTGACCCTCTTTCGCCAGCAGGTTCCGCGCGTTACCATTCTTGACCTTCGCATGCCTGAAATGGATGGGCTGACCGTCCTCAAAGAAATCCGTGCGTACGATCCCCATGCGCCGGTGATCATCCTGGGCGGCGGAGCGACAGAGGAGCAGGAAAATCAAGCGCGGGGATTGCGCGTCACGGATTTTATCCGAAAGGGTCTGTCGCTTGATGTGCTGGTCGAATGCGTTAACCGGGTGGTGCAGCTTCCGGCTAAATCCGTTCCCGCTCTACCGGTGGCGGGCAGCGCAGCCGTGGCCGATACGGGGGAAACGATCCTCGTCGTCGATGATGAGCTGTTGGTCCGCGACTTGCTTGTTCAATTTCTCAGTCTCCGCGGCTATCGGGCACTCGGCGTGAAAGACGGCTCCGAGGCTCTTTCGATGGTGGAACAAGCGCCCCCCGACCTGATTCTTCTTGACCTGATCATGCCCGGTATGGACGGCGTCGAGGTGCTCCGGCAACTCCGTCAACGCGAATACACCGGCGGGGTGATCATCATTACCGGAAGTCACGATGAAGAGCGCCTCGATGAAGCCTGGGCCGTGGGGCCGCAAGAAGTCATCGGGAAGCCGATCGACTTGGAGCAATTGCTGACATCTATCCAGCTTGTGCTCGTCTGCCGCGAATGCTAAAACCCTTCCGATGCCAATCGGAAGCAGGACGGTCTCTTTCCCCTGTCTCGTTCTCGTCGCGTTCCTCGGCCAGGGGGTTCTCGGTATCGCCTGCGCAGCCGACCCAGTCCTGCCGCGAGTCGTCATTCGGCATCACGATTTATTCGTACAGATCGTTCCCGAGCAACATGCTCTTATTGCAAAGGACCGGCTGACCCTGGAGGTGACGTCCCAGGTTCCGATTCGTTTTTCCCTCGCCCCCACGCTCCAGATCGACCACATTACACTCGTGCAAACATCGGCCGGGGCGGAGGTCTCGACTCACGATGTGCCGTTTGAGCTCGAGTATGGTTCCGCGCCTGACTCGGTCCAGGAGGTCAGCATTCCCGCGCGGGTCGTGGCCGCCGGACTGGTGACGCTGGAGGTGTATTACCATGGCGTCATCAACGATCCGCCGCGAGATCCGCGCCATCTTCGTTTTGTGACTCCCAGTGAGACTGCCGGGCATATCGGGCCGGAAGGTGTCTATGTGAGCAGCGAGAGCCACTGGTATCCCGATATCCCGGAATCGCTCAGCACCTATGCGCTGGTGGTCGCCGTGCCAACGGGGTGGACCCTCGTGACCCAAGGGATGGCCGGTGAGTCGCAGGTCTGTCCCGCCCGGCTCTGCGGCCGCGATCAGATGATGATGACGGAATGGGCCGTGACGCAGCCGAGTGAGGCCCTCACGCTCGTGGCGAATACATTTGTCACAGTGTTTCGCGACTGGACGTCCAAGACCGGTCAGAGGATTCGGCTCTCGACCTATCTCTTCCCCGATGATGCACATCTGGCTGAGGAATATCTCGATGCCACCGCGCGCTATCTGGACGCCTATATCCCGCTGCTGGGTCCCTATCCGTTCGAGAAGTTCGTCGTGGTGGAGAATTTCTTTGCGAGCGGGCTCGGCATGCCTTCATTCACCCTGCTGGGGAGCGGCGTCATCAAGCGGCATTATGTGCAACCCTACGCGCTCGGCCACGAGATCGTGCATTCGTGGATCGGCAACGCGGTCTTCAATCGCGCTGATCGAGGGAATTGGGTGGAAGGTCTGACGACCTACCTGGCCAATTATTACTGGCACGAACTGATGGGAGATCGTGTGCAGGCGCGGGACCAACGCCGTCTGATGGTGCAGGGATACAATCTCCACGTGCCGCCGGAGCGGGACTATCCGGTCGCGCAGTTCACGCAGAAACTGGATGAGCATGACAATGCCATCGGCTATCAAAAATCCGCCATGCTGTTTCACCTTCTGCGCCAGGAGGCGGGAGAGGAGGCGTTCTGGCAGGCCCTGAAGAGTTTGGTGGCGCAATATCGTGGCAGGCATGCTGAATGGCGCGATCTTGAGCGAGTTTTTGCAGAGGAGAGCCGCCAGGATCTCCGATGGTTTTTCGCGCAATGGGTGGAACAGGATGGGGCGCCGGTGCTGTCGTTTTCTGAGGCTGTCGCCCGTCCGGTGGCTGGGGAGCTGGCGCAGACCTTTCAACTGGAGGCCACGATCGTCCAATCGAACAAGTTTTTTCGTCTTCCCCTTCAGCTTAAGATTCGCATGGAGGATGACCGTGAGCATCTTCTGACGCTGCCGTTGCGTTCGCTACGCGAGACGATCTCTGTTACCTTGCCCGCTCGACCAATCGCGATTGATCTCGATCCCGAGTTCATGACTGTCCGACGGATTGCCCGGCAATCGTTGTCGCCGGTGCTCAATCACTATGTCACCGATCGACGTCGGTCGGTCCTGACGGCGTTTACGGATGAGCCAGACCATCCCTCGCCATTTCGGGACGTGGTCACGCGCATCGAAGCCCAGGAGCAACAGAAACCGATCGGCGAGCGTACGGTAATCGCCTCGATGGCCCAGGATGGACTGTTGCCTCAGGAAGGTTCGGTGTTAGTATTGGGCAGCCCCGAATCCCGTCCGGGTATCCAATCGATCCTGGCCCATCACTGCGGTGAGCGCGCGACTCTGAACGACAGGGGTGCCACCGTGATGGGAGCGACGTACGAAGGGCCTGGGCTGGCCCTGCTGGTCAGTTGCCATCGGGTCGACCGCCCAGGCAGTGTGGTGACGGTGCTGTTTGCGGCCACGCCGCAGGCCGTGGCGAAGGTGGCGCGGCTGCTCTTTTTTTACGGGTGGAATAGTTTCGTGTTGTTCAAGGATGGAGCGGTGGTCACCCGCGGGGAGTGGCCACTCGCGAGCGATCATACGGAGGTGCGTCTCGATGCAAGCAATCCCATTCGGTAAGTGGTGCATGATCGGACTCGTCTGTCTGTTGCTGGGTGAGCAGACGGGACAGGCAGAGGGCCTTGCGTCGAAGGCTCTGGCGGTTCCCGCGCACCAGGCTGAGCGGCATCTGAAGAATATTCGCCAGCTGACGGTGGGCCGGCAGAATGCCGAAGCCTACTTTTCCTTCAGCGGGAGCAAATTGATATTTCAATCCACGAACAATTGGATGAAAGATACCTATGCGGCCACGCTCAAACCGGCCGACGCCGGGCTGGGCTGTTATCAGATGTATGTGATGGATCTGGACAGTGACACCGTTCGGTTGGTGAGCACCGGCACGGGGGCCACGACGTGCGGATACTTTTTCCCGGGCGATCGCCGCGTGCTCTATTCGTCGACCCATGCGTCGGGGCCGAACTGTCCGCCGAAGCCGAAGCGGGAAGGGGCCTACCGCTGGGCCTTGGACGACTATGATCTCTACGCCGTACGCATCGATGGTCAAGAGATGCAGCGGCTAACCTCCACGCCGGGCTACGATGCGGAGGCGACCGTGTCGCCGGACGGCAAGACGATCGTCTGGACGTCTGTGAAAGACGGGGACTTGGATCTCTATGCCATGAATCTCGATGGCTCGAAGACCCGGCGTCTGACGAACGAGATCGGCTACGACGGCGGGGCGTTCTTTTCGCCGGACAGTAAGCGCATCGTTTACCGGGCGTCGCATCCCACCGATCAGGCGGAGATCGACAAGTATAAGGACTTGCTCAATCAGCGGCTGGTGGAGCCGGGGCAACTTGATATTTTCGTGATGAATGCGGATGGAAGCAGCCAGCGTTCGGTCACGTCGAACGGCGCCTCGAATTTCTCGCCTTTCTATTTTCCCGATGGCAAGCGGATCATCTTCTCATCGAATATTGAAACGAAGGGCGAAGGAGGCCGACCGAGTTTTCACCTCTACGTGATCGGTGAAGACGGCCAAGGCCTCGAGCGGCTTACGTTCGACGGACAATTCAACAGTTTCCCCATGTTTTCGCCGGATGGCGCCAGCCTGGTCTGGGTGTCTGACCGACATGCCAAAACGCCTGGAGAGTTCAATGTTTTTCTCGCCGACTGGGTTCCCTAAAGCCGTTAATCGTTGAACGCGTAGACCGATTCTCATGGCTCTTCCGCGCTTCACGTCTGTTGCAACTGTCCTCCTCTCCGTCTGCGCGCTCATCCTCGTGTTCGTAGGGTTATTTGAGTGGGATGTGCCGCTGACCAGGTTCGTCCGCTCCCTCAACGATCTTCACATGGACCACCTCGCCAATCCCTGGCTGGCTCAGCTCAGCGATCTCGGTGACCGGCTCGGCAAGGGTGAGTCTCTGGTAGTTCTGAGCCTCGTGTTGCTGGCGGTCGGGTATGGATTGAAACATCCGCAGTGGAAAGACGCAGGCTGGCAAAGTCTTATCGCGCACGGGCTTGCCGCGTTAAGCGCCAATATTTTGAAACATGCCATTGGCCGTCCCCGTCCCAAGTTCATGCATGCCGGCAACCTCGAGTTCTCCCCAGTCAGCGGCAGCGGATGGGATTCCTTCCCGTCCGGGCATGCGGCGGCAGCGTTCGCAATCGCAACAGTGCTGGCCACAAGGTTCCCGCGAGCGAGATGGCCTATTCTTGCCATGGCAGTGGGCATTGCCGCCAGTCGAATTCTTCGCGGGTCGCATTATCTGACCGACGTGGCTGGAGGAGCAGCCCTCGGCTGTGTCATGGGAATGATTGCCGCCCATTCATGGCGTGAATGGCGCTCATCGGCTGGAATGGCTGTCTGTCGGATGACGCCATATTTTGTGGCGACCCTCGCGCTCGTCTGGACGATCCTGCATCTCCCGTCGGAGGCCTGGCCGTTCCAACAACTCTTGTGGGGGGGGCTGTTGCTCACTCTGGCAGGACTCGTAGGCCATATCTTGTGGACGGTACAGTCGTCATGGTGCCCGGCCTGGCTGTCCGGACCGTTGTCTCGAGGTCTCGTGGGACTGGGGTTAGGAATGACGACCGGCTCTCTGTTCGTCTCGACCGTTGTGCTGCTCGTTTGTGTTGCTCATTGGTTGGAGGGTTTCCCTGGTCAGATCGAGTCCATGACAGATGGTCCCGTGGGGATACGGGCGGCCATGGCAGAGGGTCTGTTCGTCGCGGCCATGTTGCTGGTGCTGGGGGCAAGCTATGTCCTGAAAGGCATCGTGCCGATGTAGCAGGATGGTGAGTCTTGTTTGTTTGGTTTATTTTGTTTGTCTTGTTTATTTGGTTGAACCAGACCAACCAGATAAACCAAACAAACCAGATCAACCGTTCAATCAGTGGCCGAAAATGGAGGGCGGAGATGGCGGTGGCGGGGTCGCACCCTCTGGTATCGTCACCATCGGTTGATTGGCCAGCAGCACGTAGCCGTAGCGTTTGAGAATGGGGACCAGTCCGTTTGCTTCCGCCGGCAACTTCGATTGTGCGCTTTCCGGCAAGAGGATCATCACTCTCTTTGACTCTTTCAGGGCCGCCCGTATCTTGTCCTCTTCTCCAATGGGTACGAAGAGCGTCTTGCGTTTTGAGTAAAATACGGACGACGGTCTCGTGGTGCCATAGGCAATGAATTGATCCTGGCGATCCAGGTTTAGGCCTGCGGCATAGGCGAGTTCCTGCGGGGGCGCGACCACATATCGATTGATGTGAGGAACCGCGATCACGATGACGATGAGAACCAGACCGGCCAAGGTTGCCCCCGCCGCCCAAAACGCTTTTCCGCGCCGTTCGTCGTTCAATCCGAAATATCCCACCAACGTCATCCCGAGTAGCAATAGGGTTGCGGCCAGATAGGGACCGCTGCCGAGATCTACCTGCCCGGCCAAGGGGAACTCCCGCACCATCTTGGAGGCGTAGGTGGTGTAGAGCGTGGGGAGGCAGGCAAAGCCGATCGCCAAGAGATACCCCACTCCCATCATGAAGTGAATGGAGGCTCGAATCCCCTTCGTCGTCGGATCGTGCAGGCACCGGGACCAGTAGGAGGCTGTCAACAGGGCGGCGGCGGGAAACAAGGGACCGATATAGTGGGGGAGACGGGTTGCAGAGGCCGTGAAGAATATGAAGACGGCTACAACCCAGAGGGCCGCAAAGAGGTCGAGTTCTGACGCCCCGGTGGGATCTGGATGAGTCCGTGCACGGCGTATGAGGTACCAATCTTTAAGTGTGCGATAGAGCGGGACAGGCAGCAGTGCGCTCCAAGGAAAGAAGGCTAAGAGCAGGACCGGGAGATAGAAGAAGACGGTGCCCTGGTGTCCTTCCATCGGACTGAGGAATCGCCCGATCGTATGGGCTTTTGCGCCGGTCGCATAGGCGTCGCCATGTACGATGAACATGGCCGCATACCAGGGGGCGGCGAGGAGAATGAACAACAGCATGCCCGCAAGGGGAACCCCCTTCTGCCAATAGTCCCGCCACCGGCGCGTCCAGGTGAGGTAGAGTGCCGCGACGATGAGGGGCACGGCAAACCCGACCGGTCCCTTCGTCAGCGTGGCGAGAGCCATGCCGATATAGAACGCCCAGATCCATCGGCGTACGCCGCCTACTCCATGCAGTCCCAGCCAGAATCCGTACAGCGATGCCGTGGTGAAAAAAATCAAGACACTGTCGGTCAACGCCATGCGTCCGAGTCCAAGGATTTCCAGGTTAAGCAAGAGCATCAAGCCGCCGAAGAGTGCGACGGTGCGATCGCGCTGGTGCACAAGAAACAGATAATGGATGAGGATTAAGCCCACGCCGAAGAGGGCTGAGGGGAATCGTGCGGCGAACTCATTGACACCGAACAGGCGATATGACTGTTCCATCAACCAATAGAGAAAGACCGGTTTCGCGACGCGCAGCTCACCGTTGAACGTCGGCGTCAGGCGATCCCCCGACTCGAACATTTCTCGCCCGGCTTCGGCGTTCCGTCCCTCGTCACGGTCGGTCAAGCCCATGTCTCCGAGCCCCAGGAAGAACATCAGTCCCGACAGTACGAGAAGGGCCAGGAGGAGCAGTGCATGGTGTGAACGGTCGGTCGTTGTCATGGAATCGTTCGAATCGTGTGGTGACCGCATGCGTTGAGAATGTTGGATCTCAAAGAGTTATGATTGTGGAGAGGAGGGGCCGGTCGGCCGGTTAGTTTGGCTCGTGCGAGAGATCAGCATCAGGTTGCGAATATAAACGAGAGACCCGATGCTCTGTCCTGCGATGAAGACCGGATCTTCCCGATAGATCGCATAGGCGAGCGTGATGAGCCCGCCTATCAGGCTCATGTACCAAAACGAGACCGGGACCTTACTCTCCGCTTTTTTTTCAGAGGCAATCCATTGGACTACCCAGCGACCGAAAAACAGCCCTTGGCCGAGAAATCCGATGACGAGCCAGATGGTTTCGATGGTCATGATGGAACCGTCATGCGCGACGGGTGAGGTGCGCGCGAAGAAGCTGATTCTCACGGTCCATGGAGTCTTGCTTGTCGCGCATCTCTTGCTCTTTTCGCTCGTCCCACCTGCCCGCTCTTCACTTGTCGCGGAATGTATACCGCAACACTCTGGTCTGCATCCACCGCACGGCAATCAAATCATAGAGGGATTTGAATAATCGGTTACCCATGCCGTACTTGGAGACGCCGTGAATGCGCGGGTAATGCCGGACCGGCACCTCCGTGACGGTGAACCCGTGCATGAGCGCAAGTGCGGGAAAGAATCGGTGCATGCCTTCGAAGAGGCGCAGTCGCTCCAGTACGGGCCGTCGGAAGATCTTGAGCGGGCATCCCGTATCGTGGACACCGTCGTGGGTAAAGAAGTTCCGCACACGGTTGGCGATTCGGGACGACATTTTTTTAACCAGGCCATCCTGCCTCTGTTGTCTCCATCCGCACACGAGATCGTGGGTGGCAGTATAAGGGAGGAGTTTCAAAATGTCTTCGCTGTCCTGTTGAAGATCACCGTCAATTTGAATGATGATGTCACCGGAAGATTGTTTGAAGCCCGCGTCGAGCGCGCAGGTCTTGCCGTAATTTCGATCGAGGTGGAACACCCGCACGTGGGAGTGCTGCGTCGCCAGACGATCCAATTCCTCACTACTGCCGTCGCTGCTGCCATCGTCTACGAAGACAATCTCATAGGGGCGGGACCGTGAAGTCTCGTACGAGTCCATTACTTTTAATAGGCTCGTCAGGAGAGGGACCAGGTTCTCTCGTTCATCTTTAATGGGGATGATGACGGAGGCCCATAGATGAGGTGGCACGGTCATGCGGGATAGATATTCCTGATGCAAAAAGGGAGCCACACAATCACGCGGGCATTCTATCGAATGCCGAAGGGAGCGTCAAACCATGCGGCGCGGTCTACGCGACGGGCAAGAGTAGCGGGATATGTGAGTAGAGTGTGGTCTGAAGTTTGAAGTTCTGGGTTCGAAGTTCCGAAAACCTCAAACTTCGGACCTCGCAACCTCGGCTGGTATGCACGTCGCGCCTTTTTCGCCCGTCTCGCTAGTGCTTTTCTGCCAGAATCGTGAACCGCATCGTGCCCATCAGACTCATCTCGTTAACCTGTTCTCCCACGTGAATTTCCACTTTGTAGCGGCCGGGTTTCCATGTGCCCTGTAAAGGGGAGAGCGTGAGATAGCCGCTTTCGTCTTCGAGCGCGATGTGCATGGCATCTTGTCCGATCACCAGGGTGGGATCGAGGCCGGCTACTGCTTCCGGGTAGCAGCGTCCGAACACCTGGAACCCCTGATAATGCTGGTGAAGGTGGAACACAATGAAGACTGCCTGGGAATCGGGACGAAACCGGTCGGTCGGTTTCACCGGCACGATCTCGTGCGTACGGTGAAAGCCCAACTCCTCGTCGAAACCTTCCGCCGTCGTGATGGTATGGAACAGGCCTTGCGGCGGGGCGTCGAAGTCGTAGGGGGTGACGTCTTGGGGGCGGTTCTGAAAATCAGGGATGGAGGAATTCTTGGAGATCGGCAGCTCCGCTGCCTGGAGTGCCGGCAGCGCCGACAGAGCGATGAAAAAGACCGCTGTGATCGTCCCTCGCCCCGCTCGTCTCGCGCCTCTCGCCATAGCTTCTTGGTACACCGACCGGCGGGGGCTGTCAAGGTAACGAACTCAAGGCGAGAGGCCAGAGGCAAGGGGCGAGCGGTATGGAAGGGATGGTTGCGACTAAATTTCCGGTTCTGTTAGAATTCGCCTCCTTGAACGAAACCCGCCAGGCGAGGGATACGAGACCATGGGCAAGAAGGGATTTAAGGATCTGCTCGTGTGGCAGTTGGCAAAAGATTTGGCGGAGAGTGTATTGTGTATCGGAAAGCCAAAACCTCAAGAAAGACTTCGGTCTTTGCGATCAGTTTCGGCGGAGTGCGGTCAGTGTCGCGAGTAATCTGGCGGAGAGAGATGAGCGCAGCTCGGATCGAGACTCGGTGCGCCTCTTTTACATGGCGAAGGGTTCCGTCGCTGAAGTGCGGACACAAATCCAAATCGCTTGCGAAGTCGGCCATCTATGGAAGCCGGAGTACGACATCCTTGAAGCGGAGTATGAACAGCTGGCTAAGAAGATCGGAAGCTCATCAGGGCCCGGAGCCAAGCCCCTAGCCATTAACTAACCCCTTGCCTCTAGCCTGGATTTATTTATGTTGCAGGACGCCGACGCCTTACCCCAGCTCATCGGCGACTATAAGCCGGTCGATCAGTGGCAAGTCCATATCAATACGCTTTTCTACCGCTTCCGTGGCCATCAGCTCCGCAGTTTCTACCAAACGTTTGCCTCAGCCGACTATCGACTCGCCCATGCGCTTGCGGCGGACTACTACGCTCGCGTCGTGCGACGCGAGCAGGCACGAGGCGAGGGGTGCGAGGCTAGAGGTAAAAGCGAAGATTTTCCGACCCCTAGTCCCTCGCCGCTAGCCCCTAGCCTGGTCATCCACGAATGGGGCCCCGGCAACGGCAATCTCGCCGCCTGCTTCTTGAGCCATCTCAAGGTCCTCGATAAAGATCGAGTGATTTATCCCCGCGTTCGATATGTGCTGGTCGATCGGGAACAAACCGTGCTCGATGCAGCTATGGCTTACCCGGAACTCTCATCCCACCGCAACCGGGTCGAGATGCATAAGGGGACTGTGGATCGGCTCGACGGTGTTGCGGATGGCAGCGTGGATTGCATCATCTGTAACGAACTGTGGAACGATCTTCCGACGAAATTGATGTCGCGCCAGGCGAATGACATTGAAGAAGAGTTTCTGCGACCGAACTTGAGCGAAGCCGCTCATGCGAAAATTCCTGACTGGGCTGCCTTTGTCCGGGCGTTCGACGCCATGGATATGGAGGTGCTCAAGGGTTTCCCTCCCTTCCTCGACGACCTGGTGTGGGAACGTGAATATCGGACGGTCGAATGGAAAGAGGTCCCCTACCGGAAGACGATCACAGACTTCCTCAAACGTATCGACGAGCAAGTGCTGGTTCCCGTCAATCTAGGGGCTTATGCCACGATCAAGGAAGCCAAGCGACTGTTGGCTCCCGAGGCGATCGGGTTCAGCAGTTTCGACGCAGGTACAGCCGATATGAACGTGCTGAACGATCCGGAGAAGCCCTGCTATGGCCAATTTGGCGGGCAACAGAGTTTCATGGTCAACTTTGCGTTAGCCGAAGCGGTCGCCAAGCAGTTGGGGGCCGGCACGATGACAATAGAAAGCCAGCGTGAATTTGTGGGGCGCAGCTTGGGGACCAACGTCTTGACCCTCATGGATCTCATTGCCACCCATCCTTCTGCCGGTACGAGAATGGCTCCGTGGGAACAGGACCGCTTGATGCTCAAGACCCTCCGCGCATTAAACGAGACCTATCGGAGCCCCTATGAGCGCCATCTGGACTTCCCCATTCCGTTGGAGATGCCGCAGGAGGAGCGCGAGACGCTCCAGGTTCTTGTGCGCTCGCTCTCGCCGATTGGCATTCCGGACACCGTCGCCTATCTCACAGAGGAAGAGCTAAGCTTGGCCTCGAAGGACCTCGAAGATATCGGCTACGATCCTCAGTCGTTCATGATCGCCTTGACCGCACCCCCAAGCCCTGTAGATTACTTTCACGCCTTTGTCCGACCTCGCTGATTCTTCCAGCAGGATGCTGAAAAGTCTGTCAGCCTGTCTTGTTCATGTGGTCTGTCCTGACTGTCTCGTTTAGTTAGTTTGGTTTGTCTTGTTTATTTGGTTGCACCAGATAGACCAGATCAACCAAATGAACCAGAGAGACCAGACAGATCGGGCTTGTCCCAGACGTGCAGAACAGTGAAACTCTGGCGTGCCCACATCGTTTCCGCACTCTGCTAGAGATAAACGGCTGGATTTGCTGAATTTCTCTGCTTGACTCAGTTCTAATTCTTCTATACCCTTCCCCTCGCATGAGGAAGGCCTCCACCGTTCGACTGGTTCAACGCTACGGGGCGAGCGGGCTTGGGTGGGACAAAAAGAGAAAGTGAGTGCGTGATGTTTGGATCGTTCGGATGGATGGAATTGGTGCTGATCCTGGTCATTGTCTTGATCATTTTCGGCGCCGGCAAGATTCCGCAGTTGGGCGAGGGGCTTGGGAAGGCCATTAAAGGATTTAAGAAGAGCGTCAACGAGGCCGATTCCATCGACGTGACGCCTCCTCCGTCCGAGGCGCCTGACGCCCCGCCGTCGCAGGTCACGCAATCCGCCCCGCCGGCCACGGCACCGGTTCAATCAGGAAACCAGATCAAGCAAGGGTAAGGAGACGTGAAGCGTCAGGCGTTTCCTTTTTTGCTTTTCGCATGACGCGTGATGTTTTACGCATGACGAACCATGTTCGGATTGGGCGCCGGCGAAATTCTCATTATATTGGTGATTGCGTTCTTGCTGTTCGGTCCCAAGCAACTGCCTGAAGTCGTTCGCCAGGTCGGGAAAGCGGTCAAGGGGTTCAAGGATACGGCGGAAGATTTGCGGAAGTCGGTGGAGCCGGAACTCAACATGATCCAGCAGGAAGTGAAGATGGTCGAGCAGGACTTTCAGGCCTCGATCAAAGACGCAGAAGAGCAGATCAATGCTGCGACTACGCCTGAAGAGAAACCGGCTGATTCAAAGGGATCAGCCAATCAGGCGTGAAGGGGCCGAGAAAAGCAGGAAAGGCGAGACGAGCAAACCCGGGTCGCTGGGCCGTCTGTCAGATATCGAGGCAAGCTTATGAGGCAAGGCATGCTTCGGGAAGGATGAGGCCTCGTAGAGTTAAGATGCAGCTAAAACAGACAACAATTATGTACGGAGATAATCTTCAATAATTGTAGCTAGATTGTTGCTTCCCCTTCATGGCCAGTTGTAATGTCTATAGCGCGTGAGACCGGCGTCACAAAGACCTTTCCGCCAGTCCCTTTTGTTTTCAGGATGTTAATCACCGCATCTTCTTTACTCTTCGGAATGATTATTGTGATGATGTATCTGTCACTGAATTGAGGTTGGAACAGTTCACTCCCTTTTGCAGCATGAAGTTTCGCTGGTGGATGCTTACCCCTTCCTCGTACCTTACCAACCGTCATGCCGCCGACCTCTATTTCTCTTAATGCTTCACTGATTGCCATGACACAGTTGTTTACAAGTAATGCTTCAATTTTTAGCATGTGATAATCCTGAAAAGTTTCTGGCAAATAATGGTTTCAAGTTTAGATAATCATGTGGTAATCACATAGTAATCTAATTCCCTTGTTCACCAGTATAGAGATTCAGGAGTGCCATGCCAATAGATAAAGTAATAGATACAGGCGATACAGCATGGATGCTGGTAGCGGGAAGTTTAGTGCTGTTAATGATCCCCGCTCTTGGTCTATTCGAATCTGGTCTATTGAGAAAGAAAAATGCTGTATCTGTTTTCATGCAGATCTTCACTGGGTTGGCCTTACTGAGTGTCATGTGGTTTACCTTCGGTTTTAGTCTGGCATTTGCTCCTGATATATCCGGTTTTATTGGTAACCTGGACTGGGTATTCCTAAGAGGAGTGCCATGGCATGAGGCACTTCCTTATGCACCAACAATTCCCGGAGTATTATTTGTAAAATTCCAATTAATGTTTGCTGCAATTACACCCTTGCTCCTGACGGGTACGATTGCAGAACGAATGAAATTTAATGCATTTCTCCTATTCATAGCGGCGTGGTCCCTTTTTATCTATTATCCGCTCGTGCACTGGATATGGGGCGGCGGTTGGTTGGGAAAACTTGGTGCAGTCGACTTTGCCGGTGGCATAGTTATTCATACGAGTGTTGGAATGGGTGCACTTGCGGCAGCACTGGTACTTGGCCGCAGAAGATTCTTTGGCCCAGCAATTGAAGTTCCACATAGTATACCGTTGGCAGTTACAGGCTCAGCACTTCTTTGGTTAGGTTGGTTTGGATTTAATGCCGGCAGCGCACTAGCCTCTGGTTCACTAGCTGGAAACACAGTCATCGTCACACACATGGCCTCTTCAGTTTCCGCATTAATATGGGTAGGCATGTCTTGGCTGAGAACAGGCAAGCCTTCTGTTGTGGCTGCTGTTAACGGTGCGATTGCAGGCCTGGCAGGAATTACCCCAGCGTCAGGATATGTGAGCGTTGAACATTCTTTTGTTATTGGTATCGCCATAGGCTTTGCCTCATATTCAGGAGTGATACTCTTTAAGGAAAAACTAAAGATAGATGATGCGTTAGATGTCAGTTCGGTCCATGGGGTGGCAGGAATTATTGGTTCTCTTTCAATCGGACTCTTTGCCAGTAAATTAGTGAATCCGAACGGAGTAGACGGTTTATTTTATGGTAATCCGGCTCAATTAGGTATTCAGGCCATTGCAGTTGGAGTCGCTGCAGGTCTTGGCTTTTGTGGCACCTGGGTAATTATGAAATTTCTAGATTTAACAATTGGAGTGAGAGTGTCTCCCGAAGTAGAAGATGCAGGATTAGATATCAGTGAACATGCAGAACGAGCCTACGCTGATGAAGAAGAATTCAAGTTAGACATGCAAACGTATGTAGAGAACTTGGAAGATAAAGATAAGTTTTTCTTCAATAAAAAATAACACTCCTGTCCCAGGTAGCATTTGAGGCTGAACGGCATTGGGAGCTTCCTCCATCAAGGATACTTCCTCCCGCATCATAGATCCCATTGGGAACCGCATGAGAATCACCAGACAGACTGGGTGGGCCGGTCTAGCCACCCTCTGTAGTGCAGCCGTGATGGCAGCAGGGATGTTATTGGTGACGGCCCCGGCACAAGCCGCGTTTGAATTGCCGGAGGGGGAAAGAATCACCGACGTCTTGGTCATTGGTCGCGCGATTCCGCAGAAGGAAGCGTACGAACTGTACGATCCGAATATTGGAAAGAATTTCGATCTCAAGAACTTCTGGATTCGGGCCGATCTTCGTGTGCGACCAGAAATGCGAAACAACGCCTGCTTTGGAAACACGTTCTCGACCACCTCTGCCGGCAGCTGCAACGACAGTGCCGCAACCACAGGGACGAAAGGGAAGAACAACGACTTCTTCGTCCAACAGATGGTCCGCTTGGGGATTGGCTACGATCTCTCGCCGGATGTCAATTTCTACCTGGAACTCATAGACTCCCGCAATTGGGGCGGCAATGGTGCAACAGGAGTCGGAAATGGTGGGAACGTCGATGCCACAAACCAGAACGGCGGCACAACCAGTGCCGGCGCCTTTAGCTCTACGCTTGGCGTGCGGGCTGCCTATGTGCTGGTGAGAAATCTGGCCAGTGTCCAGGGTCTCAGCATGAAGGCGGGCCGTCAGTACATAGTCTTCGGGAGCCAGAGCTTATTCGGCCACTTCGATTGGGCCAATACAGGCTTTTCCCATGACGGTGTGATGTTCCAGTACTCCACCAAGGCCTTCGACACGTACTTCGGCTGGATCCGCACCGCAGAAACAGATCTCGCGCAGGCAGCAGCGGTTGGGAGTGGAGGTAACAATGTTGCCGGCTCTCAGACTGGCAATGGGAATGCTGATGGCAACATGCTCATTTTCTATAACCAGATCAAATTGGTGCCAGGCCTCCTGATCGAACCCTACTACACATACTACAAAAATGGATTGGGGGGACAAGCAGCGGATTTCTCCGCTGCTAACAATCAAGGTCTCGGTACCCCCAAACATCCGAACCAGACTCGCCACATGATCGGCAATCGGTTCGAGGTGCGAACGGGCAACTTTGACGCGCAAAACGAGATTTCCTATCAGTTCGGGGCAATGGGGGATAACGGAGGGGCAAATGTTGGAACCGGTAATCAGAAAAACCTCCATATCAATGCTTGGGCGACCAGGAGCTGGATTGGTTACACGCACTACCAGTCAGCCTGGAAGCCTCGGTTGGCCTTCAACTTCGATTACGCCTCCGGTGACGGACGGGCAAACTGTACCTCGGCAGCTGGCGCGGGCACCGGTTGTCAGAGTGCGAATACTTTTGAAAACTTCTTCCCGACCAACCACGTCCACATGGGCTATATGGACGTGCAAGCCTGGAAGAACATGTTAAGCCCCTCGGTTAATTTTCAGTTTCGGCCGAGCGCGGATGACCACGTCGAATTCTGGTACACCAACCTGAACCTGGCCAGCTCGAAAGATAACTGGTACCGAGGTGGGCAGGGTGTATACGTGTATTCGCAAGTAGGTAACACGAAGACCCACATCGGCGACGAACTCGACGTAGCGTGGACACACATGTTCGCCGATGGAAAGCTGGTCTTTCAGGCCAGCTATGGCCACCTGTGGCCAGGTAGTTACATTGCCCAAAATTTGGGCGGTAAAGCCGTGGGTCAAGATTGGGCCTATGTTCAGCTCTGGATGAACTTCTAAGAAGAAGTAAGAGAGATCGGGCAAGACCGAGAGGATCTCCCGGTCTTGCTAAAAAAGAGGCCCCGTTGGGAAGATCCCCAGCGGGGCCTCTTTTTGTTCACTGCAGATCTGATGTTGGTCCCATAACGAGACAGTCTTTACCGAAAGAGAATCTTTTCGACGGCCTGTTAATCCTGTTATCGCATTCATGGAATATGTCAGGGTCATCGTGGATTTGAATGCGTCGGGGAAATACCGTCGCATTGTTGGTGAAATCGTCCTGGTATAGAGGAATAAAGTTTGATACATTTTCTCGATAACAGCATCTTCCGTATGAGGGTGGCCCTCTGTGCGGAAGATGACCCATGCGAACGCCGAACTAAGTTCGTCATTGCGTCGTGACTTCATCCAGACGGACTAGTCGATACTCTCACACCCCCATCGCCGTCGAACGTTCCTCCGGTACCGGTCCGTTTGTTCTCGTATGGTTGACTACGATATGTAATCGAGAAGACGTGGTTCCGTTGTGTGTGCGGAGTATGCGATCGGACTATTCCACAAGGAGGTTCAATCATGAGTAGAGCAAGACCCTTCACAGCTTGGGTTGTGTTGATGCTGGTGATGGGACTGATAGGAGCTGGCGCAGGACCCGTCTTAGCCGAACACTACCAGGTGATCGATGTCGCGGACGGAGGCACCATCGTTGGAGTCACGACGTGGCGCGGCGACGTTCCTGAACTCCCGCCGATCGAGATCGAGTCAGACACGAGCGTATGCGGCGAAGTGGCGCCGTCTCAGGCCTTACTGGTCAATCCGAACAATCACGGCGTGCAGTACGTGCTTGTCTATCTTGACCGGGCTGAGAAGGGAAAAGCGCCAGCGGACAAATACTGGCTCACGATGGAGGGCTGCCAATTCAAGGAGCACATTTTCCCATTTGTCCGAAGCCAAGCCATGGCGATGGTCAACCACGATCCGTTTTTTCACAACCCGCATTTTTTCAACTCGAAGAATGCCTCGCTCCTGAACGTTCCTATGCCCGATCCCGGCCAGGAGATTAACCGCAAATTTCTGCGGACACCTCTCAAGAACGAAACGGGCGTGATGCGGCTCCAGTGCGATGTCCATAACAATATGAACGCCCATTGGGCAGGGTTTAATCATCCGTATTTTGCGGTCACGGACGCGGACGGAAAGTTTGAGATGACCGGGGTTCCGCCGGGCCAATACACCCTGGTCGCCTGGCATGAGGGTTACAAGACTGTCAGGACGGAGGTGGCAGGGCGGCCAATATACGACAGGCCGCATGTCCTCCAACAAGAGATTGAGGTTAAGCCAAAAGAGACCATGAATGTCGACTTCGAGTTCCCGGTCCGTAACTATGTCGACTACTAATGAAATGTTTGAGACGCATCGGGCTGGCGGCTGCCTGTGATGACGGCACACCGCACAGGGAGGGAACGTATGGGACGACGGAAGATGCTGTTCGTGGGGCTGTTGGCCACTGCCCTGCTCACGTCGCTGTCCGCGACTCACGCTTTGGCGGATCCGCCGGAGGTGGAAGAAGTAAAGGATATTCCGGGGATGGAGCCGACGGTCACGCGTGGAATGCCGGATCTCGTGCGGTATTGGAATTTCGATCCACCGAAGAGTCCCTTATTTGATCTTGAGAGAGTGACGATTTCCGGTGACGTACGGGTTAGGCCGGAATACCGCAACAATTCGAACTTCGGGCTGGCGGATACAAGTGGTGTGGGGCGTGCAACGGGTGCGGCCTCAAACGCCATTGCGGATCAATTTATCCAACAGTGGAACCGGCTCGGGATCAACTATGCAGTATCGCCGGACGTCGATACGTTCTTCCAGATGCAATATGCAAAGAACTGGGGGTCAAATAACGCTCCTAGCCTCGCGAACGATCCCAACACCCTCACAAGCCTCGGTATCCGGCAGGCCTACATCCTGATCCGTAATCTTGGAGCCGATGGCCTCAGTATGAAGGCGGGCCGACAGCTCATCGTGCTGGGAAATCAGCGCCTATTCGGCGCATTTGATTGGAATAATATCGGTTTCTCGTTTGATGGTGTTACCCTTCAATATTCCCGGAAAATGTACGAACTCTATGGTGGTTGGGTGCGTCTCGCCGACACCGAGGCGAACGCCGCTAACTCGTCCTGCGGAACCGGTACGACTAGTTGCGCGGGGGGCGGGGGGGCCGTTTCCAGCGGGGCCGGGAATGCCAATGCAGACCTCTTCTTTGCCCGATTGGCCATCAAGCCTATGGCAGGCCTGTCGATCGAACCTCTCTGGGCTTATCTAGGAAATAATGCAGCAATCGCACCGGGGGGGAATAGTGCGACCGGTACTGCCACGACCTTTGGTGGTACGATGGCGCATGCCCCAGGGCAACAGCGCCATACATTAGGGGGGCGCATCTCGTATCGCCAGGGCTTGTTCGATGGAACAGCCGAGTCGTATTGGCAGACGGGATCGATGGGTCTTGCGCAGAGTTCGGATCGACTTCACATCAATGCCCATGCGATGGCCATTGAAGGTGGTGTGACCCTGGAACAACTGCCGTGGACGCCACGCTTCGGATTGGAGTTCAACTATGCGTCCGGCGACGGCAACGCGAAGAACTGTAATGGGAATACCGGGGACGGTTGCGGCGGCAATGCGAACACCTTCGAGAATCTCTATCCGACGAACCATATTCTCATGGGCTATGCCGACCGGATGGCCTGGCGGAATATGGTCGGCTATAGCGCCAGCGTGCAGGGAAAGCCGAGCATCGAGCAACATCTGGAATTCCGGTTCTGGGTCTTCCGTAAGGCCAACAACAATGATTGTTGGTATACCGCCAGCCAGGGCTGTTTCTCCTCAGCGACTGCCGCAGGGAACTCGGATGGCGGGGCTACCACGAATATCGCGACCAGCAACTCGTTGTACAAGGAAATCGATGGAGTCTATACCCTGTTCTTCAAAGACGACAAGGTAGCATGGCAGACCGGCGTGTCCTATTTGATTGCCGGCAAGATGCTCGACCAATTGGCCGCGGGGAATGCCGCTGGAAGTGGCGCGTCAGCGGTGAACTCGATTTGGGCGTACACACAGCTGCACGTGAACTTTTAACAACGGTTCATCGGTAACGTGGAGAGCAAATCTGGTGAGTCCTACTCTCTTGACTGGGGTCAGAGCAGACCGAGAAGATGGTGATGGGGTGGCCCCGCATTACGGCCGGTTCACGCGGCTCAGTGGAATGGACTGGGTTGCGAGGTCGGGAGGGAGCATCGGAGTTGTGATAGCGATAGACCTGAGAGAACGGAGCCACTCACCGACAGTAACGGTTCCATCACCGTCACGATCTGCCTTGCCGGTTAATCCACTCAGAAGGTTCAGGCGAGTTTGCGCCAACGGACTTCGCCTAGACACTTGAATGATAGGGCGAGTCTCCATATTGGACGATCCATCAAGATTGCCGATCCAATTCGGAACGGCTGGCCGGCTCGGGCTGTTTTTCCCCACTGCATCTGTGAGCACCGGTGCGTCGACGACAGCGATCACGAGCCTGGCCCCCAGCTTCAGCAGACGGGTTTGGAGAGACCGGAGTGAGATCAACCGGAGCTGCGACGATTGCGGGGTGCTGTCGTAGGGTATCAGAAAAATGTCACCGGATTTGGAGTTGGCCAGTGCCTGTCCGGCGAAGTAGAACACGACGATTGAGTTTTTCGTGATCCGCTTGGGGAGCCATGAGGTGAGAGCTTCTTCGACGTCATTCTTGGTCGCCAGCTCGTCTTGGAGCAGCAAGGTCTGTTCTTCAGGGACGTTGAGAGAGCTGGCAAGCAAAGACACAGTCTCCTTGATGTCGAACGAAAGTCCATCATGCCAGCCAGACCAGGGGGTTCGGTACCGGTCTAATCCCACGATGACGGCATAGCGGTCTGGATCGCGACCGTCTCCGACGGTGGTCGCGGATGCAGGCACGCTGTTGCTTGCATCCAGCAAGCTAGCCTTGGGGGCCATCGGATTTGTTCCTGTGACGGAAGCTCGTCGACCGGCTGTCCCATCCCGCTCCGTCTTTTCCTGCAACTGCGCCAGGTATCCCATGAGTTGGCCGGCGAGATGATCGGACGCCGTTCGCACGGCGGCATCCAACTGACCAGTGGCGCATTGGTTGTCGCTGCCCCCGATCGGGGATGTCCATAATGCCGCTCGATGCGAATAGACCATCGGCGCTCTCGGGAACCGGTGTCCCTGTGCATCTTGGAAGGTCGCCGTAAGCCGGACATCGAACTGAGCGAGGTAGTTGCTGTCATCCGACCCGCTGCGTGATGTCGGTGTGAAGGAGGCGCTTGTCAGAGTGATGAAGGCTGCAATTTCTGATGCGGGATCTGTCGCAGGCTGTGCCGTCCCCGACGGATCTCCGACCGTTAGGTGAGCGAGGCGGATCCGTCCTGTTTCGGAGAAGGATTGGATGATCGCATCTCCCAGACGGCCTTTCCATAGCACATCGGAGCAGACTGTCTGTTCCACAGTGGCCGAGCGGACAGACTCATCGAAGACCAGCTTGACCGACAGCGGGATGACCGGTTCTGGCTCAGTGGGATGCGTGAGGCGAGGCGTCTGTGGGTGGGCGCAGGAGACAAGCAGCGCGAGCCCCGTTCCCAGAAAAAGGATCGGCATAGCTGAGACGACATGAAACGACATAGGCGCTACGGTACTTGATGCAGTACTTGGACGCAATGAGGATGTTGCAATAGATTTTTTAATCTGGGTCCTGGTCGCACGATGAACTGTGGTGCGTCGGTTCTGGAGGGTGGCTTTGCTTCTCCACGCCATTCGTTTTGCCTGGTGAGCAGCTCTCCGTAAGAAAATCGTGTCGACGATTCTGGTGAATTGTCCTCTCTCAGGATATCGAGTCAGTTCCGGGTAAACTGTAAATAATCTCTCATAGCTGTCGGTTCTCAGTATTCAGCTCACGACTCCTGGATATTTTTTTCAGAACATGATGGGTGAGAGCTCATGGTTACAAGCCAAGCCGTCCTGGTTGCCGATGCTCAGTCAGTCGTCTATACTCTGTCTGCTCTCACGATTTGCCACCATTCTCTTTTCCGATTTACCTCACCGTGGATGATCTGACTCGACAGCTCAGCGAACAGTTCGGCTTTGCGAAGTTTCGGCCTGGCCAGGAGGAGGTCATGCGCGCCGTGCTGGCTGGGCGCGATGCGATGACGGTCATGCCGACCGGGCAGGGCAAGTCGCTCTGCTATCAATTGCCTGCGACCCTTTTGCCAGGGTTGACTTTGGTGATTTCTCCCCTCATCGCACTCATGCAAGATCAAGTGGCAAGCTTAAAGCAGCGAAACATCAAAGCGGCTGCGTTCCACTCCGGTCTCACCGGTCTTGATAAGCACCGCGTGATCCAGGATCTCAATCAGAAGCGGCTGCAGTTGCTCTATCTGGCGCCGGAACGGATGCAGCATGAGGGGTTTCTCCAGCTTTTACGCTCCCTCTGGATCTCCTTGCTGGTAGTCGACGAAGCGCACTGTATTTCTCAGTGGGGTCACGATTTCAGGCCTGATTATCTCAAGATTGGTCGCCTGCGCCAGGAACTCACCAACCCTCCCTGTCTGGCTCTGACTGCCACGGCCACCACGCGCGTTCAAACGGATATGTGCAAACGGTTGTCGCTCCGCGATCCACTCCGATTGGTCGCAGGTTTCCGTCGGGCCAATCTCGCCTTGTCTGTCCGTCCCTGCCAGTCCCGCCAGGAGAAACTGGCGACGTTGGAGCGTCTGGTTCGCGATACGGAGAGAGGCACGATCCTGGTCTATTGCGCCACGCGCCGCGCGGTGCAGGAGGTCGCGGAATGGTTGGGACAGTCTCGCCAGTCGGTCAGCTACTACCATGCCGGTCTCTCGGATGAGGAACGGCGACTCGTACATGACGACTTTCGCCGAGGGACTGTGAGGATTCTGGTTGCGACGAATGCCTTCGGCATGGGCATCGATAAGTCGGATGTCCGGCTGGTCGTCCATTTTGACATTCCGGGAAGTCTGGAGGCCTATTATCAGGAGGTCGGGCGGGCCGGTCGCGACGGAAGGCCCGCTGCCTGCGTGTTGCTATTCCATGAGCGGGATCTAGCCACGCAGGAATATTTCATTCAGCAGGCGTCAAAAGATCCCGAAGGCGGAGATCGCGCCGAGCGGATGAAGACGCTACTTCAAGAAATGCTGGGATACGTGTCGGTATCGACCTGCCGGCAGCTCGCGATTCTTGAGTATTTCAGCGATGAAGACGAGCGGGCCTTGGGCCCCTGCGGCCTCTGCGATCGCTGTGTCGCTCCGGTGCAACAGCCGAGCAGGGAGATCCCCCATGATGACGCCGCTTCCGCGAAGGCCATCTTGGAGACCGTGTCCTGGTGCATGGGTCGGTTCGGCGTGAGCCGAATCGTCGAGATTCTTCGTGGGAGTCGCTCGAAAGCGATGCTGGCCTATGGTGCGGAAGACTGTCCAACATATGGAGCTTGTCGCGCGCGTTCGAAGTCGTCTGTGACTGGTCTGGTAAAGAATCTCATCGACTCGGGGCATCTTCAGGTCGAAGGCACGGAGTATCCCACTCTCGATGTGACGCGCAGAGGACAGGAGGTCCTGCAAGGGATCAGTGCCGTGCGATTGAAACAGGCAGAAGAGCCTCAGGCTGCTTCACCGGTGAAGCAGCCGTCCCTCGAAGGAGCCGCGTCCGTGGTTGCCCCGCGAGCAGCGCCGGCAGACCCGCAGCTTTTCGAACGGCTCCGGCAACTGCGCACGGAGCTTGCGGAGGAAGAGGGCGTCGCGGCCTTTGTGATTTTTCACGACAAAACGTTGAAGGCCATTGCCGGCCACAAGCCTGTGACACCCGCTGCCTTGTTGGAGATTCCAGGCATCGGTGCTCTGAAGGCAGAGCGTTATGGCCGGCGCGTGTTGGAAATAGTGAATGGAGATCGATAACCATCAGCGATCAGCCGTCAGCTTTTTTATCCCGCCTTCGTAAGGAGTGGCAAGGGGACCTCGATCCTCCTTACGACAACCTCTGGGCTACATCTTCCAAAACCTTGTCCAGGTGCTTCAAGATATCGTCGTTAATGTGTCGAATCACGAGGAGGCCGAGGGACTGAAAATATCTGTCCCACAGCTGATCCTTCACGATCTGATCATCGTTGCCATGACTAGCACCGTCTACTTAAATGACGAGAGACTGTTCCGGGCAGTAGAAGTCCACAATGTATGGCCCGATGCCATGTTGCCGACGAGACTTGAGCCCCTGAAGGTATCGTGATCATAGCTTTGCCCACAGCCGCGTTTCCGGGCCGGTCAGATTAGAACGAAGCCGACGTTTAATATCGAGATGGCCGGCTTGTCCTCGTGAGGATCTGGGCATGAGCGTCTCGCCCTTCTCCCCTCCCCTAAAGGGGAGGGGATTTTTCAAGGGGCTGAACGCTGATGACTGACAGCTATTTTAGATTTCCCGCTTGTGCGAAGTGCGTTTGGAGCTCCCCGTAGGTCTTCGTCACCGGAAACTGTGGGAACTCCTTGGGGAGGTGATCCGGAGGACAGAAAAAGAACCCCGCGTGGGCTTCTCCCAACATGGCAGTGTCGTTGTAGGCATCACCGGCAGCCAGAACGTGAAAGTTAAGCGATTTGAATGCGGCTACCGAGTGTTTCTTCTGATTCTGCATCCGCATGTGGTAATTGACGATGCGGCCGGCTTGATCGATCTCCAGCTGGTTGCAAAAGAGCGTCGGGAATCCCAGCTGGCGCATCAGCGGTTGGGCGAACTGATAGAACGTGTCAGACAAGATGAGCACTTGGCATCGCTCACGAATCCAAGCGACAAAATCGACGGCGCCCTCCAGCGGGCCCATCTTGTCGATGACACCCTGGATATCGTGAATAGTGAGCTTGTGCTGATCCAGAATGGCCAGGCGCCGTTTCATCAAGGCATCGTAATCCGGCATCTCGCGGGTGGTGATCTTCAATTCGTCGATGCCAGTCTTGAGCGCAACGTTGATCCAGATTTCAGGCACTAAGACACCTTCCAAGTCTAAACAGACGATGACAGGACTCTTCATGTCTTCTCCTTCTCAAATAGAAAGTTGGCGGCGGGCGAGGGGGCGAATCGAGGGGTAGAACCTAGAGCCCCTTGTCGATCGTCCGGCCCCTATTCGTAAATTCCTGGCTCAGAAAGCGCCACATGTTGTCGAGGACCTGGTCGAAGAGAGACGAGCCAGGCCAGGTCCGCCTGGAATCTTTTTCGTGCCGCTCGGCCCACTCCAAGGCCATCGGGAGTGGAATGAGTCGAGGGGGAGAGCTGGTCAATGTTCCCCAGATCAGTCCCAGGATGGAACCAATCCGCATCGAGACCGGCAGGGGCGTGACCGGATTCTGCAGCAGATCCTGACACAGTTCCGCCGGCGAGGTGACCAAGAGTTCTCGGCAGGCGGCCGGTCGTGCCTCGTAAATCGAACACAGTTCGTTCTCCAAATAGGGACATGGGATTCTCAACGCATAGTAGGACCGGTTGATCGGGTCGAGTTCTTCATCCGGCACCGATCTGGAGGCCTCTGCCACGTCGTTGAGCCGATCCCACAGACCCGCTTGCGTCACGCGATCCTTCGTGTCGCTGAGGCGGTTCAGTAAAAGGGTTCGCCGATCCGTCGGCAGCTGCGCCACATACTCTCGCAGCGCGAACGCTTCCGGCGCGGAGAGCGGAACCAGCATGCGGCAACAGGCGGCGCAGCCCATTTGGCAGGAGATGGTCTGGCCTGCTGCGACGGCCTGCTGAACTTCCAACTGTGCGGCTTCTTCCCCCAGGCGGCGCGTAACCGGGACAATCGCCGTGATAGGGATAAGTCCTGTCGGCACGTCGATGGCCGTGGTCAACCGTCCGGCGGGGGTCTGCAGCGCCACCTCAAATCGTTCGACCATAGCAACCCTTCGCCCCATACGCTTGGTCTCGTGCCAATTTCCTGTTGGTATCATAGAGAACCGTTGATTGGCCGGTCAACCGCACGACCCCGAAGCAGGATGCTGAAACAGTCCGTCCTCTTTGTTTGTGGTTTCTCTGGTTCATCTTGTTTCTCCGGTTTCTCTGGTTAGTCTGGTTCAACCAAATAATCGAGACAAACCAAATACACCAGAACGACCAGTGGTTCTTGCTCCCTCTCTGATATAGCCGCATAATGTGGGCAAAGGAGAACGGGATGGCGTTATCCGGTCATGTGGTGGGCCTGCTCAAAGAGTACATGGGGGATCTGGTCGAGCAGGCGAAGCAGGAGACGGCAGCCCATGTTTCTTTTGGCTTTTCCGCTACGCCCTATCGGTCGGAGCAGGCCCTGTCTGACTTGTTGGCCATTCTGGACGATCGCATCGAATCCGAAGGGGTGCAAGTTGGATTGCCTGACGGGTTTCTCCACCAGATGTGGGAGTTGTGTAATGCCGCCCGTGCCAAGGTGACGGAACGCGTGTGGTTGGATATGAACAGTAGCGACCAACCGTCGTCAAAAGCCAGAGTTCGAGAGTTGACCTATCGCGCGCTGCTGGCTGTAATCGAGACTCCAGACTAGCAGGCGCGGAAAAACTATTTTGGTGGGCTGAATCTTCGACGGTCCGTACATGTGGGACAATAGGAGAACAATCCTACAGGATGCTCAAACAGGCCGCGGTTTTCACCAGCCCAACCCCGGCGCGCCGAGACGCGCCGTTCCGCGGGCAAGGCTGCAGCGAGTGCCCCAATATGATCCTTCCAAGCTTGCTCGTGTATGTTGCCCTTGGGAAGTCCCCCACTGCGCGCGTCCAACGAGGGTCTTCTGGGACCGCGCGTTGCGCGAGCACGGGGGACTCACCGGGCCTTCCCTTCCCTGCTGGCGGACTGTTTCAGCATCCTGCTAGAGTTTCCCTGCGAGCCAATAGATCACCATGCCGGCCACTTCCGCCACTGCTTCCCTGGTGTGTTGTAACGCGATATCGCTCGGCAAGAAATTAAACGGGTCAATGTTGTTCCAGCTCTCGCGCGGCAGGTTCTGTGAGATATAATCGCAGGGAGCCGGCGTGACACGGAAGCCCTGTTTGGTGAACACAGGGACGGCACGTGGGAGATGGCTGGCGGAACTCACGAGGAGAATTGATGCGGGCCCCAGCAGCCGTTTGGTCCCTGTCGCGTTCTCATAGGTGTTTCGGGCTTCTGCATCGATCTTCGTGGCGGACTCGGGAACGCCGAGGCGAACCGCCCATCGTTTCATCTCAACCGCTTCTTGGGGGCCCGTGCCGAAGATCCGGCCATCTCCCCCTGTCAGCACCAATGTGGGGGCATAGCCCTGTTGGTAGAGGTCCACGCCGCACGTGGTCCGATTCCTGGAATCGGAAGACGGCTCGACGGTCGGTCGAAGTGAGCCTTTCTCGTCGAGGCCTCCCCCCAAGACCACGATCGCATCAAAGCGATCGGACGGTGTTAGCTGTGGGGAGTGGTACCAGGATTCGAGCGAACCGATTAGCGGGGTGGCGACCAACGGACTGGCTAGTGTCACGAGGAGAAGGAGGGAGGACAGGAGAAGCTGGCGCACCCACCGCAGACGTTTTGGCGAGAAAGGAAAGAGGGCCAAGACCGTCGCCGCGCTGAGCAGCACCACCACCCACGTCAATGGATAGAGGCCGTACTTGACGTACTTATACAGACCAAAGAAGAATGGAGTCAGTTCCATCGGCAGACCTCAATCGGAAACAAGGCATCGCCGACAGCATACATGGAGTGAGCCGAATGACCAAGCAGGAAGAGGTGACGGGATGACACAGGGGCGCCGCTATTGGCTGATGAAATCGGAACCGACGGTCTTTTCGATCGAGGATCTTGCGAAATCTCCAAAGCAGACCACCTGTTGGGACGGGGTGCGGAACTACCAGGCGCGCAACTTCATGCGTGCAATGGCCGTCGGGGACCAAGTGCTTTTTTACCATAGTAATGCCGAGCCACCGGCCGTGGTGGGGATTGCGGAGGTCGTGCGGATGGCCTACCCAGACGAGACGCAGTTCGACAAGACCAGCCATCACTATGACCCAGCCAGTGTTCCCTCTGCTCCACGGTGGGATATGGTGGATATCCGGTATCGTCAGACGTTCAAGACCAGTCTGCCGCTCGACCAATTAAGGCAGGAACCTAAGCTGAAGGGCATGGTCATGTTGCAAAAAGGTTCCCGCCTCTCGGTCCAGCCTGTGACAGAAGCGGAATGGGCTGTGGTGCTGAAGTTGGCCGGGGCCAAGAGCTGCTAGCGGCACAACTATTAAGGCACGATGAAAATTCAATGGTCAGCATGTCTCGGTCAACAGGACGCAACTTCGCAGGATGCTCAAAAAGTTCGTCCAGCAAGGCCGCAGCGAGTGAAGACCGGAGGCGTACCCTCTGGGGTACGTTGAGGATCTGAACGATGCGAGAACGAAGCTGGCGGACTTTTTCAGCATCCTATTAGGTTTTGGCTTTGCCGTTATCTAAATGCCGGTGCTGCCAGTCGAGCCAGGCATGGCCAAGTTCGTGGGCAAGAATGTAGCGCCGTCTGGTCACGGGCAAGCGCTTGCGAAGATAAATAGTCTTAGTGGCGTCGTCCCAGATGCCATCGGCATTGGGGTCTCGACGATCCATGTCGGTATCGGAAAGTTGGCGCACGGAGATCTGATAGCCGAACGGGAACACGACTCGAGAAGGCATACGCAACATAACCGACGCTCCTGGTTGGCTGTTAGCGTATCACAAAGTCCTTTCATGCTTCACGGTAGAATTATAAAGTAATATCAATGAGTTATGAAGAGTTTCCATTCAATAATTTTGTGCCTTCACCGGTCTGCCCCTGTCGGAATGTCCAGATTATTTGCGGTGGAGGGTGGTCTCGAGCCCTCTCGTCGCTGCTGGGTTCTCATACTGCAGCGAAGACCTTCGCCGATTGTTGCTGAGTGCGGTCCGAAGTTCGAAGAGCAGGATTCGGCGTTCCGGAAACCTCCAACCCTCGCGTCTCGCTCGTTCCGCTAGTTTCGCTCGGCTATCCTGCAGGGGGTGGCATTCTCTCGTCCTACCGGTGCGGGCCATCGAAGTCCTCGTGTGCGAAAAAAGTTTTCCGGAGCCTGTTAGGGCGGGAGTATACTGGCAACAAGTGAGGCCTGCCATGCATCGTGTGCTCGTCCTTGGTGCTGGAAAGATCGGATCCCTGGTTGCCTGCCTCTTGTCAGAAAGCGGGGACTACGAGGTCTGTCTTGGTGACATCAGCCTCGACGTTTCCAAGCGGTTCGTCGAAGACCTCGGTCTCTCGCGAGTGACACCCTGGCTCATCGACGTCCGACATCCCGACGCCATCAGTGCCTATCTAAAGGCGCATCGATTCGATGCGGTTCTGTCGAGCCTCCCGTATTTCTGCAATCCCATCGTAGCCGGATTGGCTCGGGAACACCGGCTGCACTATTTTGACCTGACGGAGGACGTCGAGGTCACCAAGCAGGTTAAAGTTCTGAGCACCGACTCACCGCAAGCCTTTGTGCCGCAATGCGGTCTGGCCCCCGGCTTCATCAGCATTGCGACGCAAGATTTGATCACCCATTTCGATACGGTGGATACGGTCAAAATGCGGGTCGGAGCCTTGCCGGTTCATCCCAGTAATGCCCTCAAGTATTCGCTGACGTGGTCCACCGATGGGCTCATCAACGAGTACGGCAACACCTGTTATGGAATCGAGGGGGGACGGAAGGTGTCCCTCCAGCCTCTCGAAGGGTATGAGACAATCTCGGTGGACGGACTCCTGTACGAAGCGTTCAACACGTCCGGAGGATTGGGAACGTTGGCCGATACCTATGCGGGGAAAGTCCGGACCATGAACTACAAGACGCTACGGTATCCAGGCCATTGCGAGAAAATTCACCTCTTGATGAACGATCTCAAATTGAATGAGGATCGTGAGACGCTCAAGCGAATTCTCGAACGGGCGATTCCCCAGACATTGCAAGATGTCGTGCTGATCTACGCCTCCGTGATGGGGACAAGGGAGGGCGACTTGTTCGAGGAGAACTATGTGAAAAAGATCTATCCGCAATGCATAAAAGGGAAACTGTGGTCCGCTATTCAAGTGACCACCGCCTCGAGCCTCTGTGCGGTGGCGGACCTCGTGCTTGCGGCGCCTAAGCAGTACAGGGGATTCGTGACCCAGGAATCGTTTCCGTTACGAGACGTGATCGAGAATCGATTTGGAGCCTGCTACCGATGATGTCCATCGCAGAGATCCTGAAGGGCTTGGGCTTGAGCGCCATCAACGCCGGTGGCAGCACGGGGACCCATTGGTGGGCCTCTGACAAGAACGCATCGCTGCTGGAATCCGTGAATCCGGCGACCGGCGAAACGATTGCGAAAATTCGCGTCTGTTCAGCCGATGACTATGAGCACATCGTACAGGAGTCCGTGGCGGCATTTCAGCAATGGCGGCTTGTCCCGGCTCCCAAGCGGGGTGAACTTGTTCGGTTGATCGGCGCGGCGTTGCGGGAGCACAAAGATCTGTTGGGTTCGCTGGTGTCTCTCGAAGTCGGCAAGATCAAAGCGGAGGGGGACGGCGAAGTTCAGGAAATGATCGATATGGCAGATTTTGCCGTGGGCCAGTCGCGCATGCTGTATGGAACGACGATGCATTCTGAGCGGTCGCAGCACCGGATGTCGGAGCAATGGCATCCGCTCGGACCGGTCGGCGTGATCACCGCCTTCAATTTTCCCGTCGCGGTCTGGGCCTGGAACGCCTTTCTGGCTGCGATTGCCGGAGATACGGTCGTGTGGAAGCCTTCGCCCAAAGCGCCGCTCTGCGCGATAGCGGTGCAGCACCTCTGCAACCGAGTGATGGAGCAGCAGGGCTACCAAGGGATTTTCTCACTGATCGTCGCGGCCGAGAAAACTATCGCGGAAACGTTGGTCCAGGACCGTCGATTCACGTTGATCTCGTTCACGGGATCCGTATCGGTTGGTCGAGCGGTGGCCTCGACCGTCGCGCAACGGCTGGGGCGGACGCTCTTGGAACTGAGCGGGAACAACGCGATCATCGTGGATCAGACGGCGGATCTCTCCTTGGCGATTCGCGCCATCGTGTTTGGTGCGGTCGGCACTGCCGGCCAACGTTGCACGACGACCAGACGGCTGTTCGTCCATGCGGCTCGTTACGAGGAAGTGGTCGCGAAGCTTCTCTCGGCGTACAAACAGATCCGCATCGGCAATCCATTGGAGCCAGGCGTGCTCATGGGTCCGCTGATCGATCGAGCTGCTGTCGAGGCCTATCGGAGGGCGATCGAAGAGGTGAAGCAGGCGGGAGGAAAAGTCCTCTACGGGGGGCATGTGCTGGACCAGCCGGGCTATTTCGTGGAACCGGCCATCGTGAAAGCGGAGAACCATTGGCCCATCGTCCAGCGCGAGACCTTTGCGCCGATCCTTTATGTCATGCCCTTCCAGGCGCTTGACGACGCCATCGCGTTACAGAATGCGGTACCTCAAGGCCTGTCTTCTGCGATTTTTACGTCCGACGTGCGGAGCAGCGAGCGGTTCACCTCCACTGCCGGCAGCGACTGCGGGATCGCTAATGTGAACATCGGTACGTCAGGGGCGGAAATCGGCGGCGCCTTTGGAGGCGAAAAGGAAACCGGTGGAGGACGCGAGGCTGGCTCGGACGCCTGGAAAGCCTATATGAGGCGCCAGACGAATACGACCAACTGGGGAGACGATTTGCCGTTGGCCCAGGGTATTCAGTTTGGTTCCTAACAGGTGAGGGTCAAAGGTCAATAGTCATTGGTCAATTGGAGAAACGCGGACGCAGAACGAGAGGTAGTCTTCCCCGTTGACGCGTGATCAATGACTATTCGTAGTTATGGAGGCACCTATCATGGATCAAGGCGCTGAACTCGATGCGTTGATCAGCCGGATGATCAACGATTATGTGTCGCGCAATCGGGCAGCCAAGGTGCTGCGGGAATTGCTGGACAAGGCGGGAGTCGGTTTCTATCCGGTCGCAGACCATCTGACGTTGCGGACGCTGAGTATCGACCGGCGTGCGGAGGAATTCACGAGGTTCGGGTATGGGTACAGTGAAACGATCGAGTATGAAGACTGGTACGCGAAGGTCTATCGGAAGGTCGGGTACCCCGCGCTCTTCGTGGATCAAGCCTATCCCGATGATCGGGGCCGCACGAGCATCATCCCTGGTTGGGTCAAATCATTCGGCGATCAGATATTTCATCATGTGGCGGTGCGCGTGGAAGACATCGAGAAGGCTATTGAACGGCTGAAGGCACAAGGGGTGGTCTTTGCCGGTCAGATCGTCGGCGCCCCCGGGGGCCAGTTACGGCAAATCTTCACGGTGCCTGAAATGATCGGAGGTCAGCCCTTTTCCGTGCTGGAACTCGCCGAGCGCCACAGAGGATACCAGGGGTTCTCGCCTCCTCAGGCAGACAGCCTGATGAAATCTACCATTGTCCGGTAGTGCGCTGCTTTTTTTCGCGGCTTTGTGCGCCTGTCGCGACGAACCGTCATGAATCATGTAGGCAGCGCCAGCCCATTCTCAGCACGATGATCAAACCGTTAAACCCGACCCACCTTCCTCAAGGCGTTAACTGGAGAAGCGATCACAGTTCAATCGCCGAAGGAAAGAAGGACTCCCATATAATGTGTTTACTCAGCAGTTACATGATAGGGGAGCTAAAAACGTGAATCCTTTCGCAAGGGCGGAGCTCTCATGATTCTAGACCCAATGTTCAGGTTAAGAGGCCCAGGCCGGTTTTGGTTCTATCATTCAACTCTACCAGGAGGTGTAAATATGATGATGAGAAAAGGACTACTAGTCGTTGCCGCGATTGCTGCAATCGGATGTAGCGGAGTCGCTCCCCGGACGGCAGTGAGCGGTGAACCCACAAGCCCCGCCGTCGGATACGATATCCATGTGCAGGCGCCACACATGATGGCGGACGGCACGACGGGTGGCCCGTACCATCATTACTGCAAGGGAATTTCCGACAAGATTCTTCAATGCTTGCTGTTTGAATCGACTGATCCGAAGGCCCCGCTGGTGGCGATTGAGTATTTTGTCTCCAAAGACCTGACGCGACATCTCCCCGCCATTCAGTGGCACCGTCATTTTCACGACCATAAAGTCGAGATCGCGACGGGCCGAGTCCAAATCCTCGATATGCCGGCCGATCAGGCTGCCAAGGTGGCTGAAATCGCAGCAGGGACAGACGGTGTGATTTATCACTTGTGGCAGCATGGGCAGGAATTCCCGGACGGCACCGTCAGTTTCCCCCAGTCCCTCGGGCACAAGTTCCCTGGGTATTTAGACAAGTAAGCCTTAGGGAAGGGCTCGCCAAGGTCTGTTTGAAGCGGGCTAGCCCATTTCCCCGTCTTCTCACGACAGGTAGCCAGTTGCTAAGAATAAGGGAATGACATGGCGGCGTACGGTCGATATCGGGTTTTTCTTGCCATCTTTATGACGGTGGTGCTTGGCCAAGATGGTGCTTCAGTCTTAGCCGCCGATGAAGCCGTCCTGAGGCCCCGTGTGCCGATCGACCAGATCGAAGAATCCAGGACCTGGACAAACCCCTTCGAGGCCACGCCCGAGAATATCGAAAAAGGGAAAGCCCTTTTTCACGGGAAGGCATTCTGCGTCACCTGCCACGGCAAGGATGGGAAAGGATTGGGAGGAGATATTGAACCGGGGATTGTGAAAGGTCCCTTGCCAAGAAATTTCACCGACAAGGATTGGCAAGCCGCTCGAACTGATGGAGAACTGTTCTGGATTTTGAAGAACGGCAGCAAGGGAACGGCAATGGCTCCCTTTATTCCGCTCGTGCTGACGGAAGAAGAAGCCTGGCAGGTACTGCGATACGTGCGGTCATTCGGTCAACCATAATGGGTCTTCATGGCCTTGACCCAGTTCGATCAACCGCTCCATTTCACCGCGTCAGATGGGAATGATGTCATCGTCACATCTGGCGTCAATCAGATCGATCGTGGGTCGGAGTCGCAGTTGAGTTGCGACCGCATCCAGCAACTCTTGCAGACTGAACGGCTTCATCAGCGTGTCCTGGGCTCCCAAGTACTTTGCGGTGTCGAGATAGTTCCCATCCCCTGAGCCTCCAGAGGTCGCAATAATCTTGCTGAGAGGTCGAGACTTGCGAAGAAGCTGGATCACTTCCAGGCCGTCCATGTCCGGCATGAAAATATCCACCAGAATCAGATCCACCTCCTGATGCTCCAAGAGACGCAGGCCGTGTTGTCCACTTTCGGCGATCAGGACACGGTATCCCGCCCTTTCGAGCGCGACCTGGGTGAGCCTCCGCACGGAATCTTCGTCATCAATGAACAGGATAGTCGCCATCGGTCTTCGCACCCTTTCCCCGGGCTCGTTGCAGACTAAATCACTCGCATCATGTGCTTTTGTAGCTGAATGGGGAAAAGGCTGCTACTGGCGGAATGGCCAGGTGGAAGCGTAAGCACCGCCGACCGGCCGTCAAGGCCCACGGAGAGGGGAAAAAGGAGATGAAAATCAGGGTGTCCGCGCCAGCCACCACATCCTGGCAGGGGCACCAGTTAAAATTGACTCACCTACGAAACAACGGGGGGATTTATTGGCAGGCGGAGTGTCTGTTTGGGGACCCCCGCCGAGCCACACAACTATCGTGCCTCTCCTGGGACCGGTCAGAATCAGGAATATTCTTGAGGGACGTGGCGCCTAATGGCACATTGAGACCATGAGCGTGTTGCGGAAAAGGACTTGGAGCAGCCTGGGAGTTAGTCTGTTTGTGGCCATCACCCTGAGTGCGTGCGGAATCCTGACTACTACCTCAGGGGACAAGAAAAGCAATTCGGCCGCTGCCGACTCAAGTGTCGTGCAGTCCCTTCAGCGACAAATCAGAGAGCGAGAGAAGCGCATTGTGGAGCTAGAGTCTCAGTTGGACGCCTTGAAGGTGATCGATGAGGACATGGAGCAACGGAGAAAGTCCAACCGGCCACCCGCGACGTTGACGCCAGTCGATTGACCATTACCGCAAACCAGCTATTCGAGAATTGCTCCTTCCTGTACCACGACAGGCCTGTGTGCTCACGATGCTCAGTTGGCCAGACATCAAACCAGGCTGTGGCTCCCTACACTTGCCTCTCTGTTTCTGTACCCGGGCATGATTGCATAGGTGGTCGCCTCACCGTTTTCCTACGATACCGCACGCTAACAAGTCCACCGTCAGCTCACTCAGTTTGCTGTCGAGTTGAGGCAGGCTACCGAGCAGGGGAAGCCGTGACTACGACAGAAGCTGCATGCGGCAAGGAGTGATTACGCACCCGCACGCAAACTTCCACACCCCTTGACCAACACTCCCTGGTGCAACTGGTCTCCACTTGGTTTCGTCGGAGTTGTTCCACACCCCATTCCCGTTTCCCATATTGCCCGAGAACCACGTCACCGCCAGCTCATGTTGGCGCTCTTCCACACAGTCAAATTCGTTTTGCGCTTTGCTAGACAAAAACGAGCTGTCCCCTACGGTTTGTATGTTCGTATAGTCGGTCAAGGCCCACACCTTCACCAGATCCCCTTTGCGGCGAATGGTGTCTAAATCGACGTATACAGTATATCCACCAAGACTCTCGGAGTAGCCAATCGCCACCCACTCCGCATACGCTGGCCCACTACTCAGTACTAGGAGTGTGATCAGGATGAGTCGGGTCATGCGAATCCCTCGGTACGTCACGGCCACTCATTTCCCTTTCGGCTTCCATTCCCGCGCCCGCTTGTGCGCCTCGGCAATCTGGGCTGGCGTCATTTGTCTGGTGAGATCATCGCGGTACCCAGGCGCATGTGCATACCCGTTTCCTGCCGCTAGGCTGTACCACATGTAGGCCTGGACTAAGTCCATGGGTCCGCCCTCGCCGTAGGAAGACTGCATCCCGAGGTAGAACTGCGCCTTCGCTTCCCCCTGCGCGGCGGCTTTCTCGTACCATTGGCGTGCACTGGCGAGATCCCGCGAGACGCCCTCTCCGTTGTCATACAGTAAACCGAGCTGGAACTGCGCACTTGCGTCTCCCTGCTCGGCGAGCGGTCGCCATTCACGCAAGGCGGTTGCGTAGTTGCCGCGTTTATAGGCATCCAATCCAGCCTGAAAGTCGGCCCAGGAAGGCACGGCGGGACACACAATCGACAGCACAAGTGCGATGGCGAATCGGAGTGACATGGGGCGGTCGTTGCTCATGGGATGCTCTCACCGGATTCCGTTACGAGGCGGTTGATTATGTGCGCCAACTGACTTTGCGTCTGCTTTTCAACCATCAAGGTCTCTAGGCCATACTCCTGGCCCCGGACCCAGCGCACGATCGCCGCAGCTACGTAGAGGCTTTCTTGGTTCGGTAAATTGACGGTCAAGGAACAGGTCTCCCCAACTCGCAGCGGCACATCGCCCGAAAGTTTCCACCCGTTCAGCGAAAGGTTCCAAACCGTGCCTTGGCCCTGGAAGAGGCCAATGTGGTATGTGACGGAGCATTGTCCGGGACAGCGACGGTAGGGCCGACGTGTGAAAGGCATGAGGGCCTCGCAGAGAGACGTATTGTAGGAGGAGAACGAACAAACCGCAAGGCGAGGCCTGGGGAAATGGTGGCATTGATCAGCGGGAGGGTGTTAGCGCCGCGTGACTCAGTCTGAAGCTTATGGCGTCGTTGACCTGCCTCTCCTGTACCCGCTTCGCCCGGTCCTTCATGCGCAGGGGTTCGAGTGTTTTCCCGCGCTACGGGCATGTCCGCTACACTGCATGATGGGGTGGATGTGCCTGTCGTTGGGCATGGCCCTAAACAGCAAGGAATCTCTCTTTTCATCCTCCTGGGAAGAGAGCCTCCACCCGCGGCTTCATTCTTTCGATGGATCGCGCAACGTGTCTCTACCGGGGTACATCCATTAGAAGCTCTGCGATCACGCGACGGAGGCGTGCTTCCTCGTGGGATTGCAAGCGGAGAAATTTCACCCCGAACTCCTGGCCTTTGGCCCACCGTACCGTGGCGAGCTCGACCTTGATCGGCACGGCCTCCCGTAGCCCATAGAAGAAGCAGAGCTCTAACTCCGTACCTGGTTGCAAAGATGTGTCGCTTTCCATCCGACACCCGTAGTGGGAGAGGTCATGCAGAAACCCCTCACCACCCACCATCGAGGCACCGACGGAAAACAAGCCACGGAATTGCACGCGGAGCCGTGGCTGCCCACGCAACGCGATGCCGGTGGCACCCGGATGGATCGCGACCAGGAGCTCGATGATCCGTTGATCTCCAGTGAGCATGCCGGGCTTGAGATAGCCTTCGATCCGTGCCCAGGCGTCTGGGTCTGCGCGGGCTTGCAGTTCATGCAGCGTGTTATCGACCTGCAACCCAGCTTTGTTCATCACTTGGAGAACAAAACGGCGCGTGCTTTGATAATCGTCTAAGTCACTCACTTCTCGTGACCCTTTCCTCTTCCGCAATCTCCCTTTTCCGCTCCAGCCAGTGCCCGTGTTAACCCTAAGATGATGAGTTAAGCTAGGCCGTTCGTGGGGAGGTGTCAAGGATTTCAGGCGCATGAGGGATGGCGAGAGTAACCTTTGGCTGTCATTTCTTCCCCTAAAACCATCTAAGGGCTTCATAGACGTTCAGGGCAGTGCGATGTGGGGGGAGTTGGTGATGAGTCGTGTGCCTTGCCGTGTATTTTTTTCGGGGGGCGGTTTCAAGTTCCAAGTGCAACGGGTGAATGATGGCGCAATTGCGCATAGACTTCCAGGGGCGTGGCAAAGTCCAAACATTTTCGTGGGCGCGTGTTCAGCCGATGGGCAATGGCATTCAGTTCACGCTGGGTATAGCCCGACAGGTCCGTGCCCTTGGGCAGGTACTGGCGCAGCAGCCCATTCGTGTTCTCATTGGTGCCGCGCTGCCACGGGCTGTAGGGGTCGGCGAAGAACACCCGGATCGCCAGCCGCTCCGCCAAGCGCTCGTGCTCGGCCATCTCTTTCCCTCGATCATAGGTCAGCGTTTTCCGCAGCGGCGCAGGCACATGCCGGAGTTTTTTCGTGAAGCCCTCGCGGGCACTCCGCGCATCTATTCCGGTCATTCTGGCCAGGATGACCAGGCGGGTAGTCCGCTCCACCAGGGTGCCGACGGCCGAGCCATTGCGGGCCCCCTTGATAAGGTCGCCTTCCCAGTGGCCGGGCACGGTACGAGTGGCCACCTCGGCGGGGCGCTCGGCAATGGGCGTCATGTTAGGGATCTGGCCGCGTCGGTCTGTTCCTCGCGCCCGAGGCCGGCGTGCCGTGCGCGCCTGACGCAGCGCGGTCAGCAGTGCGCTCCGCAGGGTGCCGCGGGGCAGCACATACAAGCCCGCATAGATGGTCTCGGCCGACAGCTGTTTGCCCATGTCGTCAGGATACGCGCGTTGGAGCCGTCCGGCAATCTGCTCGGGCGAGCACCCTTCGGCCAGATGCGTCCGGACGTACTGCCACAGCCAGGGATCCAGGAGTTTGCGCGATCGCCGCGGCTGACGGGCCCGGGCTGCCGCCAGCGTCTGCGCCGTGCAGGCGCGATAGGGGGCGGCCTCGCGTGGTGTTGCGGGTGGATTCGCGGCTCAGAGTACTGGGCGCGCGTCCCAATACCCTCGCCATCGTCCGCAACGAATGGCCGCGGGCCAGCCCCAGACTCAAGGTTTCACGTTCTTCGGCACTCAGGTGGCTATAGGATCTCGTTCGCATGGCAACACCGTAGCCCATCCGGGCGTGAAGTGTTGCACTTGGAGTTAGAACTCAAGGGGGATTATCCGATGACGTGTTGATCAGGACAGGCACAGGGATGGATCTTGAGGGTTACATGACGAAGCCGGTTCCCGACCAGAGTCTTCTTACAACCATCAAAGATAAGATCAAGCGGGGCTGACAGATCGTGAGTCGCCGAAAAGTTCGTCGTGTTGCCCTGCTCGGGGCGCTCGAAACTCCAAAATTGCTTGTTCACCACCCCGTTCATACAAATCGCACAGCCGGTTGTCCGAATCGACACGGTAGCAGTACGTTGCCTCTTTCACCTTCGCGATCTTCAACCCCTTTTTCTGCATTCGCCGAATGAAATCAAAATCTTCCGCAAAGGGGAGATTGCGGAATCCGTTCAATTTCTTGAACACAGACGTTCGGGCAAAGAATGTCGCGCTTGCATAGCATTTGCTGAGGTGGAGCTTCTTGCCATGACGCTGTGCATCCGGCGCGTACTGCTTTTTGAGAGGGCCCAGATACTCAATGCCTCCGTAGAGCAACGCCAGCGAAGGTTTGTGCTCCATCGTCTCAATTCGGACTGCCAGATGATGGTCTCGATACTCATCATCTGAATCTAAAAACGTCGTGTACTCTCCTGAGGCGAGTGTGATGCCAATATTGCGTGATCGTGGAAGACCTATATTCGCGTGGTAGCAATATGTGATGCGCGGGTCGGATTTTACCACCGGCATCACGACTTGCCAGGTGTCGTCCGCACTACCGTCGTCAATGATGATGAGCTCCCAGTTGCGGTAGGATTGCGTCAGCACCGAAGCAATGGCGCGCTTCACAAGGTGCGCGCGGTTGTACGTGCAGAGGATGATTGAGATGAGAGGTGAGTGATTGTGCGTTGAGATGTGTGTCTTCATCCGAGATGTGTTTCCTTCAGGTTGACCCTCGTAAGTCTTGTCGAAGCTGGGTTTGGCGAGTGCCGGTGTGACGGAGAAGACTAGCGGCAGGAGAAGAAAAAAGACGACCTCATGGCGAGCTTGCGAAACGCGGAACGACCAGTGGGCTCAGCCTACTCCCCTCGTGAATGACAGCGCAAGCGGGTCGGGAAAGGTTCCCGACCCTTTAGTCTTTCCGCTCATTTTTTTTAGGCGTCCACTCCTGCGCCAACTTCTTCGCCTCGGCGATCTGGGCAGGGGTCATTTGAGTTGCGAGCGTATCACGAAGTTCGGCCGCTGGTTTATCTCCGTTCGTTGCCGCCAGGTTGTACCACTTATGAGCCTGGACAAAATTCTGCGGCACACCCTGGCCCTCATCGTACATGATGGCAATTTTCGTTTGAGCGAGAGCCTCTCCTTGGTCTGCGGCCAGACGGAACCATCGCAAGGCCTGTTGATAGTCTTTCGGGACTCCCTCTCCGTTAAAATACAAAATCCCCAGGTTGTACTGCGCCTTGGCCTGTCCCTGTGCCGCCGCTTTTCCATACCACTGTTGTGCTTGAACATCGTCCTGTGGCACGCCTCGGCCTTTGCGATACAGCACCCCGAGGTTGTACTGCGCGATGGCATCTCCCTGCTCGGCGAGCGGTCGCCACTCACGCAGGGCTGTGGCGTAGTCCCCACGGGTATTGGCATCCATGCCAGCCTGAAAGTCGGCCCATGCGGGCACGGCGAGACACGCGACTGAAAGCACAAGGGTGATGGGAAATCTGAGCGCCATAGGGACCTCACAGGGTGAGCTAGTGTAGAAGGCTACGGGTTAAACCGCAAGGCGGGGCTACGACGCGGAGCAGGCCGGGACCCACAGCCCGCGCCCTTCATCCTAGGAACATAATCAGCACCAGCGCGCCAATGACTAACGCGCCGACCACTACCGACACGAACACATCCCGCATGGTTATGACCTCCCCGTCGTGGCCGGCACGTAGCGCCTTGTTATTCTATAGACCCACGGCGGCACCGGCTGAGGATCGGCCCACAAGCCGTTCTGGGCCTCCCAGGCTTCCACCTCCAGCCCTTCCATCACCCTATTCACTGGCGCGTACTTCCGATATCACCCGCATCAGCCGTGCGTGATAGATGCCTGATTGATATTCCCGTCTGGCAGCAACCAGCCGTAGAGTGGTAAGGACAAACGCGTCATCTGGTTTGGAACTGTGGGTAGATTTCTCCATGGCGCTGCCATTTTTCCCAATCAATCTTCTGATGGGCGCATCATTCAGTGCATGGTAGTGCTCGTCAGATTGAGCATAGCCATTGCAAATTATAATAGGTTTCCCCTGGTCGCAGGGGCAGATCACCAGAGAATCGTCACCCAGTACACAAGAGGTTCCACACGGTGCCTTGGCCTTGGAGTGATCCCTCGTTGTACGTGACAGCACAGTGCACCGACTCTTCCAGCGTCGGGGCACAGCATGAAGGGTATAGAAGCCTCGCAAGAGAGGGCGTATTCTAGGAGGGAGTTGAATAAGGGCGCAAGCGTCTAGGCGCCGCTACCCTTCACCACCCGTCTTTTCCATCCGACCATTGTGTTAGCGTGAGTGGAAAAGGGTTTGCTCCCGCAAATGTGTATGCCAATGGCCTTGGCCGAGTGCCTCGCCTGACAAGGGGGGATAGGGTATATGGTGCGTATCGCCCTACTGTTGATCATTGTTGGCCTCGTCATTTTCGGCCCACAACTATGGACCAGACGGGTGTTTGCCCAGCATAGTGTGCCCCGTCCGGACTATCCGGGAACTGGGGCGGAGTTGGCGCGGCACCTGCTCGATCGGTTCGACATGAAGCACATCAAGGTGGAAACAACCGAGAAGGGGGACCATTACGATCCTGAGACCAAAACTGTCCGGCTGACGCCCGATAAATTCAATGGGAAATCGCTTACCGCTGTCACCGTGGCCGCCCACGAGGTCGGGCATGCCATTCAAGACCATACGGGCTACCAGCCGCTCGCGGAGCGCACGCGGCTCGTGCGGATCGCGCATGGGGCGGAAAAGGTCGGGGGAGTGGTGATGATGGGCATACCGATCGCAATGGCGTTGGCTCGGACCCCTGTGGCCGGTATAGTCGTCCTCGTTGCCGGAATGGCGACGATGGGGATCTCCACGCTTGTCCACCTCGTCACGCTTCCGGTTGAGTGGGACGCAAGCTTTAAGCGTGCCCTTCCGGTGCTCCGGCAAGGAAATTACCTGTCGCCTGAAGACGAGCAGGGGGCCCGCCGCATCCTCACCGCAGCCGCGCTGACCTACGTGGCTGCTTCCCTAGCGAGTCTGCTGAACCTGTGGCGGTGGATCGCCTTCCTCCGGCGATAGACTCGGCCACTTCACGTACCCTTTTGCCCAATGTACGTCTGCCGTGAGATCCATGAACATGGTGAGCGGAAGGGCGTGGGTCGCGCGATCCGCCCTCTTTCGGCAGACGCTGCCCCGTCTCCATGATCCTTCCTAACCGCTCCAACATAATTTGTGACTGGTGCGAGGTCAGCCGTGCTTGTTGAGCAACTCCAGGATGTCGTCGATGATTGTGTTCTCGGTTTCGGTGAGCAAGTACGGCTCAGGGAAGGAGGTTTTGGGAATGCTGGCACGGGGATTCTTGCGGCAAAACTCGGTGAGGTAAGTCGTAACGGTCCTGCTTGGTGCAGAGACACTTCTGTTCAAACACTTCTACAACCGCGGCGATCTCCCACATATGGAGTTGATGGGATTCAGGGGATTCAGGGGATTCAGGGGATCCAGGGGATCCAGGCCGATACTGATTGTTCGGATTGAGAATCTTGTCGTCGCGCTCGTATTGCCCGTCGAAGCCGAATTCGGCTGAGGCGGACTATCAGCGCATGTGGGTCGACTAGAGATGATCCTTGGCCGCTAATGCGCCAAATCGTCTCGCACGGCATCGAGCAATTTCCCCATATCGAAGGGCTTTTGAAATGTCTGACGCGTACCCAACAGCTCGGCCGCGTTGAGCCAGCCCTGGCTCTCTCGACCACCGGACATGGCGATGACGTTGACGTTGGGACATCTCTTGGTCAGTTCCAATAACATGTCAAGGCCGTTCATCTCCGGCATGACCATATCGGTGATGATTAAGTCCGCTGATCGCGTGCGATGCAACTCAAGACCAAGACGGCCATTAGCTGCCTCGAGGACTTCGTGGCCGTCCCCTTCCAGCGCATCACGGAGGAGCGCGCGTATTGGTTCCTGATCATCAACGACGAGTATGGTTGCCATCTGTGTACCTCCTTGATTGTCCATTGTGACTTCCTGGATCGGTGGACGGCTTCTCTAGAGAGAAGCATAGAAGACGCTTTGGAAACGGGGCAGACCACAAGGAAGTACCTCCGAAGGGGGGAGGATACGCGCACGCTTGTTATAGACCCGTTGTATTTCAGGTCTTTGTGGTTTGTGGCAAAGACGGGTGGAGGGGAGCTTTGTCGGCAGGCAGAAGCTCGACAGAACCCTGCATTCAGCTGGTATCGTTTGGCGGGCGATTTGGCGCTCGATTAGCGTGCTTCAATTCGCAGGCCGCGGCCGTAGGGATACGTGGGACTGCTGGGGCTCTGTAGGGATTTCTGACGCCGAATAGATTGTGATCGAGTCTTGGGAGAACGGAGAGCCGAAACTGGTCTATCTCGTTTGTCTGGTCAATTTGGTCTGTCTTGTTAGCCGGACCGGAAAACCTATCAGGCGGATCAAAGAAACCAGATAGACCAAAGGAGCTAAATGAACCAGAGAGACGAGCGGGATTTGCGTTCAACTCGCCGAGATCTTCCGCGTGAATGGACACAAGCAGTGGCAGGAGCAGAAACAGAAGAAGGAATACAACCCGCATGGCGAGCCTCGCATCAAGCATGTAGCCAGTGGTTGAGCCTACTCCTCGCCTGGAGATCAGCGCAAGCGGGTTTGAAATGGCTCCTGACACATTTTCTTCTCCCAACTCAGTGGTGCAGACCGGGGAATAGGCGTTTAGGTGCGAGAAAAAATCCCCCACCCGCTGCCCAACCACTCATGAAAGCTGACGGTCCCTTCGGTGGTCTCTGCAGTAAAATTCGGTGCCTCATCTTCTAGTCGTAGTGCCATGGTACCCTCCACTCTTCAAGCCAATGAATCGAGATCGCTCATCACAATGCGATACCGTTCTTCCTGGACGAAGTGCAAGGGGGAAGCGCGGATTATTGATCAGCCGTAATGTTCAATCGACTTCTCACCTTTTCATGATCCGACGCGGTCAGATCGACGTCGGTCAAGAGCACACGCTCGTCGGCAAGCTTGCCGTTCACGACTAATTGTCCATGCATCTGTTCCGCCCGTTGCTGTGCCAGGAGGCGGAGATCCGAATCGGGCACCGGCATGGCGGCAACGAGCTGTTGCCGCATGTCCTCAATCGTAGGCGGTTTCGAAGCGACCTGCGCACCCTCCGCCGGCGCCGCTATAGGCTGCCGGCTACGCTGTTGATCGAAGAGATCTTTGATCGCGCGTTCCTCCTCAACAATCGGTATGTCAGTCTCTTTCGATCTACCCTTCCCCTGTTGCCATCTGGCGCGCAGTTGTGCGTTGAGCTTCTGAAGAGCAAGCACCTTTCGATCACGAACAGGATCGGCAGTGCCGGTGATCTCCAGTCGCAAACCAGGCCGTTCCTCGAGCCCCTGCGCAATGGCCTCGACCTTCCTCAGTTCTGTCGTAACAATTGCGGCAGCGCCAGGATCAAATTCGAGATATTGCAGCTCTTTGGCATCGCCACCGCCAGGAATAAGTTTTCCCATCAGCGTAAACGGAGACGCCACAATCTTTGTGAGCAGATTGAGCAACGTTGAGACCACCACCCTGCCGTACTTGAAGTCGGGATCCTTAAGGTCGCCGCGAATGGGCAGATCGATATCGATTCGTCCCTTGCGATCTTTCAAGAGCGCCACAGCAAGCTTCACAGGCAGCGCCGTCGCATTCGGACTGTCGACCTTCTCCCCGAACGTCAGTTGATCGACCACCACTTTGTTTTCAGCTTCAAGTTGTTTTCGGGAGACCTTGTACCTCAGATCGAGCGAGAGCTTCCCTTTCGATAATCCATAGCCCACATACTTGCCGCTGTATGGGCCTCCTGCAGTCAAGTCCATCCCCCCAAGGGTAATCGTGAGATCCGTAAATGCATCTTCGCTCAGAGGATTGATCATCCCCGCGATCTTGAGTGGCGCCATCTTACCCACTCGACCGGTGAGGTCAACGTCCGCCCTGGCCAGTTGCTTCGACGATAGTCCCTTGATCGTACCGGTCAGATCTGAAAGCCCGGTCCGGACAGGAGGTTGCACCGAGTCATCTCGAAACGTCATGACCGCTTTGACGAGTTTCACCACACCGATCGCCACCGGAACGGGTGGGCTCTTGGCTTTCTGAGGCTCCACAGCCTTCTCATCCACTGAGGCCGATGACGGCGACGCAGAGACAAGCTTGCCGAGATTCAATTCGCCGTCTGGATGCACGACGAGATGTACCAAAGGCTGCTGCAGGCCCACCTCTTTAATCGAGGCCGTGGTTGGATCTACGGTCACATGAACTGTGTTGAGGGACAATGCTTGCAGCGAGGCCACCTCGTCACCCTGATCGCGGTCAGCCACGCTCAATGCCTCGACGCCGGCATTGCCTTCATACGACATGAGCGGACCGTTCGGATGTTCGGTGGCAAGATGCAGCGTCCCATCTAGATTGATGGCACCGGACCGCACATCGATACGCGCAAATTTCTCAAAATATGACTGAAACGGTCTGATCGCAATGTTTTTGAGCACCAGGGCGACATCAGCCTGCAACGGGTTGGGCAACACCGATCCATCTACACGAATAGTCCCGGTTTCATTCAGCTGCATCGCCACCTCAATCGGCAGGGCCTCTTTGATCGGAATCCGTAGGTCGTGGGTCTTGATGGTCAAGGCCCGCACTTCGACATGGGGTGGAGTCGGCAATGTGCGATCGTCGAAATCGATCGAATGGTCCTGCAGCGTGACCGCCTTGAGCCAGACAGCCCACGGCTTCTCATCTTTGGATTGTAGTGAGGAGTTGCTCGCAACGGGCGGAGGCTCGACGGAGTCCACAGGAGCAAACATCTGCTGGTAGTTCACAGTGCCGTCGGGATTCAGCCAAGCAGTGAATGACGCACGCTCAACTGCGACGTTCCCAACCGTGACCTCGTGCGTCGCGAGATCCACGTCAACACCCTCAACATTCAACGCCGGAATCGTGATCACCGGATCGAGGCTTCCATCCTCCCTGAGTGCGAGTTTCTCGATCTGGAAGTTCAACTGTGAAATTTGAAGCTTGAAGGGAGTCGCACCTGCATCGAGCGCGTACCTGGCATCGGCTGCAATCGTGCCATCGGTGACATCGAAGCGGAATCGATCATGGAGGTACTGCCACAGGTTGGCCAGCTTCACGCCGGAGAGGGAAAACTTGCCGGAGGATTGAATCGGTTCGAGCGAGACAGTGCCGGCCCAGGAGAGAGTTTCGCCCTTGCCCAACTCCGCTGTGAAGGCGTACGAATTGTCGCCGCCTGGCTTGGTATGGAAATTCTTGAGCACAAGATGGATCGGGACGATATCGAGCACGTAGGGATTGGGCTTCGATTCATCGCGAAATTCGACGATCCCTTGCGCGAGCTCGAACTCTCCGATCTCAATAGCAGGCATCTTGGCTGAGGGCTTCTCGGCTTGCAGGGGCGCGACAGGATGTGATCCATCGTCCGGCGGTACAAGCTCCGCCAGATTCATGCGTCCATCTTTGAACACTCGTGCGGACACATAGGGCACCGTGAGCCGAATGGTATCGAACACATAGGCCCGACGAATGAGGGAGCTTGCCTGAAAATTAACGAAGAACTCGTCAACCCCGATCAAGGCAGACTGATCCGCCTCTCGAATTTCCAAGCCCGTCACCCGAAGCGAAAGTGTAAAGGGATTGAACTCCACCTCTTTGACCAGCACTGGGCGTTTGAGCTTCTCGGCAACAGCAGGGATCGCGTAGGCTTTAATCAGGTAGGGAACGAGAAAAAACCCAACGAGCGTGTAGAGAAGCACCACGCCCAGGGCAAGGATCGCAAGACGGGAAGGGCGAATCAACCAGCGCATGGATAGGAAACCCCGTGGCGCGCCCGGCTGGAATCGTACCAGCGACCCTCAGCTTAGAAGGCTCACCTAGTGAGAACGTGAAGGATGATGATGAAGTGTGACAGAGTGAGATAATTCTTTGCAACTCTCACAGGTTACCCCCTCCTTTGCATGGTGCGGGAGTGTGATGGCGATAGATTCAGAACTGTGGCCAGAATACAAGGTTTGTTCGGCAGGCGAGGGGCGCGGTGACAGATGGTTCGTTCAGTGAGACTAGCGGGATCGCCTCAATCGTCGCCACTCCCACGGTGGCACCGGACTGGTGAGAGGTTCAGGACGGGGGGCTACTGGCACGTTCGGGAGATCGATTGCAAACCAATCGGAGGGATGGGCGGGTGAGAAATCTGCGCGCAGTGGAAGATCAATCAGTCCCCAGATGGATGGCGCTATGACATAGATCACGGCGGCCTTTGCAGACTTCGTGCTTGAAAGCCATGGCGTATGAGTTTACGTTCATGCAGCTTGAAGGGTTGTCTGGAAGGTAGCATGTCGAAAAACTCACTCAACAAGGAGCTGCGCTGATGGAAGAAGAAAACATATTTAAGGATCCTGATTGGGTATTGGGAGATATGGCGTGGTTCGTTTTAGGGGGAATCGTTGTCCTCGGGCTATTTATGTTGAATGCGTATGTTCAGCGAATAGCTCGAAGTGAGGAGGATGAACGAATAGCACGCCTGGCTTCCGAGCGTCTTAATAGCGAGAGATAAGCAGCTTCTCAGAGTCGTCGACCTGACGACATCTGAGGTCCTGGCTGCCTGTGGAACTCGGCGTGTCTTCCCTCCGATTCCGGACACACTTGCTTTCCTCGCATTCTGCCCACGGTTCAAAATCTCACGCCATCTCCGCCCAGTGGGGGAGGGTCAGTTTCCCCTGGATGTTTTCAGCTGACAGCTTTTAGAAGGGTCTTCGATTCCCGTTTGGGGCTGTCAGCACTAATTGGCTCATCCTCTCCGGTTCTCGAACCAAGCGATTCACGTAATGCTGAAGACGCACATGGTTGTGCTGCTCAATCAACACATTCTCCACGGCGAACTCCTGTCCCCTCGACCACCGCACGACGGCTTCAGGTACTTCTATTCGTTGTTTATTGGGCAGCGTGACGGTCAGCGGAGAGTTTCCCCTGGTCGCAGGGGCAGATCGCCCGAAAGTCGCCAGCCCGTATAGCGAAAAGTTCCAGACGGTGCCTTGTCCTTGGAACAGGCCAGCATGGTATGTGACGGAGCAATACACAGGGAAGCGGAGGTAGGGACGAACTGAGAAGGGCATGGGAGCCTCGCAGGGAGGCCGAGTGTAGAAGGGTACGGATCAAACCACACGATGGGAGAGCTGGAACATGATGGTACGTATTGGCAGTTCTTGAGAGCCGAGTTTTTCAGGAAGTCGGTGCCAAGATAACTAATAACTATGGAGGCAGTGACTGGGGTATCCCCAGATCACTCGGAGCTAACTCCTTTGCGGCAATCAAGCTCCAAATCAACCCCGCTACTCGTCGACTCGTATAGATGTCCGAATGGGACGAGATAATGGAGTCGGCTTTTACGTTCCAGATTCGACCACTATTGGGCGTCCACTCGTTGATGGTGCCGGCCTCGTCCACCGTGAGCACAGGGGCAGACGGTTCTCCACAGGCCCCTATCGAACAGGAGGGCATCTTGAAATTGAGAGCTTCACTGATCGGGAAGAGAACACGGTTTGCCCAATCCCGCTCCGAGTAGACATTGAATATTCGCAGATGTTCAGGCTCCAAACGTCGCACGGGATCCCGCGCACCCAACAGCTGGTTGATCGCTGAAATAAAGTGGGAGGCCTGCGAATTTTCTATACCCGGTTCGATCGCGGGTAGGAGCAAGACAAAGTTGACCGAGCTGAAGGAGTGCGGAAGTTCGTCGAGGATGCTCTGACGAAAATAATCGGAAACGGCCTGGATCAGCATCCGTGCGCCAAAACTGTGACCAATAATGTGCAGACGTATCTCATGATCACGGTCTGCGGTGTCCAGGATCGCTGGTAAGAGCCGCTTTTGAATGCCTTCCACCGCAAACGTATCGGCTCGTGCTCTGATGATGTAATAGGAGACGGGTTTTATCAGAGGGAAGTCTTCGTGATTGCGGAGTATGGTCGACGGCCAGAACACGCCGATGACTATTGCCTGGTCCTCGGCAAGATACTGCGCGCCTACCCCACGCCAGTATAAGCGACACAGAAACTCTTGATAGTTCCCTTCTGCACTCCCCGCGGTTTTGTCCCACCCATGCACGAAGATGATGATGTCCCGCCGTGTGAGTGCTGCAACCTTCGCCGCGTGGAGCTGATCCTCGTACAGAATGTTGCCATCTGCATCGAACTCCACGGGGTAGAAAAACTTGGATGCGGGTGATTCGCACGGAAGACGCGCAAGATCCTTGCTGGTATAGATGGGGCTGAAAGCGCTCCCGGGCAGCAACAATAACATTGCCAGGACCCACACCCCACGAGTTTTCATGTTCAGCATAGCGCGCACTCTTGCTTCTTCAGAGACGTGCGTTGATGGAACGTTAGGCTGTTTGGCCTGCCGCAGAAGTCCGCTCTCGCTCAGGACATAGGCGTGTAGGCGAAAGGGGGATTCGTGACAGCGGCAAGGCTAGGCCGACCGTGGGGAGGTGTCAAGGCGCTCAGCCGCATGTGGGATGGCGAGCATGACCATTGGCTATCACCGTTGTCTATAAAACCCTCTCAGGGCTTTCTAGACGTTCAGGATGAGGTAATAAGGGGAGGGGAGTTGGTGATGCATCTTGTTCCGTGCGAGTCCACCGTTCGAGTTTTTCTGCTCCCGATTTCACTCCCGGTTCGCTCCCGGTTTTACTCTCGATTCCAGATCCACCTCAATCGCACTCCATCACACTCGATCCCTCTCCCCACTGATCGCCATTTTTAGGCTCTAACTCAAGGGCAACACTTCAAGCCCTAATGGGCCAAGTTGTTGCCCTTGAGTTAGAAACTAAGTTGACAATCCTCTGCTAGGTACTTATCGTCCACCGAGCCGGGCGAAAGCCGGCGCGGAGATAACCAGATGGACAGTTCCCCCTTCCTCGCTTCCTTCTTCCAGATCTCGCGACGTGTTGGAGCGGATTACGCTTCAGATGGCGTCGAGTCTCGACCTTCAGGTGGTTCTTACCACCATCACGCAAGGACTTGTCGACGAACTCGATGGTGCCTTCGCCCGTATCTGGCTCTTGGGCCCCGGCGATCTGTGCGCCGATTGTTACAAAGCCGCAGACTGCACGAATCGAACTCGCTGCCTGCACCTTGAAGCGAGCGCAGGGCTCTACACCAATCTCGACGGGGAGTACCGTCGCATTCCGCTGGGGGCGCTCAAGATCGGGAAGATCGCTCAAGGCTTCGGATCAATGTACACGAACGACATACTCGGTGACGACCGGCTGCCGAACAAACAGTGGATGGAAGACAACGGGCTTCGTTCATTTGCCGGTTATCCGTTGAAGTTCCGCTGGGATCTGCTCGGCGTCATTGCGATGTTCGGGCGACGGCCGCTGAGTGAAGAGGAGTTCGAGCGGTTGGCGGTCTTTGCCAACCAGGCAGCCATTGCGATCAAGAATGCGCAACTCTTTACCGAAGTCGCACAGCTCAAGAATCGACTCGAGGCTGAGAACCTCTACCTTCGTGAAGAGATCAA
>JAQBES010000116.1:0-59705 GCA_032123755.1 Nitrospirota bacterium
CATCGGCACGAACGTCCTGGGGTCAGGGATCACCGCCAATGTGTGGGTGCACCGAGGCGCCGGCGCCTATATCTGCGGAGAAGAAACAGCCTTGCTGGAATCGCTCGAAGGCAAGCGTGGCCTTCCGCGGGTCAAGCCGCCCTTCCCTGCGACACACGGTCTCTACAATAAACCGACCGTGGTGAACAACGTCGAGACTCTCGCTAATCTCCCTCACATCATCAGCCGGGGCCCCGAATGGTTCACGTCGATTGGCTCCCCGCCGAAGAGCACCGGCACCAGAGTTTTCTGCGTCAGCGGCCATGTGAAACGGCCGGGGAACTATGAAATGCCGATGGGAATCACCTTCCGCGAATTGATCTATGAGCAAGCCGGGGGTATGCGCTCCGACAAACCGCTCAAGGCCTTCATCCCGGGTGGGGCGTCAGCGCCATTCCTCACGCCGGACCATCTCGACGTCAAACTCGATTTTGAGTCCGTCGCCGCCGCCGGCTCCATGCTCGGCTCCGGCGGGGTTACCGTGATGGAAGAGGGCACGGACATGGTGTGGGCCGCGCTCCGCCTCATGGAGTTTTTCTATCATGAGTCCTGCGGCAAGTGCACTCCCTGCCGAGAAGGAAGCGCCTGGCTGGTGCAAACCATGCGCCGAATCGTCGGGAAGCGAGGGCGGATGGAGGACCTTGAAACCTTAGTCGATCTATGCAAGAACATCGAGGGCCGGACGGTCTGCGCCTTCGGCGATGCGGAAGTGGCTCCGATTATGAGCACGCTCAAACATTGGCGGTCTGAGTACGTCACGCTGATTCACGAAGCAGAGGCAGCGAATCTGATCAAGCTGGAGCCGACGGGAGTGAGACATTGATGACGGTCGAACGTCATAAAATCGTCACGTCACAAAGTCTACGGCGTCGGACGTTTCGACTTGAAGACTTTCTGACTTGAAGACACGCTATGGCTAATATGACAACCGAACAAGTTCGACTAACCATCGACGGCATTCCCATCTCGGTGCCGAAAGGCACGCTGGTGATCGAAGCCGCTCGGCGGATCGGCGTGATGGTCCCGCACTTCTGCTACCATCCGAAACTCAAGCCGGATGCGAACTGTCGCATGTGCCTGGTCGAAGTCGAAAAGATGCCGAAACTCCAGACCTCTTGCAGCACCGTCGCGACCGAGGGCATGGCTGTTCGGACGGCCACGACGGTCGTTCACGACGCCCACAAGTCGGTGCTCGAATTCATCCTGGCTAATCATCCGTTGGATTGCCCGGTCTGCGATCAGGGCGGGAAGTGCGACCTCCAAGATTTCTCCCATGAATACACCGCGACCGCCAGTCGATTTGTCGAGACCAAACGCATATTCAAGAAGGAATATTTCAGCCCCCTTATCGAAACGCAGATGAACCGTTGTGTGCAATGTTTGCGTTGTGTCCGCTACTGCGACGAGGTCATGGACGTCAAGGCCCTCGCCCCGGTCGGCCGAGGCACGATGACCGAGATCAAGCATTTCGGTGCCCATCCCTTGGATTGCGAATTCTGCGGCGGCTGCGTACAGATTTGCCCGGTCGGTGCCATCGTCAGCCGACTCTCCATGTACGAATACCGCCCCTGGATGCTTAAACGCGCCGACACGGTCTGCACATTTTGCGGCGACGGCTGCCAGATCACGGTCCAAACCAAAGACCAGGAGTTGATCGAGGTGAACAGCGCCCAGGGTGCCGGTCGCAACAACGGCGACCTGTGTGCGCGCGGATTTTTTGGATTTCACGCGACGAGCCATCCCAGCCGCGTGACCCATCCGTTGATCAGACGAAACGGCGCCCTGGTCGAAGCCACGTGGGAAGAGGCGTTGAAGTTTGTGGCCGAACAGACCAACCGGCTCAAGCTAGCGCATGGCCCGCACGCCTTCGGCGGTCTGATTTCCGGTCGCTGTACCAACGAAGAACTCTATCTGTTCCAGAAGTTCATGCGCCTCACGATCGGGACCAATAACCTCGATAGCAGTGCGCGGTACGGCCATGTCAACGGAGTGCAGGCCAAGCGACGGGTGCAAGGCACGCATCGCTGGACCGTGACGTTTGAGGACATCGCGCAAGCGGACGTGCTCCTTCTGGTCGGCACCAACATCACTGAAACCAATCCGATTACCGGTCTTAAAGTAAAAGAAGCCGTCAAGAAATACGACGCGACATTGTTGACGATCGAGGCGATCCAGCCCGCGATCGGCACGATCAGCAACATTTCCAACCTCTCACAGCACCATCTCTGTGTGGCACCGTCTCAGTTCGGCGCAGCCGTCCTGGGCCTGCTGAAGGCTGTGGTCGAGGAAAACCATATCGACAGTACGCTCCGACAACGAGCGGTGGACTACGTCTCAGCCGTCTCTCAAGCGGTCCAGCAACTATCCTGGGACGATCTGGCCCTGAGCACAGGGGTGTCACGAGAATCGTTCGCACACATGGCCGCCGCCATGGCTGGAGGACGCCGTGTCGTGGTGCTCGCCGGCCAGACCCTGTTACGCAGCCAGGGCGGCTATGGCATCTGTCTCAATCTTCTCGATCTACTTCTCTTGTCCGGAAAGTTGACCGCACAAGGCTGCGGCTTTGCTCCCTTGGCGGAAGAGAATAACGATCAAGGGGCGGTTGAAATGGGAGCGGTCGCGGAACTGCTGCCAGGCGCGCTCGACCTCACCGATCAGGACGCGCGCGCCCAGATGACTCGTGCCTGGAAAGAGGAGCTCCCTCTGGCAGCAGGAGCCACACTCATCGAGATGATCGACCGAGCGCAAGCCGGAACCATCAAAAGCCTCTTCATCATCGGAGAAAATCCTGTCGGGAGCCTTCCGCCCCAGACCGGAGTCAAAGAGGCCCTGGAAAAACTCGATCTCCTTGTCTGCCAGGAACTGTTTCTCACGGAAACGGCAGCGCTCGCCCATGTGGTGCTCCCGGCCGCCTCTGCTATGGAAAAAGCCGGGACCTTCACCAATACCGAGGGCCATGTCCAGGCCGTTCGACCCGCGATCGATCCGGTAGGGGACAGCCGCCCCGACTGGGAAATCCTGTCGGCCCTCTCGATCTTCCTCGGCGTACCGTTGGAATACGGCGAGGCCAAGGAAATCCTCAAAGAGATCCGAGCGGTGATTCCCGGTTACAGATCACTCGGCCCATCGCCGATCCCTCCCGCAGTGGATCCTACGACCGTCGACCGATATGTGACCGGGGGATATCGCCAGGACCTTGCGACTCGGTATACTCTGCCCGCGCGAGCCGTGCGTCCGGAGGGAACGGTTCAGCTCGGGCTGGTCCAGAGCCTGTTCCATTCAGGCAAGCTGTCGACCCATTCGAAGGGACTGCTGCAGATCGAGCCGAGCGGATTCTTGCAGATGAATCCCCTGGATGCCGCCCGATTCGCCCTCGGCACGGGGGATCGAGTTTGCCTCTCGAACAACCGGGGCGAATTCACGACCACCGTGAAAGTGTTTGATCGCGTGCCCGAGGGATTGGCCTGGCTTCCCGATCACTTCGCGCAGGATGCCCTCCGACTCTTTGACTGTGTCATCGATCCGGACACGAAAGTCCCGTCCTGTCGGACGGCGTCCGTGTCGGTGATGAAAACGACTTGAGCGGACAAGAACCAATGGTTTTTTCACTTGTCATCCGGGAGTGCTGTCGTGACTGAACTAAGCTTGCGACTTGCGGTTTCGCTCGCCCAGATACTGGCAGAATTGGGCATCGTGATCATAACGGTCGCGACCATGACCTATTTCGAGCGGAAGGTGCTCGGCTGGATGCAGGATCGCATGGGCCCGATGGAAGTCGGTCCTTATGGAGTCCTCCAACCGGTCGCCGACGGCATCAAATTGTTCTTCAAAGAGGACATCACGCCGGCCGGCGCGAACAAGGCCATGTTCGCCATAGCGCCGATCCTGACTGTGATCGTCGCTATGATTGGATTCGCCGTCATCCCCTTTGGCCCGAACATGACCATGGACATCTTCGGGATCACGGTCAAACCGTTCGTCGTCGCCGACATCAATATCGGAATCTTGTACATCCTGGCGGTTGCCTCGATCGGCGCCTTCGGCATTATCCTGGGAGGCTGGTCATCCAACAGCAAGTACTCATTGCTGGGAGGCTTGCGCGCCGCGGCCCAGGTCATCAGCTACGAGTTGAACGTCGGGCTGGCCATCGTCGGCGTGCTGCTGCTGGCAGGGTCTCTGAGCCTCGTGGACATCACCGAAGCCCAGGCAGGCGGCTTCTGGCACTGGTTCATCTGGGGAGCACGCCCCGATGGATTCTTTCCTATCCATACCCAAATCTTCGCCTTTGTCGTCTTCATCATTTCTGCCGTGGCCGAGACCAATCGTATTCCGTTCGATCTGCCGGAGGCAGAAAGCGAACTCGTGGCCGGATTCTTTACGGAATATAGCGGCATGCGGTTCGCCTTCTTTGTCAGCGCGGAATACGCCAGCATGACCCTCGTGTCCTGCGTCGCCGCCTCGTTGTTTTTGGGTGGCTGGAACGCCCCCTATCCCGGCACGATCTTCGAGTATGTCGGCCTTGAACAGCTGGCCTGGATAGAACACATCGCCTGGTTTGCGGCTAAAGTCTATTTTTTCCTCTTCGTGTTCGTCTGGATACGTGCCACGTTGCCCCGACTGCGCTACGATCAATTGATGCGGTTCGGCTGGAAGGTCATGTTGCCGATCGCGCTGGCCAACATCATCATCACGGCCATTACCGTGTATTTCTTTCCGAGGGGCTGAAACGGGCTATCTGGTTTGTTTCGTTTCTCTGGCCAGAGGGCGCAGGCATCGAACCCAACTAGACAAACCGGAACAACCACATAAACCAGGCAGCCAACACAGACTAGATCAACATGACTTTCAAGACGTGGATCAAGACCATCACCTTCTACGAAATCCTCGTCGGGATGAAAGCGACGATCTCGCATTTGATCCATTACCGGCCAATCACCCTGCAATACCCGCACGAAAAGCGAACGCTGCCGGACAACTATCGCGGGATGCTGGCCTTGTTGCGGTACGACGACGGAACGGAAAAATGTGTCGGCTGCGATCTGTGCGAGGCTGCCTGCCCGTCGCGGGTGATTCGCGTGGTCAGCGCGGAAGTGCCTGGCGAGCCGACGAAGCGCTACTCGAAAGAATATTACATGGACATGACCCGCTGTCTGTTCTGCGGGATGTGCGTCGATGCCTGTCCGGTGGATGCCCTCGGCATGACGCGCGAATACGAGTGGTCAGTGTACGACAAGCGGCAACTGCACCTGAACAAGGAACAATTGCTCGCCATCGGTGACCGGTCGTTCCCGGTTCGCGAGAAACAGTTGGAGCTTCAGCACCGGAATGTGGCGTTCTTCAACGTCGCGTTCAAGCACCTGCCGCAAAAACCTGGGTGAATTGCCTGCGCGAGGCCGGCGGGACGGGCGGGAATAGCGAGAAAAGCGAGATAGGCCAAACATACGAGAGGGGCGAGACAGGTAGAGTTCACTGACTTGCCCGGATTCGGCTGGCTTGCACGTCGCGCCATTCTCGCATGTCCCGCGTTTCACGCACCACGGCCTGTGGAACCGGCATCCGTCTAGCGGCACAGAGGAATGTGTGATGGAACAGGTATTCTTTTTCTATTTTGCATTCGTGATTGCCGCCGCAGGGGTGGTCGTCGTGGCGGTACGCAATCCCATCTACAGCGCGCTGGCGCTGCTGATCACGCTTTTTCACGTCGCGGGGCTCTACGTCACGCTCCACGCGGAATTCCTCGCAGCCGTTCAAATCATTGTCTACGCCGGCGCCATCTTGGTCCTGTACCTCTTCGTCGTGATGCTACTGAACCTGCGACAGGATATCCGTTACCATCGGCAGTGGCCCATGGCTGCCGCGGTGGGGGTGACGCTGGTCATCGAGACCGTCATCCTCGCGGCAATGAAAGGCTGGACGGCCCCGGTCGTGGCAACCGGCACAGAAACCATCGTCGGAGAAACCGGCAATACCGAAGCCATCGGTGACGTGCTCTTTTCCACCTATCTGTTTCCCTTCGAGGTGGCGTCCTTGATTCTCCTCGTGGCGATGATCGGCGCGATCATTCTGGCCAAGAAAGACCTGGGGGAGCCTGTGGAATCATGACGGTCCCGTTGTCCTACTATCTCCTGCTGAGCGGCATTGTATTTCTGACCGGAGTCATCGGAGTCCTCCTGCGTCGGAACATCATCATCATCTTGCTGTCGGTCGAACTGATGTTAAATGCGACGAATATCAACTTCGTCGCCTTTTCGCAGTACTTCCACCACGTCGCGGGGCAAGTCTTCGTCTTCTTTGCCCTCACGGTCGCCGCGGCAGAAGTCGCGGTCGGGTTAGCCATCATCATTGCCTTGTATCGGGCCAAGTCCACGATCAACATCGACGAATTTCAGTTGCTGAAATGGTAGAACGGATCGCAGAGCTGATGGCATATAGCGTATGGCTACTAGCAAGAGAAAAAGCCCGAGCGCTGCGGAGCGGGTCGACGCCAAGCTACAACCCGCCTCTCGTCCGCCAGCAGCTCTTTGCTATGGGCCATGTGCCAGAAGCTATTAGCTCTTTATGACGTACGCACTGATTCCACTGCTTCCCTTCGCCGCCTTCCTGATTCTCGGAATCTTCGGACATTGGATCAAGGACAAGGCCCATCTTGTCGCCGTCCCAGCGGTCGTCGTGTCGTTACTGCTCTCGCTCTTGGTCTTCTTCGACGTGGCCAGCGGCCATCAGACGAGCTTCCCTCTCTATACCTGGCTGACCTCAGGCATACTCGATATTCACATCGGCTTCTCCGTCGACCGGCTCACCGCCGTCATGCTGCTTCTCGTCACGACCGTGAGTTCACTCGTCCACATCTATACCATCGGGTACATGCACGGAGAGCCTGGCTATGCCCGCTTCTTCAGCTATATCGCCCTCTTCACCTTCTCGATGCTGATGTTGGTGATGGCGGACAACCTGCTTCAACTCTTCATTTTCTGGGAAGCAGTCGGTCTCTGTTCCTATTTGCTCATCGGCCACTGGTACGAGCGTCCGGCTGCCTGCTCCGCCGCCACGAAGGCCTTCATCGTCAACCGCGTCGGCGACTTCGGCTTCATGCTCGGCCTCCTGTTGGTCTGGTACAGCTTTGGATCACTCGACTATTACGAGATCTTTGCCCGAGCGCACGAATCCGCGGGCGACGTCATGAATGTCCTCGGTCCGTTTGGAGGAACCTGGGACGTCTCCGTGCTCACACTCATCTGCCTCTTATTATTCACCGGCGCAATCGGCAAATCAGCCCAAGTCCCACTCCACGTCTGGCTGCCGGATGCAATGGAAGGTCCCACCCCCATCTCGGCGCTCATTCATGCTGCGACGATGGTCACCGCGGGTGTGTTCATGGTCGCGCGATTAGCTCCGCTGTATAACCTGTCTCCCGCCGCCATGACAGTCGTGGCGATCACCGGCGGAGTGACAATGGTCGTTGGGGCAACCATCGCCTTGACCCAGACCGATATCAAGCGTGTCGTGGCCTACTCGACAGTCAGCCAGCTTGGCTACATGATCATGGCCTGTGGTCTCGGTGCCTATGCCGCCGGCATGTACCATCTGCTGACCCACGGCGCGTTCAAAGCCCTCCTGTTTCTCGGTTGCGGGTCCGTCATCATCGCCCTGCATCACGAGCAGGATATGCGGCGCATGGGCGGATTAAAAGACAAATTGCCGGTTACCTATTGGACGTTCGTGGTGGGCTCACTCGCGCTCGCAGGATTCCCCCTGACGTCAGGATTCTTTAGCAAGGACAACCTGCTCGTCTCGGCTTGGTCGGCCGGCCCGCTCGGACAATGCTTGACGGTCCTGGGACTCGTAACGGCGTTGATGACGGCGTTCTACAGCTTCCGGCTGGTCTTCGTCACGTTTTGGGGCCCCTCGCATGTCGATCCTCATCATGCAGGCCACGTACACGAGCCGTCGAAAACCATGACCCTGCCGCTGATAATCCTGGCAGTGCTCAGCATCCTTACAGGCTATCTGGGCATTCCGGAGTTTCTTGAACCAATGTTCGAGACAAGCACGGGCGGCGCTGATCACGAGGGAGGAGCCGCCATTGGCATCATGGTGGTGGCCACGGGCATGGGATTACTCGGGATCGCCGGCGCCTATTATGTCTATGTACTCAACCCGGCGCTGCCGGATCGATTCGTTCGGCGGTGGCAGTCGTTGTATCAGGCCTCACTGAATAAATGGTATGTCGACGAGGCCTACGATCGAACGATCGTCCGCCCCACATTTTTTGCCGCAACCGAACTGTGGAAGCGCGTGGATGTGAACGTGATCGACGGCGCGGTGAACGGCGTGGCGCGCGCGATCGCCTGGGGAGGCTGGTTCTTGCGGCTCATGCAAAGCGGGCAGGCGCAACATTATGCGCTCGGCATGGCGCTCGGGGCTGTGGCCCTTTTTACGATGTACTTTTTCTTGTAAGGAGCGTCAATGGTTAACGGTCACTGGTCAATGGGAACAACGAACAGCTGTTCTCTTGCCAATGCCAATTACCAATTGACTATAGACCAATGACCAGTTCATTTCCCTGGCTCTCTCTTCTCCTCATTCTGCCCCTTGCGGGAGCCATCGCGATGTATTTCGTAACGGAATCGACCGCTCGATGGATTGCGCTGGCCGCGACCCTGGCCGACCTGTTCGTTGCCATCCCGCTCTGGTGGCTTTTTGACCCACAGGCCAGTCAGATGCAGTTTACCGAACACGTCGCCTGGATCACGGCCCCTCCCATTTATTACAGCCTGGGTCTCGACGGAATCAGTCTCCCGCTGGTCTTGATGACTGCCGGGATCATGCCCCTCTGTGTCTTGGCATCCTGGAATGCGATCACCATAAGAGTCCGGGGCTTTATGGCCATGCTGTTAGTCATGGAAACAGCCATGGTGGGGGTGTTCATCGCGTTGGACTTCGTGCTGTTCTATGTGTTTTGGGAGGCGATGCTGATTCCGATGTACCTCCTCATCGGTGTGTGGGGAGGACCGAACCGGCTCTATGCGGCCATCAAGTTCTTTTTATATACCCTCGCAGGGAGCGTGCTCCTACTCGTGGCCATCCTCGTCCTGTACTTTTATGGAGGGCACACGTTCGACATCCTCGCCTTAAGCCAGGGCACCTACCCAGCTTCGCTGCAAATGTGGCTCTTCCTGGCGTTCTTCGCCGCTTTTGCGGTGAAGGTCCCCATGTTTCCGTTTCACACTTGGCTGCCGGACGCCCACGTTGAGGCCCCAACCGCCGGCAGCGTCATCCTCGCCAGCATCCTCCTGAAAATGGGTGCCTATGGATTTCTGCGATTCAGTTTACCGATGCTGCCGGATGCCAGTCGTACCTTCACCCCCGTGATGGTCGTCCTCTCCATCGTCGCGATCATCTATGGCGCCTATATGGCGCTGGCCCAGGTCGATCTCAAGAAACTGATCGCCTATTCGAGCGTGAGCCACATGGGATTCGTCACCCTTGGCCTGTTTGTCTTGAACCAACAGGGCATCGAAGGAGCCGTCCTCCAAATGGTCAATCATGGAATTACGACCGGCGGTCTGTTCCTCTGCGTCGGCATGATCTATGAGCGCACCCACAGCCGGTTGATCGCCGACAATGCCGGATTGGCCGCACCGATGCCGAGGTATGCCGCCCTGTTGGTGATTTTCGCCTTGTCCTCGCTCGGCCTTCCCGGCACCAATAGTTTTGTCGGAGAATTCCTCGTACTCGTCGGCACGTTTCTCTGGAGCAAAGTTGCGACCGCTTTTGCGTCGCTAGGTATAATTCTCGCCGCTGCGTATCTCCTATGGATGATCCAGCGTGTGGTCTTCGGGATCCCATCCCCGCATTACCTCCCGAAGCTCAGGGACCTCACCCAACGGGAGTTCGCCACGCTGGTGCCGCTGGCACTGTTGGTGTTTTGGATCGGGCTCTACCCCAATCCGCTCGTGAGTCGGATGCACGAGAGCGTGACCAACACGCTTGCCTCCATGTCCCGGGCAAAGCTCGCGCCGACCGCTCATCCCTCTGCCGGAGGGACAGCGCCACTGCTGGTGGATAGCCGAGAGCCACTGAAAATTCAAGGCACATCGCGATGAGTCTGTACGGAGCTGACCTCTTGGCCCTGCTTCCCGAACTCATTATCGTCGTCACGGCCTGTCTCGTCATTGCATTGGACCCCATCACCCCCGCCTCTCGACGAGATCTCCTAGCCTGGCTGAGTGTGGGTGCCCTTGCCCTTTGTCTTGGAATCACCGGCTGGCAGATCAGCACACTGAATGTCCGTGTATCTGCGTTTAGCGACCTGGTGGTGATCGATGCCTATGCCAGATTCTGGAAAATCCTCCTCTATGGCGTGGCCGGCCTGACCATTTTTATGTCCCTGCCCTATCTGAAAGCGGAGCGCATACACCTCGGCGAATACTATGGGTTCATTCTCCTCTCCCTCTCCGGCATGATGGTCATGGTCTCTGGCGCCGACTTGCTCACAATATATCTCGGTACCGAGCTCATGACTCTCTCGCTCTATGTCATGACCGGGCTCAACCGGTCGAAACCTCATTCGTTGGAGGCCTCAGCCAAATACCTCGTCCTGGGTGCCTTCTCCTCGGGGATTCTGTTGTACGGCATCTCGTTGCTTTACGGCCTGGCCGGCAGCACCAAGCTAGTATCGATCGCGGATGCCATCGGAACTCGCGGGGCGGATGATCCTCTCGTGCTGATCGCCACGATTCTGATTGCGGTCGGCTTCGGTTTTAAGCTCGCCGCGGTGCCGTTCCATATGTGGACGCCCGACGTCTATCAGGGCGCCCCAACCTCCGTCACGGCCTTCATGGCGGTGGCCGCAAAAGCCGCCAGCTTTGCCGCATTCATACGTGTCTTCGTCGAAGGGCTCGGCGGGCTTAAGGCAGATTGGTCTCTTCTGTTTCTTTTTATCTCCGTTATCACTTTGATGCTCGGCAATGTCGTCGCCATCGTGCAGACCAACATCAAACGCATGTTGGCCTACTCCAGCATCGCGCACGCCGGCTACGCATTGATCGGCTTTGTGGCGGCCGGCCGTGGGGTGGGCGCGTCCGGTGGCACGCCAGGCCTTGCGAGCGTCATGATTTATCTTGCCCTCTATTCATTCATGACGCTCGGCGCCTTCGCCGTCATTGGCATGCTCAGGAAAGGAGGGGTCGAGGGAGAAGAGATCGAGGATTTCACGGGGCTCGCAAAGCGCCAGCCACTCGCGGCCTTTCTCATGCTGATCTTCATGGGTTCACTCGCAGGCATTCCGCCGACCGCGGGATTCATCGGAAAATTCTATGTGTTCATGGCGGCAGTCGAAGCAGGATTGACCTGGCTCGCCGCCATCGCCCTGATCTTTGCCGCCGTATCGGCTTACTACTACATGCGGGTGGTGATGGTGATGTATATGCGCGATCCGAATCCCTCTTCCGTCGCGCCGCCACGCCTCGTGACCTCACCGGCCTTATCCTTCGTGTTGGCCTGTGCCGTCGCCGGTGTGATTCTGTTCGGCCTCTATCCCGACCCTCTCGTCAGCTTTGCGCTCCAATCGGTCCTGACGCTGAAATAATTCTCTGGCAGGATGCTGAAAAAGCCGCTCTTCTCACCCGCCCAACCCAGGCGCGCCGAAACGCGCCTTTTCCCATGCGTCGTTCTCACATCGTTCAGATCCTCAACGTACCCCACTTGGAGAACAAGCTGTCTTGGCAGCTTGGGGCGGGCGGGTGAGAAGAGCGACGCCTCCGGTCTTCACTCGCTGCGGCCTTGCTGCACAGCCTTTTTGAGAATCCTGCTGGCCCCATGTCCTTCGCCTGACCGTTGGCTATTACAGTAGAAGCCAACGTGAACGATGCGGGCTAAAGATGTGCATGAGAGGGCGACGCGTGCTACGTTGTTGATAAGCCCTTCACCCATCGCGCCTTATGCAGCCCTTTCGTTTTCTCCGAGACCTCGTACGATCATTTCTGCGCCATGGGTGTGCCAGTCTGGCGGCCTCTCTTGCATTTTTCTCCTTGCTTTCGCTCTTCCCGCTCGTCTTCCTCTTGCTCTACGGCCTGAGTTTCGTGGTGAATCAAGACGTCATCGGGGAACAGGCCCTCCTCAGTTTTCTTAAGGGTTTTCTCCCCTCGCTGGGAGAACATATTGTAAATGAATTGCATCGGGTGAGCGCCTTAGAAACTGTCCGCTGGGCCGTGTTTCTGACGTTCGCCTGGTTCGGCACGTTGGTGTTCTATGAACTTGACTATGCGTTGAACGTCGTATTCGAGAGTACCTGGCGCCGCCATCCTCTCATCTCAACCGGCATCGCCGTCGCATCGCTCGCTGTGACCGAACTCGTGCTGCTGCTCTCCTACGGCGCAACCCAGATCGTCAATTTCTTAACGGGATATGCGCCAAGACTCTGGGGGCTCGATCTCCTGGCCCTCGCAGCCCACGATCTATTTCTCTCCTATACGCTCCCTTTCGCGCTGGCATTTCTCACAGTCACGGGACTATATCGGCTCGTTCCACGGCGACGGCCGCAGTGGCGTGAGGCAATGATCGGGGCGCTGACATTCAGTCTTCTCTGGGTCGCAGCCAAACTTCTATTCGTGACCTATAGCACCTATGCGACCGTGTACGCCCACCTCTATGGATCCCTCTTGGAAGTCATTCTACTGCTCTTATGGGTCTACTACTCAGCGGCCCTCTTGTTGATCGGCGCCGAGGTCGCCCACCTCCTCCAACAACAGGCGCAGGTGCTGTCCGCCGCAGCCACAAGAGCCGCTCAGTCAGACCCGCCCTTGCCCAATGGTCCACCGGCATAGAATAACAGGCTGGTCGGTCTGGTCTGTTTGATTCATTTGGTTTGTCTCGTTTGTTTGGTTGAACAAGAGAAACAATGAACAAAACAAACCAGAGAAACCAGATGAACCAAATCAGCCTGTCGGCTTCTGGACTTTTGCTGGCGGGGATATCCCTTCGTGGCTAGAATGGCAACCGGTACTATAAGGGAGCCGTCTCATGCCAGAAGAGTTCAGCAAAGAGATGTTCATGTTCTGTGGCTACGTGTTGGGCTTCATCGGAGCTATGTTGACCGTCATAGATAGGCTGCTGAATTTCCGGCACCGGCTGACAGAGAAAAAGGAACGCCCGTCGCCTTCCCCAGCCGAACGTCCGGTCTCCAGCTCGTCTTCCACGATCGATTTCTTTTCGTCGAAGCCATTACGCGGTGTTTCCTACCTCCTCTTGTACGAAACCAGCGTGATCGTCGCAGCAGGACTGCTTCTCAACTATGTTGGGCTCACATTGAGCCGTCATCTGGAGAGTATCCTGTTCCTCGACATGACGGGAACAGCGCTGGTCTCCTTCCTCTTGGGTCCCTGGTGGGGAGCCATCGTCGCCCTCCTTTCGAATTCCGTCGTGAACTGGTTGCTGTACCCGGAAACCGGAGCGGATGTGGTGATTTTCCCCTGGTCGCTGGTGAGTATGACCGGCGCCTGTTATTGGGGTTGGATGGCCAGACAACCAGGGTTTCAAAAGTATCTCCGCACAGGACGCAGTTCCGCCCTGTCCCATGCCTGGTTCCTCTATATCTTCGGGGTCGGCGGCGCGATCGTCATGAGCCTGCCGGGGACATTTGTCCAGGCTGCGCTGCATGAGCCAACAACCTTTGCCTTGAACCCTGACGTCGCCGAATCAATGAGCCAGCGCGTCCTCCAATGGGAACAGACTGCACATCTCTACATCGAATCCCTCTTCGGGTTCACCTGGGGTGAAAGTCTGAGTTGGTGGATTGTGAATTGGTTCCAGAACTGGATCCGCTATATTCCTGACAAAACCATGAGCGCGGCCATCGCCCTCGTGGTTCTCAAGTACGGCTACCCCCTATTTGAACGGGAGCTGATTCATGGCGGACCAGAGGGCGAACATCCGAACGATGAGCGCATCCTGCCGCTGGTATTGGGATTGCTCTTTGCCCCCTCCTTCGCCGCATTACTCAGCAGCGAAATATACGGAGGAGCGACCTACTGGCCGTTGTGGGCATTACCTTGGTTGTTGATTCTGGGTGGCTATTTGTACTTGCGCTATTGGGGCACAGGCGAGGCAGCCCTGCAGGCAGCCAGACTTCAACGAGCCGAGCACTATGCCCGCGCGCTGAAACAAAACGGACGGGAAGCCTCCCATGAGTTCTGCAAGCGGTTGACCTTCATGACGCTGATCGCCAGTCTGCTCTTTGCTCTCTGTCTTCCCATCCTCTTGACAGACTTTTACCGCGCCACATTTAAATTCTTCTGCGTCGTCTATGGATTCCTGTTGGTGGTCCACCTCGTGCGTATTTCTATCGCGCAGAACATTTCCATCGCCCGCGCAAACGACTGATCATAAAACGAAAAAGGTGAAATGTGAGGGGTGGCAGAGGAAGCCCCTTCAATCTCTTAACGCTTTACCTCTCACCATTCACGCCTTACGCTCTGTGTAACTGTAAGAATTGTGCGATGGCCGATCGGGTGATGAGCCCTACGATCTCTTCATTCTCCATCACCACGAGACGATCCCACCCACCCTGGCCCATGCGGTCCAACGCCTGCATGACGGACCAGTCCGGAGGGATACAGAAGACCGGGGACACCGGGCGCATGATCTCGCGAACGCGACGCCACGGCCAGAGCGCAGTGGGAAGCGCTTGCACGTCTTGCACTGTGACCACCCCGAGAACCTGGCCCCCCTCGCAAACCGGAAATCCACCAAATCCATGCGCGACAAAGTATTGATTAACCGCGTCCTGCACGCTCATATCCGGCAACAGGGTTACGACGCGGTGGACCATGACCTGGCGAACCGTCACCGCCGCGAACGAAGTGTGCATGGCAGCCTGCCGTCTGCTTGCCAGGGCCGCCGAAAAGAGAAATGCGCCGATAAAGATGAGCCAGCCCCCGTTCGTCGCGATGGAATGTTCCAGAGCACCGGACCAGGCCCCCACCATCAAGCCCGCGCCGATCAACCCAAGCGCCACACCGAATCCAATTCCCACGAGCGCGGCCTGGCTGGTCGCTCGATTGAAATCTTTGTTCCAGGCCCACAACGCGGCTCGTAAGACACGTCCGCCGTCTAACGGGAACCCCGGAATCAGATTAAATAATCCAAGCTGTACATTTACCATGCCGAGCAAGCTCCCGAGAACGACGAGTCCCTCCACCCCGGATGGCGCAAAGAATGAGTCCACTGCCATGGCCCCGCCGAGACAACCAGCCCCGAGAATCAAACTTACGAGCGGTCCTGCCATCGCGATCAAAAACTCGGCTCGCGGACTAGGCGGTTCCTTGCCCATGTGCGCCATCCCCCCGAAAATGAACAAGGTAATCTGCTTAATAGGAATTTTATAGCGCAGCGCCACATAGGAATGCCCCAATTCGTGGAGCAGGACGGAGAGGAACAGCAAGAGGGCGGCAAAGCCACCCATCCCCCAATAGCGTGGAGCTGACAGACCAGGCAACGTCTCGGGCAAATACCCCGTCGCCAATGACCAGGTCACAAAGAAGAACACCGCAAACCAGGAGGCATGCACGTGAATCGGGATGCCGAGCACGCGGCCGACTCTCCAATTGGGCAAAGCCATGTGTCCACCGTAACAGTGTGGGAATTCGAGCGTCAACTCGGCTTCACTCCCGAACAGGATGCCGAAAAAGTCCGCCAGCAGGGGAGGGATGGCTCGATGAACCCCCTGTGCTCGCGTAACGCGCGGTCTCAGAAGATCCTCGTTGGACGCGCGCAGTGGGGGACTCATCCAAGTCATCAAAGGACAACCTACACGAGTAAGCAGGGAAGGATCATTGCTAGTCACTCGCTCCGGCCTTGCTGGGGACAAGGCTTGTCCCTGGGCAAAGAGTCTGCCTTGGCAGCCTTGGGGCGGGCGGGTGAAGTAGCCGCCGGGGTTGGGTGGGTAAGAAGTCTGGCCCTTTTGATCATCCTGCGTACTATTGTTTCCTTGCCCAAGAGTCATAGAACAGCGAGACTCTGTCAAGCCGCGATAGTTTTTCCGAAGCCTGATGGATCGGGTATACTAGTCACCATGCGGCCGCGCTTCTCGCCATGGATACTGTACCTTGCCCTCACGATGCTGCTTGTCGCAGCAAGGCCTCCCTTCACGCAAGCCCAAGTGATCAAGTCAGGTCCGCTCTCCTGCCCCGGAGTGGCGCTGACGTTCGACCTCTGTCCGGTACAGAAAGGAGCAGGCTACGACCAGGCACTGATCGACTATTTGATTGAGCAGAAGATCCCCGCCACCTTTTTCATGTCCGGGAAATGGATGACGAAACACGATCAGCAAGTACGGGCCCTCCTCCAAATCCCGTTCTTTGAAGTCGGCACCCATGGAGAGGTCCACGCCCATCTGCCACTCTATTCGGCAGACGAGCAGAAAGAGGAAATTCTCGGGCCAGTTCGTCTACTCAAAGCCAAGTACAGTCACGACGCGACATTGTTTCGCCCTCCCTATGGAGAGTTCAACGACGACACCGTCAACGTAGTCCGCGCCCTCGGTCTTCAGTTTATTCTCTGGAATGTCGTGTCCGGCGATCCCGACCCTACCCTCACGGCGATCCAGATCGAAGACCAACTGAAGCGGCTCGTCAGGAAGGGCAGCGTAATCGTAATGCACGCCAACGGAAAGGGCGGACATACGCACGAAGTCGTGCAAGACCTACATCAACAGCTCTTGCCCCAGCGGAACCTCACCCCCATGACCATGAGCGATCTCCTAATCTGTAATGGCCAGGCAGCCCCATGACCGATCCGATCGTACGGCCCATGATGACGGAGGATCGGGCAGCCGTTATGGAATTGCTCGCCGACTCCGACCCCTGGAAACGGCTGGGCTACCAGGCCAGTGACTGGGAGAGCTATTTCACACCGCTCCCACAGAGCCGTGACAGCTACGTCGTGGACCAGGCTGGCAGAATCGCCGGCATCGCGGCCGTTCGTCAGAAATTTCTGCTCGGCGACTATTTAGAGTTGCTGGGAGTAGCAAACTGGGCGAGAGGCAAGGGGCTAGGGGGACGATTGCTCGCCCACGTCGAGGCAGTGGTCTTCGCGAGAGCGAAGAATCTGTTCGTCTGCGTATCGGACTTCAACTACCAGGGCCGGCACTTTTACAAAAAGCAGGGCTATCAGGAGATCGGCCCCATGCCGAACTTTTTAATCCCAGGCAGTGCCGAAATTCTTCTGCGCAAGACGAGTGGCCCGGCAAGGGGTAAGTAAATAATAGAAAGGTAAAAGTATACGGTGGCGATTCCTTGTGTCCAGATTTTACCTGATTACTTTTAACTTTTCCCTTAGAAGAAACCTATGCGAGTCAAAAAGCTTCTCCACACCCGGATGAGGGTCACCGACATGGACGAGACGATCAATTTTTACAGCAACGTCCTTGGACTGGAGGTATTAGAGCGGAAGGTCTCACCGCGCGGCTCTGATCTGGCTTTTCTCAAGGTGCCCAACAGTGAGGAACTGATCGAACTCTGCAGTTTCCCGTCAAGTGGCCCGGTGACCGTGCAGGAAGACCTCGTTCACCTGGCCTTTCAAGTTGAGAACCTTGACGACACCATTGAACAACTCAACGGTAAACAGATTCGAATTACGGACGGGCCGACCACAACTTCTTCCGGCAGCCGCTTTATTTTCATCGACGCCCCGGACGGGTATGAAGTCGAACTTATCGAACGCCCACCGGGCGTGAAAATCGTCTAGGGCGCGTCAATGGTAGAAGAAGGGAACGAGTCCCTTGCCAATGACCGTTGACCAATGAGCACTGACCAAGTACCATTTCCCCCCGATTGAAGGTTGCCCCTTGGCAAATACCAAATCTGGAGGCTTCAAGAATGAAGAATGGATTCTTTCGCGGGCACGGGCTGGGCAATGACTATGTGGTGATGGATCCCAAAGATCTGTCGTTCTCGCTCACCCCCTCAAGGATCAAATCCATCTGTGATCGTAACCGGGGCCTCGGCAGCGATGGGATCCTTGCACTGGTCCCGTCAAAGAAAGCAGACTTCGGCCTGCGCATCTTCAACCCTGACGGCAGCGAGGCGGAAAAATCAGGCAACGGCTTGCGCATCTTTGCGCGCTATCTCCACGCGACCGGCAAGACGAAAAAGACACACTTCACCGTCGAGACCAAAGGCGGGCTGGTAACTATTGCGCTACATGTGGACCGACATGGGGATGCGAGCACCGTCACCGTCGAAATGGGCCAAGCCTCGTTCCAAGCAGCTTCACTCCCCTGCACTCTCACGACCAGCGAACTGATCGAACAGCCCATCGACGCCGCAGGCCAATCCCTCACCTTCACCGGAGTCAGCGTCGGTAACCCCCACTGTGTCGTCTTCAAACCAGCTGGGCGGTCCTGGTCGCGAGAGGATCTCCTGAAGTTGGGACCGGCATTAGAGAACCATTCCCTTTTCCCGAAGCGAACGAACGTTCAACTCGCCGTGCCAACCGGCCCAAAAGAACTCTTCATCCTGATCTGGGAACGCGGGGCCGGCGAAACGCAGGCCTCCGGGTCCTCCTCCTGCGCCGCTGCGAGTGCGGCCGTCCGGCTCGGGCTAGTGAAAAGCCCGGTCACGGTGAAGATGCCTGGGGGGCAGCTCAACATCGAGGTCGCCGCGGACTTCCGTCTCACCATGAAGGGTCCGGTCGCGGAAGTCGCGCGCGGACGCCTCAGTCCCTCCTTTGTCCGGTCGTTGCGCTAAGAAGTCATTGGTCATCAGTCACTGGTCATTGCTGCAGACAAATGGCTACTGCCAAATCATTCCAAGATCTTGAAGTGTGGAAACTCGGAAGAGATCTTCGCAGGAAACTCTATGAGATTGCCAAAGGTGTACCAGCCCACGAACGGTACAATCTCGCCGCTCAAATCAGAGCAGCAGCTATTTCCCTCACGTCCAACATTACAGAAGGATTTGGGAGGTTTCTTACAAGGAGAATGTACAATTCTGCCGCATCGCCAGAGGCTCTGCTTGTGAGCTCATGGACCACCTGATGACATACCTAGATGAGGATTATATCCCTACGGCTCAACATGAGAAGCTGTGCCAAGAGCTGGGAATCATTCTGCGAGTACTCAATGCCTACATCAAGGCAATCGGGCCATTCGAGACCTCACTCAACCATAATAGCCTCTTCATCCATCTGGCGATACAATGGTGAGGTCGTTGAACAACAAGGGACCAGCGGCTGATGCCCCTTCCTCTCTTGACCAATGACTAGTGACCAATGACCAGCACCCTGCAATCTACACTCGACCACCTACCAGACCAGCCTGGGGTCTATCTATTCAGGGACGAGCAGGGCGAATTGCTCTACATCGGAAAGGCCGCAGTCCTGTCTAACCGCGTGCGGTCCTACTTTCAAAAAGGGGCCGACCACTCTCCAAAAACCACCGTCCTGCTCAGCCACATCGCTGACCTCGAAACGATCGTCACCCGCTCAGAACTCGAAGCGCTCATCCTTGAAAGCAATCTGATCAAGCAGCATCGGCCCCGGTTCAATGTGGTCTTACGAGACGACAAGCAATACCCCTACCTTCGCCTGCCGATCAAAGAGGACTTCCCGCGCCTCTCCATCGTCCGCCGCGTGCAACAAGACGGCGCCCTTTACTATGGCCCCTACACGCCGGCAGGCGCCTTGCGGGAGACGTTGCGAGTTATTAAGAAAACCTTCCCCTTGGCCACCTGCACGATCAACATCGACGGCAAGGCGGAGCGAGCCTGTATCGAATTCGAAATCAAACGGTGCATGGCGCCCTGCACCGGCAATCAATCGAAAGAGGATTACCACCACATCGTCGCGCAGGTCCGCCAGTTTCTCGAAGGACGCGACCATGAATTGCTGGACAACTTGCGCAACCAAATGGAAATGGCGGCGGCAAGCGAAAAATTCGAGGAGGCGGCACGCTTGCGCGATCGGCTCTTCAATATCGAACGCACGCTCGAAAAACAACGCATCACCCAAACGACGACGATCGACCAAGACGTGATCGGCCTGGCACGGCAAGGCTCGGCAGTCGATCTCCAGATCCTCTTCGTGCGCGGCGGCCTCCTGATCGGACGTAAAGACTTCTTTTGGCCCCATTCAGCCGACGCCGGCGACGAGGAGCTCGTTCGATCCGCCATTGAACAGTTCTACAACAAAGACGGTCAACCGCCCAAAGAGCTGCTCATTCCCACCGTCCTCGACGACGTAACGGTGATCGAAGAGTGGCTCTCAGGCAAGCGCGGGAACGCTGTCCGCATCGTGGCGCCCGAGCGGGGCGTGAAACATCAGCTGCTCCTCCTGGCGGAAGAGAACGCCGACGCCGCCGTCGCCAATCACCTCCGAGACGAAGAAATCGGCCGGCAAGCTGTTGAAGAATTGAAGCGGCTCCTACGACTAGCTATCGTGCCTCGGCGCATCGAAGGATTCGACATTTCAAACACCATGGGCAACCAGTCTGTCGCGTCCATGGTCGTATGGGAAGATGGCCAGATGAAGAAAGCGGACTACCGCCGATTCAAAATCAAAACCGTGACCGGTGCCAACGATTTCGCCAGCATGCAGGAAGTCGTCACGCGCCGCTACGGAGATAGCGCGGATCTCGCGCGCCCGGATCTCATCCTCATCGATGGAGGATTAGGCCAACTCGCCGCAGCCATGGAAGGTCTGAAGCAAGTCCACCATCAGGACCTCGCAATTATTGGATTGGCCAAGGCGCGCGGCGAGAAGGACGAGCGGATCTTCCTGCCCGGTCGAAAGAACCCCATTGTGCTTCGTGCGAACTCCCCGGCCACTCATCTCGTGCAACGCATCCGTGACGAGGCCCATCGATTTGCGATCACCTTCCATCGCAAGCTGCGCAGCAAAGCCCTTATGGCCTCTCCACTCGATCAAGTGCGCGGCATCGGCGAAATCAAACGGACCCGCCTGCTCAAACAATATGGCAGCCTGACAAACATCGCTGCCGCCACAGATAGCGAATTGACGGCAGCCGGCCTCGATGCCAAGACCGTCGCGGAGATGCGGAAAACGCTCGCGAAAACTACTCCCTCGCACAGTTGAACGCGGTCATCTGTTGCAGTTTGGGCGGGAAGCGCGGGGTCAGAGGCTAGTGGCGCCCAGAACGAATGTCTTTCCTCTTACCTCGTGTCACTTGCCCCTCGCCTGGCCCTCTCCTCAAAACATGAATTGGACGCTGACGGTCCCTAAATGTACATAGGCATGGTATGTCCCGTTGACAGTGGGGTTAAGATTCCCGGCAACCGTCCTCGGCTCATAGAACCATTCCTGAAACGCCACATCGAGTCCAATCGCCTTCGGCCAGAGCGCGGACGTGCCTCCGCATGGCACCAGCCCCAGAAACTTGCCCTGGTCTTTGCATAAGAAACCGGCTCCAATGGACAGCGCGCTGGAAGATAAAGAAATGATCCCCGGGTTGAACGTCATATCAGGAACGGGATTCTCAGTTCGCGTGTACCCTGATCGGACTGCCACATCCCAATGAGGCAACCACAGGGGGTTGAGCCATTTGTACTCAGTGCCGATGGCCACGACCGGCACGGTTTTCCATTGTTGTGGTTGCGGGATGACCCCGCCTGAGGAGAGATGGACGTCAAGATCACGATTTGATTTCCACCCGACATATTCCACATCAAGCTCCAACTTCCATTCCCGCTCACTTGTACGAACCGGCCAGACCGCAATGGCTCCGGTATACATCTGCGGAAGCACAAGGTTGGTGGACCCATCGACAACCTTCGTCCCGTTGACCAATAACGATCCACTCAACGGCACCACAGCCTGACTCCGATAGACCAGCCCGATAGAGGCGATCGGTTTGCCCTCGCTGTTTCTCAGAGGTGTATAGAGCAAGCTAACGGTTGCGCCCGCCCCCGTTCCTTTGCCGTTGAATTCGACGGAAGCCCCAATTGGAATGCCAAAGACCCCGGCACCTATTTGTTTCTGCTCGGCATGCCCCTGCCCAAGAAAACTCGCAAAGGTGTAGATATCGGCGCTCACTCCAACGGCCAACTGATCATTAAACTTATACGCGAAAGTGGGCTTGATATCGATGAGTGGAATCGCCGCAGAGGTGACCGCGGTATTGAAGGTGCCATCCACCGGATAGCGGACGTTCAAACCAAACGGCGAGGTAAGACCAAGACCTACCGTCACATTCGACAGACTATCCCAACCGAGTGAGCCTAGGTTCGCACTCACGTAGGAATGGCTCGGTGGAGGAAACGCGATACTTCCCCCGAAGTCCCCTCGACCGTCTATCCCCGTCGGACTCTTGAACTTGATGGACCCCCCAAGCAGAGTTGTTCCGGTGACTACTTGAACTCCCTTCACTTGGCTCAGTCCGGCAGGGTTGTAGTGAATGGCCGAGGCATTATCGGCCTGTGCGACAAAGGCATTCCCTTGGCCAGCCGCAGTCGCCCCCTGTGGCTGGAATCGAAGTGCCTGCGCATGTCCAAACGACGGACACAATAAAGAAACCAGCCCCAGAGCCAAGAGATAACGTTGGCTCCTCATGCCATAACCATCACAGAATGCCATCCTTTAGCTGACAGATCCACGACTACGTATTACCAGTGGGATTAAATCACCTGGAATGCTCTTGAGTATATAGCCCATTGAGAGGGATACCCCTAGGGCCAAAATACCCCTCTCATCAAGCTGTCTTGTATGGTAAACTCTATGCAGTCCATCCTGTTAGAGGCTATCGATGGCACATCTCCAGACTAAACGCTCTTTCCCCAAAGACCTATTTACCCGGTTAACCAAACCCGAGTGTGAAAATTTTATTGAGGTCCTGCACTTCGCGGCCCAATCAGAAAGCCCCGAAGATGTCAAAGGTGTGCTTGCACGGTTTCAAACTCTGTTTCCCTTTACCCGGGTGATCGGTGGACTTGCGAAACTCAGTAAAACGGGCTCGTTTGAGGGCTTTACCAATGTGCTCAATGTCAGCTATCCGGAAGAATGGCTTCGCCTCTATTGGCAGAAAGGGTATTTTGAGGTTGACCCGGTCTTCCAGACGGCCTTACAGAAATCTGGGACTCAACATTGGGAAACGACCTACAAGGCCGCAAGCTCGGTCAAACAGCGCGAATTTATGGCAGCGGCAAAGGAGTTCGGTCTAGGGGATGGGATCACAACAGGATCAGCGGATAACGCATGCGGAGTCGCAACCTTTTGCTCATTTGCTTCGGCTGAGCGCGTGGACGCAACACGGTATGTGCCGCTGGTCGAGTACTTTGGGTACCACGTCCATCTTGCCCTCTTGCGCACCGCCCCTAAGAGTTCGCAAGCGGTTGCTCCCTGCGTCAGGGAACTCACGCTGCGTGAGATGACGGTCCTAAACTGGGTGAAAAACGGCAAGACGAACTGGGAGATTGCAAAAATCATCGGCGTGACTGAACGGACCGTACGGTTCCATGTGGAAAGCATCTTCTCGAAACTAGACGTCACCTCGCGATCCCATGCGGTTGCGACCGCCATCCAACACGGCCTACCTAATGTGGTGTAATCAGCGTCGGTTTCATTGAGGTTCTCACAAGAGGATTGCAGGTTGTTCCCGGATCGAGGTGCACCACTCATTCCATCACGCTGCTGCATCCACTAATGCCAACCTCCCGCTGTTTGAATACGTAGAAGTCCGACCAACAATCATCTCGCCCTGCAGCGTTTCAATAGAGGATATCCAGTTCAATAACTGTGGTTTCTTACTCGCGTTCTCTTCGTCAAATCGAACCATGTCGTACAGCGCTGCCACAGAACTGGCTCCAGCTGGTGGGAGCATCACTGGCGCTCCTATCATTTCACAAGGGAACCCTAGCGCTCGAAGCGTTCGAAAAAACCGATGCTCGACCTCAAGATAGTAGTACCGAATGTCGTTCTCAACGGCCCATTGATAGACGCCTTTCAACAGCAACAGCATCATCGTAGACGAGAGTCCTCTATCTCGGATTTCAGGATCAACCGCAAGCCTAGTAATCTCAGCCGTATCTGAATTCTTTCTGATTTGGTAGTCCGCTGGGAGCAAGGCACCGAACTCGTTTTCGAGCATGAATTGCCCGGAAGAGGGAAGGAGTCGAGCCACCCCAACCACTGCTCCATCATCTCTGACCAGGCCAACGGATGTCCCCCACAAATCGTACAGATCCATCTCCTGTCTATCATCCGTCTCAGGAACCCACTTCAGTGACTCGGCAAAGACTTTATGCCGGAGTCGATAAGATTGGGCGAGCTGCTCCCCATGTAACGTCTTCACTATAAATCCATTTTCACTGAACTCGACATCTTTTACTCCGTACATCAGTTCTCTCCTTTCACAGCGAACATCAAGATCGCACCATTTTTCATCGACCATATGTTTTTCATAATCCACGCATTCCGTCACCTGGCTGTTCCGCCAGGTGACGGAATGCGTGAGCGTCACGTACTAGTAGTGTCCTCTTGAACTGACAATCATGGGCGAGTACAGGCTCCCGTGAACGTTCCGCGCCACATGATTAGAAAGGGAGTTCCAACTGATGAAAGATCGACGAGAATTCAGGATTATCGACGGGTTTCGGCAATCCTCCGGCAAGCCGACGCAGCGGCGTGCATCTCTCGCTCAAAGGATTCCCTGCGACTCTGCTGAATCTGTTCCCTTCCTGCTTCGTGAACAGATCGGAAGCAGCCTCGCCTGTGCCCTCAAGACATCCGAGCAACGACTGAGTGCCCTGCTTCACGATCGCGATCGCATCGGACGGGAATTGCACGATTCTGTGTTGCAAGCGCTCTACGCGATCGGGGCGAACCTTGCGCAATCCCCTGAATTGCGCAGGAGTGTGCCACCCGCTTTACTACGTTCCCATGGTCAGGCTACCGACCAGCTCAACAAACTCATCCGGGAAATCCGACGCATGATTCTGAGCGTGGAATCAGACAGCGTTGACCCTTTTCGGCTAACGTCCGAGCTACAGGCCCTCGCACAGACCTTTGAGCAGGTGAGTAGGTTACGGATTTGTGTGGAAATCGACCCGGCGGCCGAGGAGATTCTGACCGGCGAAGAAGCCCGTGAACTCGTCACGATCTCCAGAGAAGCCTTGAGCAATTGCGTCCGTCACGCCGGCGCCACACAAATCGGGATCGTCCTGCGGCACATCGGCTCACGCGTAAGACTGAGCATTCGCGACAACGGATCAGGCTTCGACATCGAGCACGGACAGGCGAAGGGCATTGGGTTCGCGCAGATGGAAGGTCGGCTTCGGAAGATCGGTGGTCGCCTTGACATCCAATCCACGACGGGTCGAGGCACATGCATCACCGCGGACATCTACCTTGAACCGACACTCACCACGATATGAAACACCCGCGCAACCATCTTGTCACGGTCGCATCCTCTCCCACTGCAAGGCGAGGGGTGAGGAAAAACAATGGAAGCGAGACTCGACGTCCGCCGAAGCTGCCATCCCACCAAGGGGAGCCAATTGACCCTTGCTATCGCGCGCTCCTGGAAACATCCAGCAGTGCGATCCTGCTTCTCTCGCCCGAATCCATCATTCTGGGATGGAGCCGCGGGGCCGAAACAGTCTCCGGCTGGATAACACACGAAGCGTTGGGTCGCAGCTTTGTGGAACTGTGTCTTCCGATGGAAATGCGCAAGTCGTTCCTGACTAAACTCACGCAGGTCACCACGGGAAATGCGGTGAAGGGACTTAAGATCCCTCTCCAGTCACGCACTGGGCCACAGACGATGCTCTCCTGGAATATCGCGCGGGTGCTGGGGACTCATGGGGACCTGATCAGCCTCATGGCTATCGGTACCGCCGTCGCTTCGCATACCCACGTGGAAAAGGAGCTCCAGCTGGCCCATGCCCGATTACGCAGCGAGGCCCGCCGGACGCAGATAGCAGCAGAAGAAGAACGGCGGAGAATTGCACGGGAGTTACACGACGAGTTCGGACAGGCCTTGACCGGCTTGAAATTCGATCTGGCATGGTTCGGCATGAAGCTGACGCGATCGGTCGCTCCAACCGGAAGCACGGATCTGCTGAGGAAAGTCCAGGCCATGTCAGGATCGGTCGACGCGCTCTTGGAGGCCGTCCGCGCGACAGCGGCATCCTTGCGTCCCGCGATGCTGGACGATCTCGGGCTGGTCCCGGCATTGGAATGTCTCGCAATGACATTCCAACATCGCACAGACGCCCGGTGCGCGATAGACGTGGCACCGGAGCTGTCATCCAAAGCGCTGCCCTCCGAAACGTCAGCAGCCCTGTTTCGAATCGCGCAGGAACTGCTGACGAATGTGATGCGTCACGCCGCCGCCTCGCAGGTGCGTATGCGGCTGTACCAAGAAGACGGCAGGGTGACGTTAGAAGTGACTGACAACGGGAAGGGCATCACCCGCGAGAGAATGACCATGCCTCATTCCTTAGGGCTCCGAGGAATGCAGGAACGAGTCTCTCTCCTAGGCGGCCACTTTCATATCGCAGGAACCTCCGGAGTCGGAACCACAGCCCGCGCCTCCGTACCGGTTGCGAAATGCTTCACTCCATGATTGGGACGGAGCTGGTGAAAATTCTCGTCATCGACGATCATGAGGTCGTACGTCTGGGCGTGAAACAAATCCTTGCGGGGACTTTCCCTCACGTCGAGGTCGGTGAAGCCGATACCGCGCAGAAGGGGATTGCTGCGGTGCAGGAGGAGCCTTGGGATCTGGCCATCGTGGATATCAGCCTTCCTGATCAAAGCGGGTTGGAACTGCTGTGCGAGTTACACAGCATAACGCCCCAACTCCCTCTGATGGTCCTGAGCCTCCACCCCGAGGAGCAATATGCGGTTCGTGCCTTCCGTGCCGGGGCGATGGCCTATCTCACCAAACAGACTGCACCAGAAGAGCTGGCCAGGGCGGTCAAGCAAGTCCTGACCGGCCGCATGTATGTCACCGCCTCACTCGGAGAGCGCATGGCAGGAAGCCTGAACAAGAACGCCACCAGTCCTGACCATCACACATTGTCTAAGCGAGAATTCGAGGTCCTTGTATTGTTAGCCCAGGGCCAGTCCGTCAAGTACATCGCACAGTCCCTCACTCTCAGCATCAAAACCGTCAGTACCTATCGAGCCCGTCTCCTGGACAAGCTACAACTTACGACCACCGCCGAACTGATCCGCTATGCCCTCGACCATCATTTGGTTGAATAGCCTGATCAGCCTGAATGGCTGACCCGCATCGACCCCGGCACCATCAAAAGAAGTTCGTCGCCTCACTGACCGGCATCTCCAGCCGTGCTTACACTCGGCGTGAATCCCGGCCCTGACGATCCCAGCATGATGGGCTATATGCAGCAGGAGGCGGCGCAACATGGACTCTTTGCGCAATATGAATTTATGCCCGATCGATCGGAGAAGGGCCTTCTTCGAATGAACTACGAGTTGAGATCAGACGCCCTGTGGTGACGTCGAAGGAATGACCAACCGCTCAAGACAGAACCGGAACAGTTCCCTCCCGCCTACGACCAGGCCGCCGTTAACACGCCTTTCTCATCCCGCCAATGAGGCGTCCAGGCTAGGGCAAACAGTTTCACCGCGATGTTTGCTTTGGTGGGCTTCAGCGAGATCGTCTCAAACTTTTCGTTGAGGGGATCGGTCGCAGCGGCGAGGTCATCGGTCTCCTTCTTGAACTGCGCTTCGAGATCGGCCAACTGCTGTTGCAACGCCGTCACATTCTCCTCGGCCTGACCGACGTCCTTTGATTCTTTGATCGCACGTCCAGCTCCGCGAATCGCCGTTGTCGCCCGACCAATGTTCGTCGCGCTGATCGTCTTTCGCCCAAGGAATGCGCCCAGAATCGAGGCGCCGACCGAAATGGCCGCCTGTATTTGACTCGAGCGAGACTCCGCTTGCTGGCGTTCGACCATTTGTCCTGCACGCCTGATCCGATCTTGCAGGGCGGCAACCTTCGGTGCGTACTTTTGACGCAATCTGTCCGATTGATTGTCCCGTGCTTCACGGCCGGATTGTTGCAGCTGGACCCGGAAGTCCCGCTCGGATTCGCCCGGTCTCGAAACTTCTTTCGTGCTGGGGCTCTTGAAGAGATCGACTTTCTGTGTGCGGAACAACCAGCCTGAAAATTCCTTGTTCCAAGTTTCGTAGCTTTTTGCTTTGCTCGCCGCACTGGGAACAGACCCGAACTGCGCACCATCTGATGGCGCTGACTCCAGATCAGCGAGGACCAAGCCCGTTTTCATGGCATGATCCCAGTCCACTGCCACTGCACCATCCGAGATCGGCGCAAGCACGGCCACATCTTGCACCACATCGACGCCGGCCTTGCTGTCTGAAATCCGCACCTGCGATGCCCCGAGCAACATCGGCTGATAGATCAACGTGCTGCCGCTCGGCTGGCTTCCTCGGACAGGGATAAAATGCTGCGGTACATCGGGGGAGAGCATGGGACGTTGGTTCAGGGATAGGGCTGTGGCGGGATAACGAGATTGCGCTCCTTCCGGACGCTGATACCCCTCGATCCCTGCACCCCTATACCCCGAGAGATACCCCGAGAGTTTCACCGGGTCCATGAGCGTCTTGATCTGCGTCCGCGTCAGCGGCCCTCGCAGGTAGGACAGCGTCCATCTCGTCTGAAAAACCTCCGACGCATCTTCGTGGACATTGTTCATGAGGAAAACGCGATTGCCGAGGCCGGCAAGAAGCTGTTCCATCCCCTGTCTATCAAACCTCTTCCCGGAGCTTGCCGAAGCACCTTCCAGTCCTTCCAACACGCGAGCCTTGTCTCGTTCGGTTTGCAGCCGTCCGATAAACCAGGTGCCAGTGTTGGCCAGCCCTTTATAGTCCAGATCGACGGGGTTCTGCGTGGCCAGGACGACCCCAAGCCCATAGGCCCGCGCCTGCTTGAGGAGGGTCAACATGGGCGCTTTTGATGGAGGATTCGCCACCGGGGGGAAGTAGCCCAAGATCTCATCCATGTAGAGGATGGCGCGCAGGCTGGTTGTCCCCGATTGCCCCCGTATCCAGCCAAGGATCTGGCTCAAGAGTAAGGTCACGAAGAACATCCGTTCAGGATCGCTCAAATGCGCGATGGAAAAAATGGCGATCCGAGGCTTGCCTGCCTGGCTATATAGCATTTGCCCAACATCCAGAGCCTGTCCTTCGAGCCAGGCACTAAACCCCGGTGCCGCCAGTAGATTGTTGAGCTGCATCGCCAGCGCAAACCGATCTTTCGCGGGATAGAAGGAATCGAGGTTGAGCACCCCGACTTTCGACAGAGGCGGCGTTTGGATCTGCTGGATAAGCGAAGCCAGATCGAGGTCCTGCCCCTTCCGCCAGGCTTGGTCCAGGACCATCGAGAGCAGGATGTGCTCGCGACTCTTGATCGGATCGGCCTCCACTCCGATCAACCCGAGCAAACTAGTCGTCGTGATGCTCACCCGCTCACGCAGCAGCTCTGCATCGTCCAGGATTTCCTGAGAAGGCGCGGCAAACGACTTCACGATGGACACGGGCAGCCCCGCATTGCTACCCGGCGTGTAGACGGCGAACTCGGCTGCATCTTTGAGTTTCTGAATTCGCGCACCGCTTTGGCCCCACTCGCCCAAGCCTTTTTTCCACAGCTCCGCCTGCTGCGTCGCAAACTCGCCCGGCGAGAGACCTTCCTTGTTCGCGTCGTCTTCATTGATCCAAGGCGCAAAATCTTCGCCGCGAAGCTGTGGAAACGTCAGCATTAAGTTCGCCAGATCCCCTTTGGGATCGATCACGATGGCGGGGATACCGTCGATTGCCGATTCTTCGAGGAGCCCAAGACAGAGGCCGGTCTTGCCGCTACCGGTCATCCCGACGCAGACGGCATGGGTGAGCAGATCTTTCGAGTCATACAACAGCCAGCCAGGCTTCGCTTGTTTAGCCACGAGATCATACGGCCGGCCCAGGTAGAACACCCCGAGCTTCTCAAAATCTTCTGCCGAACCCCCACCCGTGGGCGCTGTGGACGACTTCGGCGCTTCCTTCGCCTTTGCCGACTCTTTTTTCTTCGTAGCCATGGATTACCACTCATTAAAGATGAGAGAAACAGCTCGCCCTAGGGTAATCACTTCCTGGACTGTTTTCAATTTAGCACCGGTGAATGTGCGGCTGAGAGCCATTGGCGCTCTCAGCTGCTCTCACTCTTTCTCTCTTCGCAGGGGTGGAAGGGATGGATATGGAGGGAGTCGACATAGCGGGCGCGGGGAGCTAACAGCCAAGAGAGTGCCGCTGTGCGACGGCATACGACCCTCGGTCGCGCTTTAGAGGAGCACGCGGCCAACAGTAAGAGGACATCGGCCGCCTCTATCCAACGCATGATGGCGACACCCGGAATATCCGCCCTTCGTCACCCCCATTTCCGTACTTTCTCCGGATCTTCAAACCACTCTCGCTTCTTTCAACACCTGTCCCGTATACGATCGCTTTGACTTGGCTATTTCCTTCGGCGGTCCTTCGGCCACGATCTCACCACCTCGATCGCCCCCCTCCGGTCCGAGGTCGATAATCCAGTCGGCGTTCTTGATCACATCGAGATTGTGTTCGATCACGACGACGGTGTTACCGGTTTCGACGAGTCGATCGAGCACGTCGAGCAACCGTTGCACATCGGCGAAATGAAGCCCGGTCGTCGGTTCATCCAAAATGTACATCGTGCGTCCGGTCGGACGTTTCGACAGTTCGCGCGAGAGTTTGACCCGTTGCGCCTCGCCTCCTGACAGCGTCGTGGCGGACTGGCCAAGTTTCACGTAGTGCAACCCGACATCATGCAAGGTGTCGAGCTTCCGCTTGATAAACGGAATATGCTCGAAGAACTCCACGGCATCGTCCACCGTCATATTCAACACGTCGGCGATGCTCTTTCCCTTATGGTGAATCTCCATCGTCTCGCGGTTGTACCGCTGGCCCTTGCAAACCTCACAGGTCACGTAGACGTCCGGCAGGAAATGCATCTCGATCTTGATCAACCCGTCGCCCTGGCAGGCCTCGCAGCGGCCGCCCTTTACATTGAAACTATAGCGACCGGGCTTGTATCCCCGCACGCGAGACTCGGGCAGATTAGAGTAGAGATCCCGGATGAAACTGAACAGACCTGTATAGGTCGCCGGATTCGAACGCGGAGTCCGGCCGATCGGGGACTGGTCGATGTCGATCACTTTATCCAGCGCGGCGACACCCAGCAGTTCCTTGCAGCCATCAATCTTTGGTTTTTTGTGATAGAGCAATTGGGAGAGGGAATGGAATAGGACCTCGAGAACCAGCGTACTCTTTCCGGACCCAGACACACCGGTCACGCAGGTGAGCAGGCCGAGCGGAATCTTGGCAGTTACGCCCTTGAGATTGTGTTTCGTGGCTCCCACGATGGACAACATCCCCTTGGCCTTGCGCTGTCGGCGAGGAAGGCTGACCATTTGCGTGCCGCGGAGATACTGGCCCGTCAGCGAGTCGAGATTCCCCATGACGTCAGTCGGCGTGCCTTGGGCAATGACCTGACCCCCCTGCGTCCCGGCGCCAGGCCCCATATCTATCAGATGGTCCGCCGCCATCATGGTTTCTGCGTCGTGCTCGACCACCACCACCGTGTTGCCCAGGTCGCGCAGGCGCAGCAAGGTCTGGAGCAAGCGGCGATTATCCCGTTGATGGAGCCCAATCGACGGCTCGTCGAGGATATAGAGGACACCGACGAGGCCGGAACCGATTTGCGTGGCGAGCCTGATACGCTGGCCTTCTCCACCGGACAATGTGGCAGCCGCCCGATCCAACGTCAGGTAGTCCAAACCGACGTTGACGAGAAACCCGAGCCGTTCGCGAATTTCTTTCAAGATGCGATGAGCTATCACCAGTTCGCGCTCGGTGAATGTCAGCGAACTGAAGAAGTCGGCAGCCGCTCGTACGGAGAGATGCGTCACCTCCGCGATCGACTGTTTGGCTATCTTGACGGACAAACTTTCAGGCCGCAGTCTAGCCCCCTTGCAGACCCCGCAGGGTTCCAACAACGTAAAGTCTTCATCGTCTGGACAGCCCGGTATCATGGCGTAGCCGATGCCATCGCAGGCCGGGCAGGCTCCGTGCGGGCTATTGAACGAAAACACGCGGGGAGTAATTTCCGGATAACTGACGCCGCAGCGAATGCAGGCGAGCTTCTCGCTATAGAGTGACACTTTTCCGTTGTCCGTCAGTACCCCGACCAGCCCGCCGGCGAGTTTCAACGAAGTCTCCACCGAATCGGCCAACCGCCGCGTCAAGCCCTCACTCGACTTCATCACCAGCCGATCGACCACGATTTCGATCGTGTGTTTCTTCTGTTTATCGAGCGTGATGTCCTCGCCCAACTCGACCAGCTGACCATCGACCCTGGCCCGGACGTAGCCGGCCCGGCGCATGTCGAGGAGTTCTTTCCGATATTCTCCCTTCCTGCCGCGGACGATCGGGGCCAGCACCTGAAATTTGCTCCCATCGGGCAGCAGGCCAATGGCATCGACCATTTGCTGCACAGTCTGCGCGGTAATTTCATCGCCGCACTGGAAACAGGAGGGGCGCCCGACACGGGCAAAAAGGAGACGGAGGTAGTCGTAGATTTCCGTCACGGTGCCGACCGTGGACCGGGGATTGTGGCTGGTGCTTTTTTGCTCGATGGAAATGGCAGGCGAGAGCCCTTCGATCGAGTCGACGTCGGGTTTGCCCATCTGTTCGAGGAACTGACGGGCATAGGCTGAGAGCGACTCGACATACCGGCGTTGCCCCTCGGCATAGATCGTATCGAAGGCCAGCGACGACTTGCCAGATCCGCTCAGCCCCGTGATCACGACGAGCTGGTCCCGTGGGATCGTCACGTCGATATTCTTGAGATTGTGCTCCCGCGCCCCTTTAATGATGATCGAGTTATGCATCAGGAGCGGGATTATAGCATGCGGACCTGGTCGCCTTGACAAACCCGGAAGGCAGGTGCTACCACGCTCTCATGGTGCATGTGGATACACCGCCCGTTCAGAAGGGGACCGACTCCCCAGCGGCTCCGCTCGCCGTATCGACCTGGTCGGGCCAAGCCCGTGAACAAGCCGTGCAACGGATGTTTACCGCAATTGCGGGCGTCTACGACCTCAACAACACGCTCCTGAGTTTTGGACTGCACTACCGGTGGAAAAAGATTACTGCCTCCTATGTGCCCGTCACTACAGAAGGCCGGGCACTCGACGTCGGTTCCGGCACAGCCGATCTCGCGCTCTTGATCGAACCGCGCATGGGAACCAACGGTCGCGTCATTGCCTCCGACCTGAACCACGCCATGCTCGTCGAGGGGCTGAAGAAAGTCACCGGGCGGGGCCTGGGACAACGGATCACCTGTCTCGAAGCCAACGCCGAGCATTTGGGATTTCCCGATGGAACCTTCCATGCCGTAACCACGGGATTTTGCATGAGGAACGTCGGCGACCTTCGGCAAGCTGTCACGGAAATTCACCGTATTTTGCAACCAGGGGGGCGGTTTGTGTGCCTGGAGTTTTCCCGACCCGTCTTCGGTTGGCTGCGGGCACTGTACGATTGGTATTCGTTCCGGCTTCTTCCCTGGATTGGCACGAAAGTGGCGCATGACACGACCGGCGTCTACGAATATCTCCCCGCCTCCATTCGGAACTTCCCGAATCAGGAACGATTGAAACAGATGCTCCTCGACGCAGGCTTTCGTCAGGTCACTTATCGGAACCTGACCGGCGGGATCGTGGCGATACATGTCGCCACCAAATGATGGTCGGAAAGTCCATAAAGTCGGAAAGTCATCACGTCCTTGGCTTCCGACTTTATGACTCTCAGACTTGACGACTTTAGACTATGAATTCAATTCTTTATATTTTTCTCCCTTGCAAGAAGGTCTATCCCATCGGTGTGACCTACCTCGCTGATTTTATCCATCGGCGTAAGCCGGACGTGCGGCAGCGTATTCTCGATCTATCCCTCTATCCTGACGCCCAACGGAGCAGCGCGGTCCGTGATGCCGCCACCGAGTTCAAGCCGGACCTCGTCTGTTTCTCCTGGCGCGACATTCAGATCTTTTCCCCGCATGAGGGAGACTCCTCGCTGGAACATGCGTTTAACTTCTACTTTGCGAGCAATCCACTCAAGCGGATTGTCGCCTCGTTTGCGGGACTGCAACAGCTCTACCGCTACTACAGTCATATCCGTGCGGCGCTTTCCTACCCCTGGTTGATCGCGAAGGAGTTCCCTAAGGCGCACATCATGATCGGCGGCGGGGCCTTTACCGCCTTTGCCGATCAGCTTATCCTGAAACTCCCTGAAGGCACTATCGGGATACTTGGGGAAGGTGAAGACGCCATCCTTAAGGTCATTGAAGGCCAGTCGCTGGAGAACGAACGCTACATTCTCCGGGAGGGAAAGACCATTCGAAAGGGCCAGCAGGGCGCGCCGGCTCTTCTCGATGCCCTCACCGTCGACTTGCCCTACCTGACTTCGATCTTTCCACAATATCAAGAATATGCGGGTGAATCCATCGGGGTCCAGTCGAAGCGAGGCTGCCCCTACGACTGTGCCTTCTGTCTCTACCCTTATATTGAAGGAAAGCGAGTGCGCTATCGGCCCCCCTCCATGGTCGTCAAGGATATCTCTCAGCACTACCATCAATGGGGTGCCAGGCGTTTCTGGTTCACGGATGCACAGTTCATTACCGGGAAGGAGGCCTATCCCCAATGCACCGAAATCCTTGAACGGATTCTTGCCGAGAAGTTGGAGATCGAGTGGTCCGGCTATATTCGGACATCGCTCATCACTCCGGAGATGGCAAAGCTCATGGTCCGGTCCGGCGTCGGCGATCTCGAAGTCGCCATTACGTCGGGCTCCCAGGAGGTGTTGAACAACCTCCACATGGGATTCAAGCTTGAGCGGCTGTACGATGGCTGTCGCTATCTAGCGGAGGCGGGATTCAAAGGGAAGGTCATTCTCAACTATTCGCTGAACAGTCCAAAAGAAACCGAGGAGTCTTTGCTCCAAAGCGTGGAGTCCTACAAGGTGGTTGCCTCAATCCTGGGTGAGGAGCGCGTCTTCCCCCTCATGTTCTTTTTGGGCATTCAGCCGAATACCGATTTGGAACAACGGCTACTAGAAGAGGGCTACCTCTCGGCCGGCTATAACCCTCTGATGTTGACTCCGACGAGTATCAGAAAGCTCCTCTATAACCCAGCGCCGCTGAACTCGTTCATCGCCAAGGCCTGCCTCCGAGCCTGGGAACGGAAAGAGGGAAGCCGGGACCCACGGAAGTGGACGGGATCCCTATCCCAGGCCCCAAAAGAATCAGGCTCCTATGCCGACAAGAGTTTGATCCGAGGGATCGAAGGGAACTCTGGACGCGATGCCCTCCTGTCCCTGGAAGAGATTCTCCGCTCCCGACAATCCCTTCGCACCGCAAAGGATGCGAGCGAAAAGTCCGTCCCAACCCCGGCGTCCTAGCATCGTCCCACCAGCCCCCGTCGACGCCTTGCATTCGAATTCAGGCCGGTGCTATCATTTGCGATCTTTGAGTCTGTGGATGTTCGTCAACCATTTGGAAATTTTGACAATTACTCTCGTTCGCCCTGGCCAGGAGGGCATCTGGAGGAGACAGTTCTATGTATAAGACGATCTATGTCCCGGTCGATAACTCCGACCATTCCAACACAGCCGTCGACGTCGCGGTTCATTTCGCTAAAGCCTTCGGCTCGAAGATCGTGGGCAGCCACGTCTACGCGGCCAAAATGCATGATAAACGCTTCAAACAGATGGAAGCTGGCTTGCCCGAAGAATACCACGATGAAAAAGAACTCGACCGTCAGCGCCAAATTCACGATTCACTGATTACCCGTGGTCTCCAGATCATCACCGACTCCTACCTCGACTATGTCGATAAGAAATGCGCGGAAAACAACCTGCCGATCGAGCGTCGCTCGCTTGAAGGCCGGAATTGGAAGGTGCTGGCCGAAGACATCAATACCAATGCCTACGACCTAGTGATCATGGGCGCCCTGGGTGTCGGCGCGGTAAAGGACAGCGTGATCGGCAGTAACACCGAGCGCGTGCTTCGTCGCGTGCGGAATTCGGACATGCTGATCATCAAGCAGACCCAGCCCATGACTGCCGGGAGAATCGTGGTGGCGGTGGACGGTAGCCCCTATTCCTTCGGTGGACTCATGACCGGCCTGGCACTGGGCAAGGCCTTCAACATGCCGGTCGAAGCCATCTCGGCCTTCGATCCCTATTTCCACTATGCCGCCTTCCATAGCATCTCAGGTGTCCTCAACGAGGAAGCCGGCAAAGTGTTCCGCTTTAAAGAGCAGGAAAAGCTACACGAAGAAATCATCGACAGCGGCCTCGCAAAGATCTACCAATCGCACCTCGACATCTGCCGCGAGATCGCTCAGGCCGAGCAAACCGACGTCAAGACCACCCTGCTGGACGGCAAGGCCTTCGAAAAGATCATTCAATACGTGCGCAAGGATATCCCGGCATTGCTCATCGTCGGACGGATCGGCGTGCACAGCGACGAGGATATGGACATCGGCAGCAACACGGAAAATCTCTTGCGGTCCGCGCCCTGCAATATCCTGGTGTCGAATCGAAAGTACGTACCACCGATCGATACACTGGCTGAATACACCATCGCCTGGACGGAAGAAGCCCTCCGCCGGATGGAAAAGATCCCGATATTCGCCAGAGGCGTGGCCAAGACGGCCATCCACCGCTATGCCATCGAAAAGGGCCACACCATCATCAGCAACACGGTGGTTGATACGGCCATAGGGCACATCCTTCCCAAGGGCGCGATGGATGCCATGCGCGCACTGGGTGGCAGCTTGGATGCCGCCGGCATCGACCGCGACAAGATGCAGGCTGACGAGTCCGTGGTGCAGGATCTTATGGGCTCGACGCTCAGCGGCATAATGACCGAGATCGTGGAAGAAAAGCCGAAAGTCAGTGCAGGCACTCAAGCTTACCTGGACCGCATGACCCAGGATTACTTCGTCTGCGACGGCTGCGGCTACATCGGCAAGGGTGAGACGCCCGTGAAGTGTCCCGTCTGCGCCGCCGGAGGCGACCGTTTCAAACTGGTCGACAAGAAAATCTTCGAAGCAGCCGCTCACGTTGAAGGAGCCCTCGAAACTGACCTGGCCTACGATGATGTCCCCATGCAATGGACAAAGGACGCCAAAGAAGGAATTCGTGCAGTCCCAGCCGGATTCCAACGTCGGCGCGCCAAGGCCAAAATCGAAAAGACCGCTCGCAAACTCGGCATGACCACGATTACGCTGGAGTATGCCGCGCCCATGATTCAGGAAGCGGCCTCAGAAGACTACACCCCCATCTTCGCGAATAAGGGAACCGGCGCCTCGACTGAAGCACAGGCTACCGTGGCCGCTGCAACGACCGGCACCAATGGCGCGATTGCCTCGCACGAGAACGGTTACGGAAACGAGAACGGCCACGCGGCGGAACCGGCCCCTACCTCTCCCTATACCTGGATGCCGGAGGCTCAATCACGACTCGAGCGGGCCCCTGAAGGGTTCATGCGCGAGTGTACACGTGCCCTCATCGAAAAACATGCCGATAAGATCGGCGTCGTGGTCATCACGGCCGAAGTGGCCCACGAGGGCATCGAGCAAGCCAAGGACTATATGGCGGAAGCCATGAAGACCGGCAACTTGAAAGAGATGATCTCGAACCTGACCGGCAAAACTAGTTCCTAGCTTTGCCAATGTTAAATGTTGAATTCTCAATGTTGAATGACAGGCCTGTCCCGACGCGCACATTTCCCATTCAACATTGAGAATTCAACATTCAACACATAGCAACTAAAACTCATGGGTAAATCTCTTCCAATCTTCAATGCCCCGTCTCTTGCGGGCGCGTTCGGCTCTATCCAGCAACAGGTGACGCAATTCTTTACTCCGTCATCCACTGCTCCTGCGCCGCATGACGGCCGAACTGTTGACGACTTCAAACCCTATCTCATCGCCCTAAACCTCACGAAACGCTGCAATCTCAAGTGCGACCATTGCTATCTCGACGCGACGACGAAGTCCGCCGGCGGGAATGACGAACTTTCGACCGATGAATGTTACAAGCTCATCGATCAGATTGCAGAGGTCAATAAGGGCTGCCTCCTCGTGATCACGGGCGGCGAACCGCTCGTCCGTCCTGACATCCTCGACATTGCGTGCCACGCCGTGACGCTCGGCTTCATGGTGGTGTTCGGGACCAACGGCATGTTGATCAATGACCGGATGGCGAAGGAACTGGTCGAAATCGGCGTGATGGGCATGGGCATCAGTATCGATTCGCTCGATCCCCAGAAACACAATCGTTTCCGTGGCGTGCCCGGCGCGTGGGAAGCCGCACTCGCCGGCATCGAGGCCTGCAAGCGAAACGGGTTGGCCTTCCAAGTACACTTCAGCGCGCAACCCATGAATTATCAGGAACTGCCTGAGGTGATCGATTGGGCGCACCAACTTGGCGCCAAGGTGCTCAATGTTTTCTTCATGGTCTGCACCGGCCGCGGCGAAGAACTGACCGACATCACCCCGGCCCAGTACGAAGAGGTGCTCGGCTACCTGGTCAACTGTCAGGATAATTACAAGGGTATGCTCGTCCGAGCCCGCTGTGCGCCACATTTCAAACGGCTGGCTTACGAGAAAGATCCGAACTCCCCTATTACCAAAGCGACTGGTTATATGGGCGGCGGTTGCCTCGCCGGCACCAACTACGCGCGTGTAACCCCCAATGGCGAATTGACCCCTTGCCCCTACATGCCGTTGTCTGCCGGGAATATCCGTGAGACAAGCTTCGTCGATCTGTGGGAAAAGTCCGACGTTTTTAATTCCTTCCGCTATCCGCAACTGAAAGGTAAATGCGGTGATTGCGAATACACGGACATCTGCGGGGGCTGCCGCGCACGCCCCTACGTCGATCACGGCGATTGGCTGGACGAAGACCAATGGTGTCTGTACACCCCGAAAGGTGGCGAGAAGATTAAGGTCGCATTTAACACGCCTGAGGAAGGCGACGTAGCGTGGGATGAGGACTCAGAAACACGACTCAACCGGATTCCCTATTTCTTACGCGCCATGGTGAAAAAAGGCGTCGAAAAGCACGCACGCGAGCATAGCATCCCCCTGATTACCATTGAGTTGATGGAAGAGCTCCGCAAGAAACGATTCGGCAACGACGCACCAGTCTTCAAGTTTTGACATTAATCGTGAAACGATAATCGTGAAACGCGGTATTAATCAAGTCCGATTTGATTCAGATTTTCGATTAACGATTAACGATTAACGATTATCGGAATGGACACGCTTCAAAGCCTCGTCACCGACCTCAATACGCTGATTCCCATCATCAATCATTGGTTCCACTTGTTGTCGGCGGTCATCTGGATCGGCGGACTCGCGTTCCTCGTTATGGCGGTGACCCCAGGGCTGAAAAAGGCGGTCGCCAAGGAACAAATCAAGCCGATCACCGATGCCTTCTATCAGCATTACAAGAAAGTCGCGGGCATCCTGCTCGTCGTCCTGCTGTTTACCGGTGGTATCAACTTCCACTATGTCAATCAGGCCATCACCTTGCAAACCGGCAGCGGGATCCAGCACCATGCGAAATACCTGACGGTCTTCTTTATCAAACTGTTTCTCGTCCTCTGTCTTCTCACGCTCTTCCTCTATACCGTGCTCTTCAAATCCGACGACGCAGAAGAAGGCGAGGAAGAATCCTACGAAGCGATCCCCTTCCAACGAGCCGCACTTTGGATCGGCTTCTTCATCATCCTCTGTGCCGCCGCGATGAATCATCTCCACCAATAGCTCGCGCTCCATTTCTGGCTCTCAGTAGCTTTCACCTATCGCATTCCCCTTGTGCCTGTATCTCCTAGGATAAAGAGCGTACCGAATCAGATACGACTCTGTCCTATAGCCTCATCTTGCCCGCTCACTCACCAATCCAAAGTTACTCAACAACTTACATCGTAGGCGTCGGAACATTTTCACTGAGAAAACTCTGGTACAGGGGTTGCTGTAGTCCTCTCATCGCCCGACATAAGGGGGCAAATCCGATGATCACAAGCTTGAAGCTTCTTGGCGAAGCGAAACGCCGGTGGAGCCCCACCCAAGAGGTACATGCCTCTCACGCAGGTGGGACTACCTCTGGATTGTGCCCATCCGGAGCCTTCCCACCGCCATGCGCTTCCGCCATCGGGGCTGCGTCCTGCCTATCGGCAGCGGCGTGGCCCTCCAATTCTGACAGCAGGAATCAGCAAGGCCATGAAGTCCCACCACAGTCCGGAAGCCGGACTGCTTCATTTCCTACCAACCTGGAAAGGCATACATGTCACTAACCCATCAGACCACTCCCGATCACTCGATCAAGAACGAGCAACGCAGGGCCGCTAGCCAGCCTGCCAGACAGAGCGAGGCTCGACGACAACAGCCTCGTATGGTCCGGCTAACTGTCAGCCTTCCTGGCGATCTCGTCGATCGTCTGCGCGATGCAGTGTATTGGAGTCCTAGCTTGACGCTCGCATGGCTGATCGCTCGGTCCCTGCGGACTTCCCTGGCGGAGATGGAATCCTTACGTCAGGCTCCCTTCCCAAAACGAACGAACGCGCTCCGCGCGGGGCGACCTCGCTTGGTCGGTCAGACCATGAACGTGTCTTCTCATGTCAGGGTCGCCGGCAATGGGACAACCCGTCCGGCTGAGAGGATCACTCAGGCCACCCTTGTCTCACAACCGTCCATCGAGTGATGCACGCGAGCGGAGAGTTCTTCCGTTGAGCAAGACAGGCTCAACAATGTTTCTTAAATTTCTGGCTCCAAATCACCCTGCCTTCTTCTCTCATGAAGAAACGGCGATGAATCGCCAGACTGGCCTTCCGGCTATCTTGATCGTTGATGACGATCCGGACATCCTAACCGCATTATATGACCTCCTCGAACATGACGGCTTTCGCGTGACTGGCGTCTCGACCTGTCGGGATGCGCTGGCGCGGGTGAAGACTATCGACTTTGCCGCTGTGTTGCTCGATATTGGATTACCCGATGGAGATGGGCTAGCCGTACTTGAGACAATCCAGACAATCCGGCCCTCACTCCCCGTGATTATTCTCACCGCCGTTACAGCACAGGACTGCCGTGCGAGGTCATTGTCCAGCGGCGCATTCTCTTACCTCACCAAACCATATGATCGCAATGAGTTGCGTGCCGTACTACGCCAGGCTATTGGGGTAAGTCGACCTCCCGATCCTTTCAATAACTGACGCAGTAAAAATGATAGGCTCCCCTTACCCTTCGGCTCATTCGCTAGAATGTAGGACACCCAAGCCAGCAGGACCGTACCCGTCACCGCGACGACCCTGGCACCAGTCCCTTTCATGACCTAATCCTCCTTCGAATCGATTGGACGAGACGAGGGCGACGTCACACGGAAACTGCCGACCAGCCGCAAAACTTTTAAAATAAATATGGAGCCCGGGGGAACAACTGAACGGGATAGACTAGGAAGTGGCAGAGGTCTTGGCCAGCGCTTTCAATGCTGTCGAGACGTCCTTGAAAGAATGAGCAAGCTTGTCGAGTTGTGATCCCTTTGACAGCATCTCACTTGCGATAGACGTGAGTTTACTATCATAGCTCCCGACCTCGGAAGCAACCTCGGAAACCTTCACGAGCGTCTCTTTACAAGCAGTCAGTTCCTGCTGCAGTTGCTGAGAACTGGCTTGGGCGACCTTGACTTCCTCCATAGAAGCTTGCACCTGTTGCGTCAATCGGCCGACATAGGCTTCTCGGTCCCGCATGTCGGATTCCAGGTTGATCCGTACTTCTTCGCTTTCGCGGCGGCGCTCCTCCAGATTACGAATGGCTTGAGTCCAGGAAGCGAGATCACCGCCAATCTTTGGCGATTCAGGCAACGGCTGCCCTCGCTCTAACGCCTTTATCGCAGGTTGTAGCCATTCGACGAAAGCCATCACTTCGCCCAGCTTCAAGTCGGTCGTCGAAGCGGGACTTGGCGCCGGCGCGCCGGCACTATTCGGAGAGGGCTGTGCCGACTGTGGGGCTGCGGACGGCTTTGGCTTCTTCTGCTGTCCATTTCTCGGCTGTGCCCAGCGATGATATTCCAGGAGGACCGCAATACAATGACGACACATCGGTTCTTCCGGCAGGGTGCAGCTGCACTTTGAGATGAGATGCCCCTCTTTGAGACGGATCGTCTGTTCGTAGAGACCGGAATTTCCGATGACAGCGGACGAAATCTGTGCATCATCGGCCTCGACGATGCGAACGCGATTTTCGGAGAGATACTGATTGCCGATGTGAAAGGCATTGCGATCAACCACCGCCTGGATCATCGGAGGATCCAGGAGGCTTAACCGCTCAGCGGAACAGGGGATCTTGTTTCGCATGCGCTGCGTTCCCAATCGCTAATAACTCCAACTGATGGTGTGGTGTAGTGTGAAACAGACCGGGGAAACTGTCAAGGGTTCATCAGTATTCAACAGGCATTGCGTCACCGCTGACCTCTTCCATCGACACCAAACAGCGCATACCCCCAGCGCATACCCCTTGGTTGCACGGCGGCAGTTTGAGTGGATCGTGAAGACGCACCCAGCAGAGCCATCGAGTTTCTCGCACTCGCCGTGCGGATTTTCAGCCAGCACCATATGATTAGATCCGCGAGTGAGACCCGTCACAGAAGGGAGGCTTTTTCGTCTGCTTACAGCCACAGAATGCCACCCGTTTCTTCTCTTCAAAGTGAACCTCCATCGGCGAGAACTCCGTGCCCGTATGGGATCCATCGCAAAACGGCTGCGTTTTCGATCGACCGCATCGACACCAATAGAGCGTGCCGGAACCCACTCCGACAATGCATGGCGTCCGTTGCGCAACCACCGGCTTATCTGGCATCAGACTCCTCCTTCATGCATTCGTGAGGCCTACGGGAGGGGAGGCGTCCAGCGATCACCGGAGACGTTTTCTGCACCCCTCACTCCTGCCACCTCACGGCTTTCTCAACATCGGGGAGGCGGCCCCTGCGCACTGACCGGCGTCAGCCACAGATAGTCCGCAATCTTCTCGCGGATCATGTCTTGTAATTGCTCGATACGCCCCACCTCGAAAGACTTCATATAGACGCTGACCTGGCGGAGCTGATTCGTCAGGCGGCGGGCCACTCGCTTCGGAACCGGAAGGTCGTACTGAATGTGCCCAGCCCCTGTATAGCTCACCAGCGGCCCGGCCATCGTATCGCTCCCCGAGCGAATCTGGTTGAGGCGACGGGCTAAGGTCTTGGCCATCCCTTCATCGCGGACCATGGAGGCTTCGAGCATCGTCTGATAGAAGCTGTCAGCCCCCCCACTATGACAGGCCTGAAGTTGCCGAAGAATACGCGCCCGATAGATCGGATCATCGACAATGGCTTCGTCCTTCATGCCCCACTGTGCCATCATTGGGTCAGACTTCGCCTGAACCAAACCGTTCTTGGCGACGATCCTCACTAACGGCTTAGGAGGATTCATGGCATCCACAGCCCAATGCTGTTCTTTTGCCAACTGAACCAGCGGTTCATAATTCTCGAACGAACCACCCCAGTTCTGTTGCCACCGGACGGCCTCTAGGAATTCCTGGCGATTCATTGCTGAACCGGAAAGATATTGATCCAGTGCTGCCTGACCGTCCCAGCCGAACATTTCCATGGCCAAGACCGGCGTACGCCCCTCCGCCTTAAGCCTCCGCAGCACCGTCATCGCCGCATCGATATGAAATCGATTGTGATGTTCCTCGCCCAGATAAATGATGTCCTGCTGGAGCAATAACGCGGTCCACTGGTCGAGAGGGACCGGTTGCCCTGTCGCCGTATCAATGACCTGCCATTCCTTGAACAACGCATGATGCCCGTCCTGTGAATCGGCAGAAAACTTGACGCTCCCTCCACTCGTGCAGGCCACGGTGAACCACAATGCCCCGACGACTAACAGCACCTTGTAAGTGACGAAGATTGCTCGTGTAGCGAGCAGCATTGATGTCTTGTACATAACCTCTACCTAACACAGGTCTCTCGGGATGGGCAAGACGACAACCTTGACGCTCAGGGACCAGGTCGTTATGCTGCCACACATTCACCAGCGGACATCGACAGATCTACTATTATCACGCGCCTCGTACCAACCGACTCATGAATTCTACAGCACAGGTCCTTGCAGACTTTCGTTCACAGGTCACCCAGCTCTTGCAGGAACGCGACAAGGAGTGGGAGGCCTCACGCAAACTTGTTGAGGCCAAACAGCTCACTGCGACGTTGAAACGGTTGATCGAAGAAAGTCACCGTGTCGATCTTCCCCTCACCGTCCGTGATGCGATCGCCCTGGCCTTGGGAAACGCAGAAGCCGAACGAATTCAGGATCTCCCAGGCCCCCGACTCAAGGAACTCACAGGGCTTCCCCCGACAAAAGCCGTGCGCGCCCTCTGTGTGTGGTTCGGCGTCGTTGAGGGCCCGGCGTCCCAGTGGCCCGTGACCTCCCTGCGGAGCGAAGAGATTGAGGCGTTCGCCCAATCCCACTTTAATCCCTTTGACCTGCTGCTCGATGCGGACGTGGCCTCCCTGCTCGATTTGGGAGCCGGCGACCTCTCGTTTGCCACAGAACTAGTCGAACAATATGTGGCTCCCCTTCAACTGCGGCAACGCGAGTTGATTCTTCATAGCCTTGATCGGCTTCAGCCGGGGTCAAAACTGGGCGGGCCACTCCATCCGGAACGAGAGAGACTCAACGGCCTGCGGTCTCGGACTGGGCTCTCGTTTCAATTCTACGGAAACCAGGACATGTTCGACCTGGGTAATCTCGACCAGGTTAGGAAGCTCGCACCACGCTATACGATCGCGACCTGCTGGGCTCCCGCGACACCCACGTTTGCCTACGAACCAACCAGGCTGTCCGATCAGGTCATCACCCAAGAGCTCCATCGAACCAAAGGCACGTTTCGGCAGGCCCACTTTTCCGGCGAACCGGCGCTGGAGGTCCAGCATGGAGACCGTGCACTCCTCTTTCCGCCATGGAAATTCGAGATTCGAGGTCCCCTCGCCCTGCTCGAGCTGCTGGCGCGCCGAGGCCTCCTCTGTGTCCTCGGAGCCGTCGATACCCAGGTCTTCTGGGAAGTCCTGGCACAACTCCTCGACGACGCCCACTATCGACCAGACAATCAGCCGTTCACACCAGACAATCTCCCGACGATTTTCGGCGAAATCTTCGAGCGGCTCTCCCGGCTTGCGCTCGGCGAGACCCTGAACCTGTCAGACTGCGGCCCGTTACGCAGACAGATTCCACGAGTCCTCCCCCTTCACCCGCCGCAGGACCCCTGCTATCGTTTCCGCTCCGTTCAGATTCGCCGTGGAGCCGTTTTTCCAGGAATTCCCGCCAGCAGTACCGCCAGACGGTTTTCTGACATGGTGGAAGAAACACCTCCCTGGATGCTGATCCTCGTACCAGAATAGCAGGAGGCTGAGAAAGTCGCTCGTCTCACCCGCCCAGCCCAGGCACGCCGAGACGCGCCTTTTCCCATGCGTCGTTCTCGAAACCAGTGAAGCGTATCTCGTGAAGCGTCGTTCGTTTCCGGATTCGGACGTTCCACGTTTCACGAACGACGAGGACGACTCAGTCGGCGCAAAACCCTATGAGCCGCCCTCTCCAGACTGCTCGATGCAAGAACTCACGTGAAAATTGACCGTCTCCAGACCCTTTGTTAGACTTCGATCGTGTCGGATCACCATCCATCTCATTCCTGAACCACCCGGACGACAATCCCACCATGAATTCAGCTCACACCATCAGGGCGATCCAGGACAATATTGCGCTGGTCATCAAGGGGAAATCCCATGTCATCGAGATGGCGGTGGTCTGCCTGCTGGCCCGCGGCCATCTGCTGCTCGAAGATGTTCCTGGCGTCGGCAAAACCACGTTGGCGCACAGTTTGGCCCGATCGCTTGACTGTTCGTTCAAGCGCATTCAATTCACGAGTGATCTCTTGCCTTCCGACATCGTCGGCGTCTCTATGTTTAACCGGCAAAAACAGGGATTTGAGTTCATCCCTGGTCCGATCTTCGCCAACGTCGTGCTGGCCGACGAGATCAACCGCACCACGCCGAAGACCCAGAGCAGTCTCCTGGAAGCGATGAGTGAGGCACAGATTTCCGTCGATAATCAAACGCATCCGCTTGAGCAGCCCTTTATGGTTATCGCCACGCAGAACCCTGCTGAATATCACGGGACGTTCCCCCTTCCGGAATCCCAACTCGACCGGTTTCTGATGCGCCTCTGTATTGGATATCCCGCGCTCGAAGAAGAACGGAAGGTGCTCGCCCGTCCGCACTCGTTGCATCCCGCTGAAACACTGGAAGCGGTGCTGTCAGCCCACGAAGTATTGGCATTGCAGACTCGCGTGGATCAGGTCCATATGGAAGAGAGCTTGACAGACTATCTGCTCGCGATCGTGCATGCGACCCGTCAGAGCGAGCTCTTATCCCTAGGGGTCAGCACGCGCGGAGCGCTGGGGCTGAGCAAAGCAGCCAAGGCCTTGGCGGTCGTCCGCGGACGCGACTATTGCCTCCCCGACGACATCAAGGAACTGGCGCCGATCGTGCTGTCTCACCGCGTCATGCTGAACCGGACCCATGGCATGCGGACACAGAGCTTCGAACAGGCGGAGCGTATGGTGCTCGACATCGTCGAGACCGTTCCCGTTCCTGTCTAGCCAGTCACGGATGGCCCCGGCTAACTGGATAAGCTACAGGCGTGAAGCACCCACCTCTCAACCTCCGTGCCTCCCGAACCTTCTCCTTTATCCAGGGCATGTCCCGGCGGCGGTCGATTCGTCTCACGTCTGAAGGGACGAGGTTTCTTCTCTTCACATTCGGGATCGGGCTCGCCGCGATCAACACCGGCAACAATCTGTTTTACTTACTCCTCGCGATGATGCTCAGCCTCATCGTGATCTCCGGATTGCTTTCGGAATACTGTCTTCGACGATTGGAATTTCACCGGCATGTGCCCGATCTCATCATGGCCAACGAGCCGACCACCCTCACACTGTCGGTCACCAACCGAAACCGGCACTTATCCAGCTTTTCCCTGCGCCTACTCGATGTCGTCGAAGGCCAAGATGTAGACCGAGGTCTCTCTATCCACCTTCTGCCCCCACAAAGCTCCATGCTCCTCTCCTATCCACTGCTTGCAACGAAACGTGGCTGGATCCGGTTCCAAGGGATCCGGGCTTACACCCTGTTCCCCTTCGGACTGTTTCTCAAGAAAGGGCTTTATTCCACGGAAGCGCATCTGCTCGTCAGTCCCCCCATCAAACCACTCACCTTACGGTTCGTGGATGAATTGGTCAGCGAAGGGCAAGGGCAGTCCCTCCCACAACGAGGACATGGAACCCAACTGTACAACCTCCGCCTGTATCAACCAGGCGATGACTCGCGAGCCATCCATTGGATGACAACCGCCCGCACATCCCAGCTGATCGTTCGGGAAACCGAAGCAGAGGACCAGCGACGCATCACAGTCGTCCTCTCAATTGTGGCTCCAGAAGAATGCGCGCCCCTATTCGAACGCAGCGTGACGTTCGTGGCATCACTCCTCTGGCAACTGACAGAGCGGGCCTATCCTGTGCGACTCATCATCGGGACAGAAGACTCAGGACTCGGGGCTGGATCCGCTCATCTCTTGGCGATGCTGCGCCTATTGGCGTTATGCGAACGGCAATCACCTGAAGCCAATGGAGTCAGCCATCATGGCGCGCACCCTCCGCTCACCCACGAAGCCGAGCGGGGCTACACGGTGGCGGTCGTACCCTGGTCGGACCAGGCGGCACCCACCAACATGGAGCAAGCTGATCGAGTGCTCCATGCCACGCAACTCGAAGAATTGACACATGCCTTTTAATCAGGCCTTTGCCCTCAGCTCCGTCCTCCTCGCCGCCACAGCCTTCACCGGACTCGTGCTGGCGCAGAGTGTCCCGCTCTGGCTCGCCCTCCCCACAGCGATCATCCTGACCGTCTCGCTGCTTCACGCAGGAGGGAATCATTTCGTTCGACAGGCGATGGCACAAGTTACCGTCTCGCCGACCCTCTGGAATGTCCTGTTGATCGGCGCCTTGGCCATTTTGCTGATCGATCTCACCGTGGTATCACGAGACCTCCTCCCGGCCGGTATCCACTTTTTGGTCATGCTGCTGGCTATCAAGCTGCTCACCCTACAACAGCGGCGTGACTATCGGCATCTCTACGGGATTAGTCTCATGGCAATCCTCGCTTCCGCGGCACTTACGACCGATGCGTGGTATGTCCCGATTTTTCTGCTGTATCTACTCGCGGCTGTCTGGACCCTCTTGCTGTATCACTTGACCCAAGAAACTGGCGAAACCCCTGCCGCCGTCACGCCCTCGAGCACGGCAGCCGGTCAAACCACCTTCCCGAGCCGCATCACTCATCACTTCTTTTGGCTGACGAACGGCATCGCTGTTCTGACGGTTGCCCTGACGCTCGCCATTTTCTTTCTCATCCCCCGCATCGGTGCAGGCATGCTGCAGAAGACGAGCGGAGAGGCACTGCGGACGACGGGATTTTCAGATCGGGTCGACCTGGGGACGATCGGATCAGTCAAACAAGATCCTCAGATCGTCATGCGGGTTGAACTACCGGACCAACCCGCTATTGAAAAAGACCGCCTCTACCTGAGAGGCCTGGCCTACAATCAGTACAACGGACAATCATGGAGCCACAGTGGAACCCGCCGGCGCTCGTTGAGTCTCGTGGCTGATGGAACATTCCTCGCTCGCCCAGGCGGCAGCCGCCCCTTAGGCGGCAGATCAGGAACGATCCGCCAAGATATCCTGCTGGAAACGCTCGATACCGCAGTCTTGTTCGCCGTGCCCTTCGCTGAACTCGTGAACGGCGAGTTTCTCACCGTACAGACCGATGCCATGGGCGGGCTCCACTTGCCATTTCCTCCTTCATCCCGCATCCGATACTCCGTCACCTCTCAAGTTCCGCAGGTCGTCGAAAATGAACGAACCGCGTCGGTCCTGGCCTACCCCGACTCAATCCGTTCCCACTACCTTCAGGTTCCCCTAGGATCGCAGCTGGTTGCAGAGTTGGCACATCGTGTCATCCAGCAGACCACAACCCCCTTCGGACAAACGCTGGCCATCCAGCAACATCTCTTGGAGAATTATCGCTACAGCCTCGAGGCCGATACGGCCACGCTCAGTCATCCGCTCGAAGAATTTCTTTTTACCCGTAAAACCGGATACTGCGAACATTACGCAACCGCCATGGTCGTGATGCTGCGAACGGTAGGCATTCCCGCTCGACTGGTGACAGGATTCCTGGCCACGGAATGGAACGAATACGGGGGCTATTTCACCGTGCGCCAGCGGGACGCCCATGCCTGGGTTGAGGTCTATTTTCCTCAATCAGGTTGGGTCACCATGGATCCCACCCCCACCGTCAACGCAGCAGTCGCTACCTCTCGCTGGGAATCCCTCAGCCGACTCGGGGAATCCGTTCGGTTACAGTGGGATCGCCTGTTCGTCCGTTACAGCGCGAAGGATCAACTGGCAGTTGTTCATGGAGTACGACAAGGCAGTGATGCGTTGCGTGAAAGAGTGAGTCGATGGGTTTCGTCTCTGAGTGCCCCGATAAGCCAGGTCTTCAGCCGCCTGGCGCACCTGGCCCGGACATTCCAGCCTGGCATGCTGGGACTCGTCACGGGAGTGATCGTGGTCAGTCTGGCCTTGTTCCTCCTCATGCTTCGGGACAGGATAGGGCTCTGGGCCACCACACATCTTCCGACAGCGCACCCGGAGCTTGCGATCGTCCAACTCTATACCCGCATGCTTCGCACGGTGGAGAAACACGGCGTGAGTAAACCTCCCGCCGCCACAGCCAGTGAATTTGCCAGACTGGTTGAACAAAAATGGAAGGCAGCCGGTCCTATGGTGGCTGACGTGACCGCCCTCTACCACCAGGGACGATTTGGTCGAAACCCGCTCACCCCGGGCGAACTCTCTCGTGCAGCTGAACAGGTGGGGCGGCTACAATCCCTTCCACACGCAGCCCGCTAATCACCCTATGACTGCATAGTCCCGGTCCCGTCCAGACATGGCCAGAGCCGCAATCATTCCACATGGCCCCCGGTAAGCACCACGCCGACCCGCTTACCGACAAGTTGAGGTTCTTGCCTGAACAGCGGAACTGGCGCTAGCATGATGTCGGGACCGGCAACTTGATCGACAAGCTCAGCCATCGCCGTCCCATGACCGGCTATCATGAACGAATCGTTAACCGAGTGAACCTCGACCGTCTGATAGTCGCCCACGAGTTCGCGCAATTTGTATCAGCACAGTTCCGACCTTCGACCACGTGCACCTGACCCCTATATGCCCGATGCCCGGCACCGCACGATGCTTCATGGCAGAAAACGGTTTTAACCATCCCAATACGCCGGTGGCTCCCTGAAGATGACAAGCCAGGGCAAATCCTTGTCCATTATTCTCTGACGAGATCGGCGCAAACAGGCGAGACGGCTGCGAGAACATCAACCGGGCGATCGCGTGGTATGCCCTGCGAAATTTGAAGGCACCGACGCGCTGGCTAATGCATCGAGCTGACAACTGCTCAACACCGGAATCCAGTGCGCAACGCTAGGCAGAATACGAACAGCCTCTTCGACCGATGAACAGGTTACGTCAATCATGTCTGTGGTCTACGCGACCTGTGGGGAAAAGCACTTCGACCGGGAAACGGAGTATTGGTCCCCGTCATGATGTACGGGGAGAGGAAGGCATCCTGAGAAGAAGACTGACTGTTGGAGCGGGAAACGGGATTTGAACCCGCGACCCTCGCCTTGGCAATTCGGAAAGTAGAACTAACTAGAAGGCTTGAACGGATCTTGGTTTCCCCATTTTTCTTTTGATAATCGGCTTGTTTCAGAAATTCTATTTGGTCCAAGAGATTTTTTGAAAGCTATTACTTCCAGTTGTTTTTATCACAAATCTAGCACAATTCGAGGTCTATCGATCTGCCTTGAATACACGCAAGCGTTTCTGTTACTCCACTCTGGCCGTTGTCGCTCTCAGAAGAGGAAGTAACTTCACATAGTCACACGAGGTGCATACATGATGGCCGCCATACCCACGAGACAAATGATGGTCCCAATGATATCGAATCGGTCCGGACGAGAGTTGTCTACGGCCCATCCCCAGAGAAGCGAGAGCACAATGAACATACCGCCATACGCGGCATACACCCGACCAAAGTGGGCCGACTGAAATGTCGGAATGACGCCATTAGAGGACGAGAATGGACGCTCCGCCAATCCCATACCCAAGTGGCAGTCCCTCGCGGAACCAAAGCCACACAAGATACCCCCCTCCGATCTCGCAAAGACCGGCAAATACATAGAGTCCTATGGAGAAGAGCATTGACATCGCTGCGTCCTTAAGGTTTGAGTGGGAACTGCCGGTTACCAATGATCAGGCTGTAGAGCGCCGGGATGATTAGCAACGTTAACACCATCGAGGTAAACAGTCCCCCGATGACCACGGTCGCGAGGGGCCGTTGGACCTCGGCTCCCATGCTGGTTGCCACCGCCATGGGCAAAAATCCGAGGCTGGCGACAAGTGCCGTCATCAGCACGGGCCTGAGTCGGTCCATGGCCCCTTGCTTGACTGCCTGCTCAGTGGGGAGCCCTTCTGCTTCAAGTAGTCGGATATGACTGACCAGCACCACCCCATTGAGCACCGCAATGCCAAACAAGGCAATGAATCCGATGACCGCTGAAATACTGAGTGGCATCCCGCGTAGCCAGAGGGCCATGATGCCTCCCGAGAGGGCCAAGGGGACATTGAGAAAAATCAGGAGCGCGGGGCGCATGGCCCCGAAGATGACCGATAGCACACCCAGAATCAGGAGGAGGGTGATGGGCACGACCACGGCTAACCGGCTGGCGGCTTCTTGGAGATGCTGAAACTGTCCGCCCCATGTCAATTCGTACCCTATCGGAAGCGATACCTCTCGTGCCACCGCACGCTGAGCCTCTGCCACAAAGCTGCCTAGATCCCTTCCTCGGATGTTGTTCTCTACCACGATACGTCGCTGCACATGCTCCCTGCTGATCTGCGCCGGTCCCGTGTCCACTCGAATGGCCGCCACGCGGGAGAGAGGGACGAGTTCACCTTGACCGGTGGGGATGAGCAGATTGCCCAGTGCGGCAGGATCAGCGGAGGCGCTGTCGGCGAAGCGGACGACGAGGTCAAAACGTCGCGGGCCTTGGACCACGGTGCCGACAACGCGGCCCACACGTGTCGTTTGGACGAGGGTGAGCACGTCGTCTGCCGTGAGTCCATACCGGGCGATCTGTTCCCGGTCCACAATCACTCGCAGCAGTGGAAGACCCGCGACCTGCTCGACTTTGACGTCTGCTGCACCGCGTACGGTTTCCAACACACGCGCCACGACTTCGGCCTGCTGCTTGAGCACCTCCAGATCAGGCCCAAAGATCTTGACGGCGAGATCAGAGCGCGTCCCCGCGATCAACTCGTTAAAGCGCATCTCGATCGGTTGCGTAAAGCCAAGGCCGACGCCTGGTACCGCATCAAGAATAGCGAGATTCATCTTGGCGATCAGGTCCTCGCGCGTGCCGGCCGTCGTCCATTCGTGCTGCGGTTTGAGAACGACGAACACATCGGACATCTCCACTCCCATTACGTCGGTCGCGACCTCAGGACTTCCGGTTCTAGTCACAACCTGCACAACTTCTGGATATTCGCGAAGCACCCGTTCCACGTCTAAGGCATTCCGGACCGACTCGCTCAGCGATACGCTGGGTAATCGCCACACTTGAATCGCCATGTCTCCTTCGTCGAGTCGAGGCACAAACTCGATGCCGAGCCAGGCGCCCATCCAGAGGCTCACGACAAACAGCCCAACCGCCGGCGTGACCACCCAGGCTGGGCGCGCCATGGCCCATCGGAGGCAGGGGATGTATGCATGGCGCAGCATCCCGATCACACGCGTCTCCTCATGTCCTGGGTGAGCTCGCACAAACCAAAAAGCGAGCAGCGGGGTGACCGTCACCGCGAGGATGAGCGAGCCGGCCAGGGCGAGGATGACGGTCAGGGCCATCGGACGGAACATCTTCCCCTCAATCCCGGTCAGCGCCAGGATCGGCACGTAGACGAGAATGATGATACCGACAGCGAGGGTCATGGGGCGAAGGACCTCGCGGCCAGCCACCTGAATCTCACTCAGCCGAGCTTCCGGGCTCATAACGCCTTTCTTCGCCAATCGTCGGAGAATGTTATCGACCATCACAACCGACCCATCCACGAGCAAACCAAAATCGATAGCGCCGAGGCTCATGAGGTTACCGGAGACTCCGGCCTGCATCATTCCGCTGAAGGCGATTAGCATCGACAACGGAATAGCGGACGCCACAATCAGGCCTGCACGGAGATCGCCGAGAAAGAGAAAGAGCACGGCCATGACGAGGAGTCCGCCCTCAAGCAAATTGTTACGTACGGTGCGCATCACCTGCGAGACCAACAGCGTTCGGTCGTAGTAGGGTTCTATGGTCACGCCGGGGGGGAGCGTTGCTTCAATCTGTCTCACTCGGGCTTTGACACGCTCGACAACCTGCTGCGCATTCTCGCCCGCCAGCATCTGGACCATGCCGATGACGGTTTCGCCCTCGCCCATTGCGGTTGCCGCGCCGATGCGCAGGGCTGACGCCTCCTTCACCTCCGCGAGGTCTGAGATGTAGATCGGAACTCCCCCAGGGCCGTGCGCCACCACGATCCTCCTGAGGTCGGCCACCTGCGTCGCCAAGGCTTCACCACGAATGAGCAATTGCTCGCGTTGATGCTCAATGTAGCCGCCGCCGGCGATGGCATTGTTACGTTCGAGGGCCTCAAACACATGCCGAAGCGACAGCTTGTAGGACAACAGCTTCGCGGGATTCACCACCACTTGGAACTGCTGAGGTTCTCCTCCCCAAATATTGACTTCCACCACACCCGGCACTGCACGTAGCCGCATCCCGATCTCCCACTCGAGGAGTGTCCGGAGTGCCATGGGGCTATAGCCGTTTCCTTTTACTGTGAATTGATAGACTTCGCCCAATCCGGTCGTCAGCGGTCCCACGATAGGACGGCCATACTCGACGGGAATGCGTTCCATCGCACGGGCAAGCCGTTCGGTAACCAACTGTCTCGCGCGGTAGATGTCCATCTGATCTTCAAAAATTACGGTGACCGCCGAGAGCCCGTAACGCGACACCGATCGAAGCTCGCGCAGGGCAGGTAATCCGCTCAGCGAGGCCTCGATTGGAAAGGTAACGAATTGCTCCACTTCAACCGGCCCGAGCGCTGGGGAACGGGTCAAGATTTGGACCTGGACCGGCGTCAGATCCGGCATGGCGTCAATCGTGAGGTGGGTGAACGACCACAGGCCGATGGCAATGACGAGCATCACCGCCACCAGCGTGAAGAAGCGATAGCGCAGCGAGAGCGTGAAGAGTTTCTCCATCTTACCCTCCCTCTCCGGACCCGATATGCTCTTTTAGCAGGACATTCTTCAGGTCAAAGACGCCGTCGACCACCACCTGCTCGCCCGCTGTCAGTCCCTTCCGCACTTCAACCCACCCCCCGCCGTCGCGGCCGGCTTCGATCGGGACGAATGTATACCCAGGCTCCCGCTGCACGAAGACGCCCCGCACGTTGTCCACCATCGTCACTGCTGAGACGGGAATCGCCAAAGTCGGTGGACTTGCGATGGCCAACTGAACATCCACATACTCTCGTGGCTTCAAGCGATGCTGCTGATTCGCGACCTCGAACCGCACTCGAATCGTACGCGTGGTCTCGTCCGCGACCGGCGCAAGATACGTGAGCGGAGCCGTAATCGGCTCACCGCCCTTCGGCAGGATCGTCCCGACATCGCCCTCTTTGAACTTTCGGGCCTGTTCGATCGACAAATTCGCGAAGACCCAGACCCGGCTCGTGTCGACGACCTCGAACAGTTCATTGCCAGGAGCAACTCCCTGCCCCCGCACAACATTTTGCGCAACCACCGTTCCGGCGATAGGCGAGGTGAGCGTATAGCGATGCCCCTCCTGGTGGCTTCCATGCTCTAACTGATGCAACTCATCGGCCGTCATGCCCATACTCAGAAGCTTTTCACGGACATGCTGATGACGGGCTTGCGCTTCAATGTAGCGACCTCGTTCTTCGACCAGTCGGCGCTCCGTCACGATCTGATCGGCTGCGAGTTTCTCAGTCCGTCGGTACCCGCTTTCGGCCACATCGATCTGGGCCTTGGTCACGAGATATTCCTGCACCAATTCATCCAAGCGCAGGCTGTCAATGGCCACCAACGGCTGACCGCTTCGGACGCGATCACCCAACTGGACATAGATGCGTTCGACTTGCCCTTCAATCCGGGACATAATCTTGGCAACCTGCCTCAGATCGAGCGCGACTTCGCCTGGGGCCGTCACCACGGCTGGAACCATGTGCATGGCAACCGTATCGGTCCGCACTCGCTCTCGCATGGCCGCCGGGGCCTGAATGATGCTGATGCGAGGAGCGCCTGCCTGTGGGTTCGCTTTCGGCGGCGGAGTCGGCTGTTCACTCCCGCGGTCTCCGCAGGCCGTGATGAATAGGAACAGCGCGAGCACACATGATCCGGTCTGTGCGTTCCATCTAGTTCTCATGGTCTGGCTCCTTCTGAAGCGTCGGTAGTGGGGCAGTTTGAAATCTATTCAAGAGTTGGCCGCCCTGTGTTCCTCACGCGCTGCGCTCCAGACTTCCCGTGCGGCATCGGCGTTCATAGCCGCGATGCCGAGCCCAACGATCAGATCGGGCCATCCGGAAAGCGTATAGGCCGTAACGAGCCCCGCCGCGATGATCGCGACGTTTGCCAGGGCATCATTTCGAGCTGACAGGAACGCCGCCCGCGTCAGGCTGCCGCTATGTGCACGGAAATGCACCAGCATGAACGCGCACGACAGATTGATCACTAGAGCACCGACACCGGCCAGCGCCAGGGGAAGAGGGGCAGGCGGCAACGGCGCCAAGAACTTCTCCCACGCTGTCCAAAGCGTAGCGAGGCCGGGTATCAACAGGATGCCGGCGAGGGCCATGCCCACACGAGCCCGGCTGGTTGCACTCCAGCCGAGCGCTATGGCGATCAGGAAATTAACTGAGGCATCTTCTAAAAAGTCGACGCTGTCCGCAAAAAGCGAGACCGAGTCGATGGCGAGGGCCACCGCGAACTCGACTCCAAAATAGGCCAGGTTCAGGACAGCAACGATGATGACAACTTTGCGCAGATTCGCGTTCATTCCCAAGCCCCAGCAACTTCCTCCGTTTTAGAATGCCGACAATACAGCTCGCTCAACGCAGCCAGATTTCAAACTGACCCACTACCGGATCCTCAGATCCCACCGACCGCACGTTCAAGCTGAGCGAGCGCGATCGACAGGTCTGCGCGCGCCTGGACGTACTCGAGTTGCGTCTGCCTGTACACGCGTTGGGAATCGAGCAGGTCCAGAAGGCTGGCAACCCCCTCCTTGAAACTGATGCGTGCAACCCGCAGCGTCTGTTCCGCTTGCTTCAGCAACCCAGTCTCAAATACTTGAAGTTGTTCGTTCGCCGTGCGGACCTCCTGGACATATTGCGTGATGGCTTGGGCCATTTCATTCTGCACTCGCAGGCGTTCGGCCTCTGCACGATATGTGGCCCCGAGCGCGCTTTCGATCTCTCCTTGACGCTGGTACCAGAGTGGAAGCCGAACGCTGAGTCCTGCGACGACCGACTCATCGCCGGCCTCCCGATGGTAGCCGCCTTGCACCGTGACGTTCGGAATCCGCGACTCGCGTTCGAGCGACGCGCTGAACTGCGCCTGTTCGACGAGGTTGGTCAGCCGTCGGAGGGTCGGATGTTGCTCCATTGCGCGGGCAGCAAGGGCCTCGGAATCGAGACCCTGCTGGAGCGGTTCGAAATCACCCTGGAGCGAGAATTGTCTCCCCAACGTACCGGCAGTCACCATATCAAGCTTGGCCCTCACCACCACTAAAGCATTATGGGCGCGTGCGACTTCCTTCGTGGCTTTCTGCACTTCGACAGTGGCCTTCATCGTCGCAAACGATGTGGCGTCGCCCGCAGCCACACGTGCCTTCACGGTTCGCAGAACCTCTTCGACCATCGTCAGGTGTTGGCCAGCCAATTCGGCATCTCGCTGCGCGAACAACACATGGTAAAAGGCGACCTTCGCCTCAGCAATCACGTTGAGCCGTGTCTCCTCCATCGCGGCGCTTGCCTCTGCCACGCCTGCATCCGCTGCCTGCTGTCTGGCGCGCCGTTTTCCTAGCCACTCAAGCGGTTGTTCGACCATCACGGTCCGTTCAGTCACATTCACCCCTGTGCTCGGATCGCGAATGCTCCCTCGCCCGGCTACTCCAGATATCGAGGGGTTGAGATAGGCGCCAGCGGCGACTTGTTGGCCGCGACTTTGCTGCATAAATCCCTGGGCTCCTGCGATGGTCGGATTGTGCGCGAGAGCCAATTCAAGCACGGTGTTTAATGTATGTGTGGAATTGGGCTCGCCGGCAGCGGCAGCCACATGCGTGCTTAGACCTAGGACCGCCATCCCCGACGCCAGAATCCCTAGCCACGCGTTCAGTTGACGTGTCATTGGTTTGTCTCCTCCCCCTTAACAGGCATACGCATGGACCATCCGTGCTACGACGGAGGGCTCAAAGCGGACGTGCGCACGGTCTCAGGAAAGACCGGCAATCAGAAATCAGGAAGGGCACCGCCCCTCACCGATATCTGACTGCGATACGCCTGCGTTACTCGAACATCAAGAAACGAGAAAGTGGATCAGACGGATGGGGAAGGAGGAGCACGCAGTGGGAGTGCGCTGGAGAGAAACAGAATGGTATGCGAGGTGCCCGGTTGCAATGAAGCCACGGCAACGGCTCGTTGAGCCGCGGTACGCTCGATGATTGGTAATTCAGCAACCGTAATCCCTAGCTTCGGCAGTGGACGATCGATCGGACTGGTCAGCAGTGAGAATTCAATCTCAGAGTGATTGAACGGATGACCGAAATGCGCTCGAGCTTGCAGGTGCTGATGCGCTCCTTCAGGGCAGGTTGGATCGTGGACATCTTTAGTGTACTCGCACTCGAGATCCGGGGAGAAAACAGTATGGACTGTGCCGCCATGAACATGACTCGCTTCCCCATGACGATGATCAGCCTCGGGATGGATATGGAACAACGGGACCATGATGGTCCATGTCATCGCCCAGACAAGGATCATGGTGCGCAGGCAGGATACTTTGGTGAAAATCGGTAGCATATCTACAGGCTTTCCGCTACAAGAAATCTAGCACGCGCTCCTGAATAGATCAATCAAATGACGGACTAACCAGTAGACCTGTCCGTCGCTCGATTGAGTGCTGTTTGACCCTAACTGTCCCAAGCTGCCCTAAACAGTCCTAAACTGCCTAATTCCCTTCTACTCCCCTTTGCCCTACGCTCGTAATCACGCCGAGCGGGTGCAGGCCTGGTCACCTGGGCGCGATGACATGCGCACAAGAGCGCACATCAGCATACATCTGCCTACTTCTGCCTAATTCCCGGGACCGGATCTCTGGCGTAGGGTGGACAAGACTTTGAACCAAGGAGAGCGCATGAAGACAAAGAATCTTTCGATCAAGGAACTCGCGGCCTTCATTGGCGTGAGCACGGATACCATCAGGCGGGCAGTTCGAAGGGGTGAGATTCCGGCGACAAGGGTCAGGACCGCGTTACGGTTTGATCTACAGGAAGTCAGCACCTGCATGCAGCGGAACACGGCAATCCGATTTGGGGCACGCTCAGCCTGCGCGCCGGGCGGCACTGCCGGCCGCGCGCAGGGCGACCTGCCCCCGGTCGGTAACACGGGGGCACTACCCACAGGGATCGTTACAGGAGGTCTACCGATTCCATGAGTTCACCCTTCACCCTCACCATGGATTGGCTCGCCTTCACCCTGCCGGCAGGCTCCGCCCAGGACACGATGCAGATGCTAGGAGGCGACTGGACCAAAAGCACAGCTGGCTTTCGCGGCTATCCTGCGTCCTGGATCACCGCGAGTGCCAGCCGAGGGGTGGGCAAACTGGGGACTCGCGCACCACGTGCTCCCCTTGAAGTCCATGTCGATCTGTCCGCTGGGATTGTCGCCCCTTGGCCAGCCGAGAAGATCCGGACGGTCCTTCAATGGATCTTGAAGCAAGACGGCCACCTGACTCGCCTCGATTGCGCTCTCGATGACCGAGCCGGCTGCGTGGCGCTCGCGACGATTAAACACGCCATTCAAGCCGGTCAGTGTGTCACCCGAGCTGACCGGATGCAGAGCATTTCGTCCGGGTCCATCCATAAGGGCACCGCCAGCGGAGAGACCATCTACATCGGCAGTCCACACAGTCAGACGCTGTTACGCATTTATGATAAACGCCTGGAGCGGCAAGCCAAGGGGCAAGAAGACTGGCAGGACTAT
>JAQBES010000117.1:0-33223 GCA_032123755.1 Nitrospirota bacterium
GTGCAGGGGGCAAGGGGTGTGTCTGACAGGATGTTGACAAGTCTGCCAGCCTGTCCTGTTCATTTGGTCTGTCTGGTCTCTCTGGTTCATCTGGTTAGTCTGGTTCAACTAAATAGACGAGATAGACCAGATGAACCAGAGAGACCTGGCTGGTGCCACACGTGCGGACCATCGGCATGTCGTTTGGCTGCTCACGTTTCACGCCTGACGGTCTGTTAGATCCCTGCTTCTCGCAGAAACTTCGCCGATTCTTCTGGTGCCACCGGATTGATATAGAACCCTGTGCCCCATTCGAAGCCGGCCACTTGGGTCAGCTTCGGAATGATTTCAATGTGCCAGTGGTAGAAATCCCCGTTCTTTTCGTGGAGGGGAGAACTATGGAGGATAAAGTTGTACGAGGGCCGGGCGAGGACCTTGTCCATCCGTCGGAGCGCTTCGGAGAGGATCGGCGCGAGGAATTCAAATTGTGTCTTCTGGCTTTCTTCGAAGAAGCCGGCGTGGCGTTTAGGGAGTATCCACATTTCAAAGGGAAAACGCGGGGCATACGGGGTGACGCAGAGGAACTCGGGATTTTCCACCACGATGCGATCGCCGTCAGCGAGGTCCTGTCGGAGAATGTCGCAATAGATACAGCGTTCTTTCTGCTCATAATGAGCCCGACAGCCTTCGATCTCCTCCAGAACGCTGGTGGGGATGATGGGCAGGGCGATAAGTTGTGAGTGGCTGTGCTCCAGTGTGGCGCCGGCCGGCGCTCCGTGGTTCTTGAAAATGAGGATGTATCGGAACCGCGAGTCTTTCTTGAGATCGATCATGCGGTCGCGATAAGCCCACAGCACGTCCTCGATCCGTTTGGTCGGCATGTCGGCCAGGCTGTCCTTGTGGTTCGGGGTCTCGATGATGACTTCATGGGCGCCGATCCCATTCATGCGATCGTAGAGGCCGATGCCTTGGCGATCGAGGTCGCCTTCGACCTGGAGCGCGGGAAACTTGTTGGGCACGACTCGCACGGTCCAGTTCGGGTTGTTGGGCTCCAGCGGCTGTGGCCGGTAGGCCATAATTTCTTTCGGCGTCAATCGCTCTTGCCCTGGGCAAAAGGGGCAGAGGGCTGCGGCCAACGGCCGGGCGGCTTGCACGGGAATGAAGTCGTGAGGCCGAGCGCTCCGTTCGGTCGAGATAATCACCCACCGGCCGACAATCGGGTCACGTCTTAGATCGGGCATGGCATCTCCTGAACAATGTTGAATGTTGAATGATAAATGTTGAATTGACCAGGAAGAATCGCTAGGTGCATGCAGGAACTCCACGCTTGATGTTCATCATGTAACACTCAACATCGATGATTCAGCGCGTTGCGCTGCTTACACTCGCCACAGATTCGCCTCAAACTCCGGACCTGGCACGAGGAATGTTGCAGGTTTGTGGTGCGGGTAGCGCGCGACTTCCAAGCGATATACCAGCACCAGAATGGTCATGCGGAATTTTTGCCCAGGTGCGAGCTGTAAGGCCTTGAATGGCACAGCCAGTTCGATAATATTTCGATGGCAGATCGATTGGTAGGGGCCGATCTCCTGCCAGGATCCGCTTGCGAGTTTCTGCGAGAGCAGAAACTGATCTGGCCCTGACGGCGCGAGTGAAAACGACAGGCGGTAGAGGTGTTCGGGCGTCTGCAACTGTAGCTCGACCGTCAACCCTGTCTGTCGTTGCCGCTGTTGCAGTTGCTCGTCCGGATCGAGCCGGAGATATAGCTGGTCAAGACTCCAGCCAAACTGGATATCGGTCAACAGCCCTTCGGCTTTCCACATCGCCCCGAGCGGCGGCTGCGTCTTGATTTTGCCTGCTCCGCGCCACTCAAAAAAGTCGGTCACGAGTCCATCGATGGAGGGGTTCAGCAAGGCGAGAGGCGCGCTCACGAGGTCTGCCTCCAGCATGCAGCGGGGGCTACAGATCGGCTGATTCAACAGGTCCGGTGGAGTCAATCTCGCGATCATCCAGACGTTCCGAAGATGGGTTCGAAAGAGCCGATCGAACTCCTCTTTGTAGTCAGTGTCAAAGTCGTCTCCATACCACCAGAACCAATCGCTGCCTTCGGCGGCATAGAGTTCGTCCCAGGCGGCTTGTGCGCGATCCGAGGGAAGGGTGGCAGCGATTTCGACGAGATGGGATCGAGTCTGATTGACCAGATCCCATCCTCTATTGTCTTCCTGGTGGCCGATCCAGATCTTGTAGTCCTGATTGATCCAGGAGCCAGAATGGAGGTGGCTGATTCGCCGAGTGGCCGGCGCGGCTTCAAGCGCTTCGGAGATCGTCGCGGTGGTAGTGCGAACCGCTCCGTCATCGAGCGCGCCGGTCGAGCAGGACTTGTAGAGAAGCGAGAGAAATTGTTCGCCGCCCTCGTGATAGTGTTCCCATGGATTTTCCCCGTCGAGCACAATTGCGATGGTGACCTGGTCCTGCGGCGCCTCATGAATGATGTGGCGCAGCCGACGAAGGACATCCTCGGCGGCCGTATCAGGAGTGGTCTTGTGGTAGACGAACCCAAAGGCATCGGAGATCTCCCGATCGCGAAACAGCATCGTGACGTCTTGGCCCTCCGGCCCGACCCGGTAGGGCTGAAACAGATCTTGGTGGCGCTGCCACGGTTGCTGGGCCGCGTCGAGCGAGCGAGCGAGGATGCCTTCGTCGGTCGCTAGCCAGCGCAGTCCGGCCTTCGGCAACATCGAAATCAGCTCTGGACAGACGGAGCCCTCCGACGGCCAGAGGCCCACGGGAGCCCGGCCGAATGTGGCGGTATGAAACTCGATGGCGCGCTGCAGCTGTGCCTCCGCATCTTCCGGCGCATGGAATCGTGAGGGGAGCGGGAGATCCGGTCTGGCGCGTCGAGTGAAGTCCGTATCGATGAGGAGCGGCAGGATCGGATGAAAGAAGGGGCTCGTCGTGAGCTCGATTTGTTCCCGCTCCATCAGTCGGCGATAGAGCGGAACGATGTCCTGCACGGCGACGAGTTGGAGGGCCAACACCTCCTGCTTGTCTTCTTCCGTGAAGCCCCGGTTTTTCGCGCGTAGCGCAGCCAGGCGCGGATAGCGACTAACAGTGCCGTAGCCGAACCAGGCGAGGTTGTGCCACGTCTGTAAGTCCAGCAGGTCCTGCGTAGAAAACTGTTGCGCAACCCGTTCCAAGTCGCGACCGTAGACGTCGGCCCCGCGCTTCACGAGCAATTCATGGTAGCGCGGATAGGGGCGCACCATCGTGGCCCAATTGGCGGAGAAGAAATGTCGGACGAGAAAGGCTTTCTCTTCCGGACGGAGGTCCGCCGCCGGACGCTGCGCATGTTCCAGAAAGAGGTCACGCACCGTTCCTGTTCCAACTTCTTGCAGCTGTCGCAGGAGCGAGGGTGTAAAGTTAAACGTGGCTTTGACCGAGGGGAACTTCTCCATCCCATAGGCCATATCGTAGTAGGCCTTGATGGCATGGAGGCGCACCCAGGGCATACTGGCAGACCCCGCGACTGGGTCCGTGTAATACGGTTGATGCATGTGCCAGAGAAAACAGATGTGGGCAGTCTTCATGGTCGAATGCTATTGATGACTTTAGCAGGAGGCTGAATAATGAGATGGGGTCGCGGGAACGATCCCCCTGCTCGCGCAACGCGCGGCCTGAGAAGAATGGGGAGGGAGCGGCCAGGTGCCCTTTTTGCTCGCAGAACGCGCACGATGAAACGGTGCTCGTTCGATGCGGTCTTGCTTGGGACAAGGCGTGTCCCTATAGTCTTTCCCCAATCTGCTCGTTATAAGTATCGCATGAGGGTAGGGGACGGAGCGAGAGGAAATCAATGCATGACGCAGTTCGACAAGGTGTGAAGGTTCAGGTGCTCTGGTACTGGGTGCCGGTGGCGCTGTATGCCGGTACAATTTTTTATTTGTCGTCTCAGTCGCATCCGGAAGAGCAACTGCCATCGTTTTTAATCGAAGACGTTAGCGACAAAGCTTTGCATGCGGTGGAGTATGGCATCTTGGCCCTTCTCTGCTACCGTGCGTTTCGCTGGGCATCGGGTCCAGCTGTCGCTCGGCAGGCAGTTGTACTGGCGATCGTGACGGCCTCAGTCTACGGCATCACGGATGAAGCACATCAACTCTTTGTTCCATTCCGTGAGTCGAGTTGGCAGGATTGGCTGGCCGATACAATCGGTGCAACAATTGGGGCGATAAGTTGGCGGTTTCTCAGGTCGGGATGATGCGCTGCGAGACGGGTGAGAGAGGTGGGGTGATTTCTCTCCATTATTCAGCGTATTCTTCGGCGGCAATAGTTGAGTGGAAAGATAGCTTGTATGGGATTGTCTCGGACGGAACAAGCAGGGAAGGCTGCGATTTTTGGATGAATGTATGATCGCGTGACCGGCCGTATGATTTTTTTGCTTCGGATTTTTCGGTGGTGGAGTTACTCGGATGAACCCGGAAGAGACGCGCGACCAGCACGAAGAGGCTAAGTTTTTTCTGCGCTACTTCGATGAGACACAGGACCTGCGATAATCGCAGACTCAGACCCCGGTTCGCTACCACCTCAGCGCGTAACTTGGCGCCGCCTGCTCCGTCGAGCAGTATCTCCAGGCTGAGGTCGTTAGAGCGATGCGGCAGCAGGCGCGGACCCAAGTCAAGAAACTGTCAAAGCAGCAGGCAGGGGAACAATATGAGAAGCTGTTCGTGCAATGGTTCACTGCCCTGCCACTAGCGAAGCAAGCGCAATGGGACTTCCTGATGAACAACAACCGAGGGGACGAGATTCATGTCGAGAGGTCGAAAACCGTGACGAAGGAGAAGGCCATGTCAACTCCTCTCCTCCAGGAATTTCCTTACCGTTCAGAGCGCAGTCGGGTTTTTTGCGCTCACTCTGTGATGCAGCAGCATGGCCGCCATCTTCGCGGGAAAATCGACTGAGCAGACCGGCGTGAGCGAGGAGAAGGAACAACCGATGACAGGCGTGGCATTATGCGGATGGTATTCGTCAGGCTGGCAGCGGGTGGTGAGGGGGGGCGACGCTCTGATTCGAACTCTATACTGGCAGGAGGAGAGAGGCACCATCATATGACACACGGTAGAGTTTTGATTGTCCTCCTCTTGGCGATCACTTTTTATACGCCAGCACAAGTGGTGTTGAGTGCTGAAGATGCGTTACGTATCCAGATGCAATCGACACCGAAGGGCCAGGCACCACGACAAGGGCAGGTCCTTGAAGGCTCACAACTCGTGCGACCTTCGGCGAGGGAGCGTGACGCTGTCAGCCAATTGCTTGCTACCAAACCACGCCCAAAGACTCTCAAAGATGCCGATATTAAGTACCTGAATGATCTGCTAAACAAGGCAGCATGGGTTGGTTTCGAGCGACGCATCGTGCATGAAATGTGGACAGAGGTGAGCGGTAAGGAGTGGCATGATACTGAGGTATCGCACCCTCCCAAGAATGAATAATCACCCTAGAAAGGTTGGTCGGGCGAGGAAGGTAGCAAGGGACACCACACGCTCTCAAAGAGGCTGGGTCAACGAGTTGGTTGAGGAGGGAGTTTGAGGCTTGCTCAAGAAAGATCAAGAATGAAGGAGGGGAGATCAGTGAAAAATAGAATGGCGGCATTCGGAGTCTGGGCGTTTCTTGTTCTGCTGGTACCAGCCAACCTGACCATGGCCGCGGAGGTTAAATTACATATTTCTCCGGTGTTTCAGGACCGTCCTAGTTGGTGTTGGGCAGCCGTTGGAGAGATGGTCTTCAAATACTATTACGTTCCCGCTGTTCATCGGACAGACTATCAGTGTGGGATCGTGCAGGGGAGAAACCTTTGCAAGGGGATAGCGAATTGCGATCAATGTGATCTCACCGTTGGCGACGAAGCCACCATGGTTAACATGCTTGAACAGTATCCTCTAATGGCGACACGGGGTGGTTCGGCCGGAGATATCGCGCTAACAGTTCAATCGAAGAGCGGAAGTATTTCTGAGGCAGAAGTAAAAAACGAGCTAGATCAGGGACGCCCTATTATTGTCGGAATTTCACCGACTGGGTTCACAGTAGATGGAAGCCCTCAACATATGGCCCTCATAGTTGGCTATGATGATAGCTCCGGCGACCTGATGCTCACCGTGAATGATCCATTCCCCTATGAAGACATGCGTTTTCTCTGGATAGGGAACGCATATCTAAGCGCGAGAGCATCAGGAGGAAGTGATGGCGAATATGAGATCGGGTTTGAAGCATTTCGTTTAAGGCTAAAGTGGACCCAGACGATTTACCGGATTACTTGCACCGGCCATGATTGTCCGTCCGACACCCGTCAAGCTGCAGAAGGCTCTGCTGGGAAAGACGACCGTGAAGTGACTCAAATCGTTCTAACGGCATCCTCGGAAGATTTCAAAACGTTACGAACAGGGCATAAGGCTGTCGATGCTGATACTGGAACAACATGGCAGTCAAAAGTTACCTTTTCCGGTGCCAAGCAGTGCCTGGTGAGGGATAAAGACGGTAATAGCGGAGCGAGGTGGAGTTGCATATTCAGATTTTCAGACAGGTCAGAAGCCGACAAATCGGTTGAGGAAATCGTGAATCGATTGCGCAACAGCTTGCCTCATGGTTGGATCGGAACGGATCTTGATGCGGACTCTGACACAGAGTTTTACACCAAGACAGACAAGTTTTCTGCGTATAAACCTGGAAGTAATTCGGCGATCAGAGTGTACTTAATTGACACCAAGAAGGATGGGCGGGTCAATGTTTATCTTTCCATGGATAATAATTAGCGATCTGGCTAAGGCGATGACAGGATCGGCCTCTCCGTCGCCAAGATAGTTTCGCCTGCTAGCGACATGTTAGATCCTGGGCTAGTCAACGAGGTTTGGTGCTGGCAGTATCGGAAGTATGCTCCGGGGGGTACGGTGCTGGAGGGGATCGAGAAGGAGGCACGCAAAGATTTTACGGCAAAACATGAGTATTGACTTATGAGGACCACGAGTGCGAGACGGACCGGGGTCCCTAACCTTGCATTTCGCCAGACTGCCTGTCACTGCGCGCATCGAGCGACCACTGCTTCTGCGTGGGGGGCTCTGCGAGCACGAAGGATAGTTGCTCGCTCCCCCGCATCCTTCTGCTGCTCCCCCTAATGAATGACCATGTCGTGACAAGGTTTGGCCGCATCAGTATAATGCGCGGCCTATGGCTACTGTCGATCCTGCCGTGCCGAAACAGCCACTGGCCTTGCCGGATCGTATTCTCGTGGCTGCCACGGTCGAGTCTCTGTTTCCCTTTACGGGACGATTCAAGACACTCGCACCATTAGCCGGCGATGCTTCGAACCGCCGGTATTTTCGCATCGAGTTGACCGGGGCCGCTGCTCGCTCGGTGATTCTCATGCAGTTGGCGGAGCCGGAGGCTTTCAAGCAATCGGAAGAAGCTGTCAGCGGGCCGGCTCATCAGGTCGGCGAGTTACCGTTTCTGAACATCCTATCCCATTTATCCAAAGCCGGGGTCTCCGTTCCGCGCCTCTATCATTATGATCAAGTGGCGGGGCTGCTCTATCTTGAAGATTTCGGGGACCTTACCCTGTGGGAAGCCTGTCGTGAGGCGAGTGCGGCAGACCTGGAAGCGCGCTATACGCAGGCCGTCGATGCCCTCGTGCATATGCAATCAACGGCCACTGCACCAGCCGATCAACATTGTCTCGCGTTCCACCGAAGTTTCGACGTGCCGCTCCTTATGTGGGAGTTCGACCATTTTCTGGAGTATGGGATCGTAGCGAGGCAGGGGAAACCGATGTGTGCCGACGATCACCTGCCCCTCCGGGGCGAATTCGAGAAAATCGCCGAGTTGCTCGCCGGCCAACCGCGCGTTTTTGTCCACCGGGACTATCACTCGCGCAATTTGATGGTTGATGGCGAACGGCTGGGGGTCATCGACTTTCAGGATGCGTTGATGGGGCCGGCGACGTATGATTTCGCCTCACTGCTGCGCGACGCCTATATCGAACTCGACGAGGCGTTGATCGACCGCTTGATCAACCGCTATCTCGACGGGCTGGCGGCACATCGGCAGGTCCGGACCAACCGAGAGGCCTTCCGCCGCCTACTTGACTTCACGAGCATCCAGCGTAACCTCAAAGCGGCGGGGCGGTTCGTCTACATCGATCGCGTCAAAGGCAATCCCAAGTTTCTCGCCGACGTTCCGCGTGTCTTGAACTATGTCAAACGCAATCTCCAGAAGTATCCCGAGTTGGACAGTCTCCGGAAGCATCTCACCCCCTATGTGCCGGAACTGCAGTAGACGTGAAAGGTGAGACGTAAAACGTGAAACGACCGGAACCCATCCGTTGTTTTTCCCCTGCGCTTCACGTTTCACGTTTAACGTCTAACGTCTTACACCTATGAAAGCCATGATACTTGCGGCGGGCTTGGGGACTCGCCTGAGACCGCTCACGAACACGATTCCGAAGCCGCTCCTTCCCATTGCGGGCACGCCGCTGATCGTGTGGAATCTCTTGCTCCTGAAGCGGTATGGGTTCCACGATGTCGTCATCAATCTGCATCACCTCGGACCGATGATCGAGCAGGCGGTCGGCAACGGCTCGCGGTACGGGCTGCGAATCATCTATTCGCGCGAGCCGGTGATCTTGGGCACTGGGGGCGGCCTCAAGCAGGCGGAGCCTTATTTTTCCGGTGAGTCGGTGTTGGTGCTCAATGGTGATACGCTCGTGGAACTCGACCTTGGGGCCTTGTGCACCTTTCACCAGGAGCGCGACGCCGAGGCGACGTTGGTCCTGCGCAAAGATCCTGAGGCGGCACGGTGGGGTCTTGTGGAAATGGATTCGGACAACCGCATCGTGCGGATCGCCGGACGTGGACGCACAGATCAGGTGCCGACTCAGCCTCGCATGTTTGCCGGAATTCATGTGCTCCGCCCGCGGCTCCTGCGAGATGTGCCGAAGGGCGTGGCCTCGACCGTCATCGATCCCTATGTGGCGTCGATTCAGCGTGGGGAGACGGTGCTCGGGTATGACTGCGAGGGGTACTGGTCGGACATCGGGACGCCGGAGCGCTATGCGCATGCCGAACAGGATGCGTCAGCCGGTCTTATCACTCTGGCGACAAGACAGCGACCTGCTTAGCAGGATGCTGAAAAAGTCAGCCAGCTTTCTGGAAGGTTAAGGCTCAGGTCAAGGCTGAGGTCGAAAGAGTCTGGTTTTCGCTCAACCTTGACCCCAACCTTAGCCTATTGGAGCTAACCCGGCTCCTCTTTCACCTTCTGTTGCTTAATCAAGCGGGCCAGATATGTGCGCTGGAGCTTGAGGTGGTCTGCTGCTTTTGTCTGATTGCCCTCTGCTTCCTTGATGGCTCGCTCGATGATGTAGCGGCTATGTTCTTCCATCGACTCATGGTACGGGAGTGAGAGATAGGAGAGGCGTTCGCTCGGCGAGGTGCGGCCCATGGCATCCAACGATAGCATATCCGGTTCAATGGTGTCCGACTGGTTCAAGACGACGGATCGTGCGACGACGTTTTCCAATTCGCGAATGTTTCCCGGCCAACGATACCGGCTCATGGCCTCCATGGCCGCTGGGCTGAACATCATGCCGGGACGTTTCGCTTCCCTGGCATGCCGGTTCAAGAAAAACTTGGCCAGGGCAGGGAGATCCTCGGGCCGTTCGCGGAGCGGGGGCAGAGTGAGGCTGATGACGTTCAAACGGAAAAAGAGATCCTCGCGAAACTCACCGGTCTTCACGGCCTGTCGGAGATCCTTGTTCGTGGCCGCGATGATCCGTATATTGATCGACACGAGGCGTGTGCCGCCGACTCGATGAAATTCCCTGTCCTGGAGCACGCGCAACAGTTTGGCTTGCAGCGGGAGCGACATGTCTCCGATCTCGTCCAGGAAGATCGTGCCTCCATCCGCCATCTCCAGTTTGCCCTTGTACAGGCGGTCCGCGCCGGTGAAGGCGCCGCGTTCATGCCCGAAGAGTTCGTTTTCGAGCAGCGTTTCCGTGAGGGCGACACAGTTGATGACCACCAGCGGCATGGCCTGACGCGGACTCCATTGGTGAATGGAACGAGCGAAGAGTTCCTTGCCCGTGCCGCTTTCGCCGAGCAGTAACACGCTGGCATCGGACTTCGCGGCACGTTGGGCTGACTCCAACACCGCACGGATCTTCGCGCTCAGGCCCACAATCGAGGCGTAGCGGCCGTCGACTTCGGACTTGAGACAGGCCACCTGTCGTTTGAGGGTGTCTCGCTCCAAGGCCTTGCTGATCACGATGAGGAGGTGGTCTTTGTCCAGCGGCTTGGTCAGAAAATCGTAGGCGCCTGTTTTCATGGCCTCGACGGCGGCATCGATTGAGGCATGAGCGGTCATGACGATCACTGGGAGATTCTCGGCGGGTCTGATTTTCGGGAGTCGCTTGAGGACCTCAAGGCCGGTAAGGCGAGGCATGTCCAGATCGAGCAACATGAGGTGCGGAGCTTCCAGCTCGATCAGATCGAGCGCCTCTATCCCATCGTGCGCGATCACGGTTCCATAGTCGGAGGCCTGCAGTCGATCCTCCAGCATCGTGGCAATATCGGGATCGTCGTCGACGATGAGGATTTTCGCCTTCATCAGAACCTCGTGAAGCGTGAAACGTGAAGCGTAAAACGCAGGCCCATATGAAACGCGAGCGGCGTCACCGTCTACCCACCCTTCACGGATTATCCATTACATTGATCACAAGCCCGGTCAGCGGTTTTGGGAAGAAGTACGTCGACTTGTGGGGCATGCGTTCGCCGGCCGTCGCGACGGCTTGCACTTCACTGACTTTTGTTGCGTTGAGCAGCAAGGCTCCGGTTCCCGTTCCCTTTGCCACCCAATCCAAGGCTTCATGGTCATCCTTCGTATAGAGGATGGCCTCTTGTTCCTCTTGGGTAGGACAGAGTGTCGTGACGACGAGTTGTTGGAGCAGCGACACATCGAGCTTGGCGCGAGGAGAGGCTTGCGCCAGTGGACGATGGGATGGTTTCAAGCTCAGCGTGACGTAGCGGCTGTCTCCCTTCAACGCCAGGCCGAACATCGGAACCATGCGGCCGTTGGTTCGTAAGGCCTCGATAAATTTTTCGCGCGTGGCCGCCTGCGTGGCCGCGGTGAACGGAAATTCCTGCAGGTCAAACGTGGTACCCAACAAAGATTGCACATGGTGATAGGAAGGCAGGGGTGTGGTCGTAACCCGATGCGTTGGGAGTATAGTTAAGCCTGGATCTTCGAGGGCGGTCAACAGCATCAGCACCGCGTCATACGAGTGCCGGCCAACCGGCGACCCGGCCTGCTGCCGACGGATTTTCTGATAGTTCAACGCGGTTTCGTAGCGATGGTGGCCGTCTGCGATAAACAACGGCTTGCTACGCAAGGCGTCGACCGCCTGCTTCAGTACGGCTGGATCCGTCACAGCCCAGAGTTGCTGACGGAACCCCACATCGTCGCGAAAGTCGATCGGGGCCGGTTTCCCCTTGATCGACCCTTCCAGCAGGCCCATCACCGCTCCTTGAGGGTCGGAGTAGAGCGACCAAATGGGGCTGAAGTTCGTCTGGCAGGCTTCGAGCAGATTCAGCCGATCTGTTTTGGCGGTCGATCGTGTATTCTCGTGCGGGTAGATGTGTCCCGAATCGAGCGCTTCCAGATGTACGGTGGCGAGAAATCCCTTGAGAATTTTCGTCGGCGAGCCGGACGGAGCATAGGGTGGCGTGTATTCGATCGTATGGTAGTAGAGGGTCGGCTGCTCGTCGCGTTTCAGCGCTCCGCTCTTAAGCCAGTCGCGAAGGGTCGATACGGCGCGGGTATATCGATTATGAGTTGGACCGTCGCCGGGTTGATCGAGCCCCAATTCGAGTCGAATGATGTTCTGTGGATGGCGATCGTGCAAGGCCTTCTGCCTGGCCGCATCGATGATGTCGTAGGGCGGCGCCACGACCTGTTTGATCTTTCCGACAACTGTCGTATCGAACCGCGTGCCATGAAACGGAATGATCTTGGCCATGACGAATCCTTTTCCCCGTAGGTGGTTCAGGGTGCCGACGAGAGGCTGAACAATCACGCCGGCCTGTTTTGTTCGTTTGGTCTGTTCGGTCTGTCTGGTCTCTCTGGCTTATCTGGTTCTCCCTAATAGACGAGATAGACCAAACAGACCAGACATCCCCCAGACCGGGTTTGTCCCAGACGTCCGAGCCATTGAATTCCAGGTGCGGCGCAATAGTTTTTCCGCAGCCTGCTCGTGCAACCAATGTGTGAAGGGTGGATCCGTTTTTCCTGCGCGGCGTCGCTTCCATGGCTGCTCTGTGGAGCACGCGGGGAAGAAAGGCTATCGATCGCGGGTAACCATATAGTCGGCGGTCACCGAGAGGGCTCGTTTGGCCGTACTGTCTTCGAACTGGTTGAGATCTTGTTGGGCCGCGGCGATGTAGGATCGTGCGCGATCCATGGCATAGGTAATCGAGCCCAATTCATCCATCAAGCGAATGAACCGACCAAGGTCTTCCTCTGTCAGGGTCCTGGTTTCCATCCGGTCGATGATCATTTGCCGGTCCTGTTTTGAACAATGCTGCAGCAGGTGTAACAGCGGCAGCGTGGCCTTGCCTTGGCGAAGGTCCTGTCCCAGTGTCTTGCCCAAGCGTTCGCCATTGGCCGTGTAGTCGAGCGTATCATCGGCCACTTGGAAGGCGATCCCAAGATGTTGGCCGAACCGGAAGAGCGCATCCTGCTGGGCCTCTGAGGCGTCCGCGAGGATGGCGCCCATGCGACAAGAGGCGGCAATCAGACCGGCCGTTTTGTGTTCTACGATCTTAATATAGTCCGCTTCCGGCATGGACGGGTTGCCGTTGTAATACAACTGAAGCACTTCGCCTTCCGCCATCTTCTTGCAGGCCTCGCCGAGCACGTCGTTGATCCCATGGTTCCGGAAATCGACGACCTGGCAGAAGGCTTTGGAGTAGAGATAGTCGCCGACGAGGATACTGATCTGGTTGCCCCAGACTTTTCGGGCGGTTCGCCGGCCTCGGCGGATATCGGCATCGTCGACCACATCGTCGTGGAGCAGGGATGCGGTATGAATGAACTCCACCAGACTGCCGAGCTGGTGATGATCGCGACCGGTATAGCCGCAGAGCCGGGCAGAGAGTAGGAGTAAAAATGGTCGAATTCGTTTTCCGCCGCTGCTCAGGATGTGGGCGGCGACGGTATTGACGAGTGCCACACTGGAATCGAGGTTCGCCCGGATCTGGCGTTCCATCCCTTCCAATTCATCTCGGTACGCCTCCCAGACGTCCGCCATGTTGTTGATCGTGGAGGTGATTGGGCCTTGAGGCATGGGGCGGATGGTAGGGCAGAGGAGGAAACAAAGTCAAGCCAACCACCCCTTTGGGGGGCGGGCCGGGATGGACTCCCTGTACGAGAGATAATCTTGACAGAAGAATCGTTCGTCTATTAAGGTGAGCGGAGCGGGTGCGAGCGGAATTCGCCTTGTGAGTGACGGGGTTATCCATCTCGATGGCCTCTCCGGTGTAGCCTCCGTCTAGTAGCATTAACGCCTACATTTTTAACGAGATACGAACGATGCGCATCCCCGGGCTTCCACCGAAGCAAGGCCTCTACGACCCTGTACAGGAGAAAGACTCCTGCGGGATCGGCTTTGTCGTCAACATCAAGGGCCAGAAATCCCATACCATTGTTCAGCAGGGGCTTCAGATTCTTGAGAGTCTTAGTCACCGAGGGGCGCAGGGCTGTGACTCTTGCACGGGAGACGGCGCCGGGATTTTGCTTCAAGTACCGCATGAGTTCTTCAAGCGCGCGGCCGGCGATGTGGGAGTCTCCCTGCCCAATGCCGGGGAGTATGGTGTCGGGATGGTGTTTCTCCCTCCCCAGGCCGATGCGCGGCAACAGTGTGAGGCCCTCTTTACCAGAATTATCGGCGAGGAGGGCGCTCGGCTCCTCGGTTGGCGCGATGTGCCGGTCAAGAGCGATGCGATCGGTGCCGTGGCGCGCAGCACCGAGCCGTTTATTCGGCAGGTGTTCATCGCTCGTGATGTCCTCAATGAAGGGCAGTTCGAGCGCAAGCTCTATGTCATTCGCAAGCGGGTGGAAAATGCCGTCCGTGAATCGGCGATTCAGGGGCGGGACTACTTCTACATCTCAAGCCTGTCGGCGAACACCATCGTGTACAAGGGGTTGTTGCTCCCGCATCAGATGTCTACGTACTACCAGGACTTGAAGGATGAGCGCCTGATGAGCGCGCTCGCCCTCGTGCATTCCCGCTTCAGTACGAACACGTTCCCCACCTGGCCGCTGGCACATCCCTATCGCTACATTTGTCATAACGGCGAGATCAATACGCTCAAGGGCAACGTGAATTGGATGCGCGCCCGACAAGGGCGGCTCAACTCCGAATTGTTCGGCCAGGATCTGGCTAAGCTCTTTCCGATCGTCTCCGAGCAGCAGAGCGACTCCGCCTGTCTGGACAATGCCGTGGAATTCCTGACCATGGGAGGCCGCTCCCTCCCGCACGTGATGATGATGCTGATTCCAGAACCCTGGGTCGCGAATCCGCAAATGGATCTCGATCGGCGGGGGTTCTATGAGTATCACGCGGCGATGCAGGAGCCCTGGGACGGTCCGGCGGCGGTCTGTTTCACCGACGGCAAGTTCATCGGCGCGACGCTCGATCGCAACGGGCTGCGCCCCTGTCGCTATCAAGTGACGACGGACGGCCTGGTGATTTTGGCCTCGGAAGCGGGTGTGCTGCCGATGGATGTCCGGAAGATCAGGCAGAAGGGGCGCCTTATGCCGGGCCGGATGTTCATGGTCGATACCGTGCAAGGGCGCATCATCGATGACGAGGAAGTGAAGGCCGAGATCGTGAGCCGCAAGCCCTACCGGTCCTGGGTCACCGAGTATCGGATTTCGCTCGACGAGTTGCCCGATCCCAGCAATGTGCCGCAGCCGGACCACCCGACGATCCGCCAGCGCCAGCAGGCCTTTAGCTACACCGTCGAAGAGTTGAAGATGGTCATCACTCCCATGGTGGTCGAGGGGCAGGAAGCGATCTCTTCGATGGGCACAGATACGCCGTTGGCGGTGCTATCCGATCGGTCGCAACTGCTCTTCAAATATTTCAAGCAGATGTTCGCCCAGGTGACCAATCCGCCCATCGATCCGATCCGCGAAGAACTGGTGATGTCGCTGACAACCAGTATCGGGCCCAAACCGAATCTGATGGATGAGCATCCGGAGTCCTGCCGTCGCATCCGGGTCAAACAGCCGATTCTGACAAATGCCGAGCTCCAGAAGATTCGAGAGATCGCCGATCCGCACTTTAAAAGCAAGACGCTCAAGATGTTGTTCAGGGTAGCCGAGGGGCCTGAGGGGCTCGGGGCAGCAGTCGACGATCTCTGTCGACAGGCGTCCCAGGCTATTAAAGAAGGCTACAAGTTTCTGATCCTGAGCGATCGCGGTGTCAACGAAGAATGGGCGCCGATTCCGAGTCTCCTCGGCATCGCGTCTGTCCACCATCATCTTGTGCGCGACTGCACGAGGACTGAAGTCGGCCTCATCGTAGAAACCGGCGAGCCACGCGATGTGCACCACTTCGCCTGTTTGATCGGCTATGGAGCCGGGACCGTGAATCCGTACCTTGTCTTTGAGTCGATTGTAGACTTGGAGCGCGATGGCTACTTCCCTGAGGGGTTGGACGCGCAGACTGCGGAAGGCAAGTTCATCAAGGCGATCAATAAGGGGTTGCTCAAGATCTTCTCGAAGATGGGCATCTCGACGGTTCAATCCTACTGCGGTGCGCAGATCTTCGAAGCCATCGGATTGAATCACGAACTCATTGGGCGTTATTTCACTGGCACGCCGTCGCGGGTGGAGGGGATCGGCATCCGCGAGGTCGGCGAAGAGACGCTTCGGCGCCATCGCCTGGCGTATGAGCCGGTACCGATACGACAACTTGATTTCGGCGGGGAGATCCACTACCGCATCCAGGGCGAGCACCACAACTGGAATCCAGACACGATTTATAAACTGCAACACGCGACGAGGGCCAATGATCCGAAAACCTTCGCCGAGTTTTCCAGGCTCGTGAACGACGAGAGCACGCGGCGCTCAAATCTGCGCGGGCTGCTCGAATTCAAGTTCCTGCGGGAACCGATTCCTGTCGAGGAAGTGGAATCGGCGAAGGAGATCGTCAAGCGGTTCACGACGGGCGCCATGTCCTTTGGCTCGATCAGCAAGGAAGCGCATGAGACGATGGCCATCGCGATGAACCGCCTGGGCGCCAAGAGCAACACCGGCGAGGGTGGGGAAGACCCGGCTCGATTCGTTCCGCTACCGAACGGCGATTCGAAGAACAGCTACATCAAGCAGGTGGCGTCGGCACGGTTCGGCGTCACAAGCCACTACTTGGTGAACGCGAAAGAATTGCAGATCAAGATGGCGCAGGGAGCCAAGCCGGGCGAGGGTGGGCAGTTGCCGGGCCACAAGGTCGATGAGAACATCGCGCGGCTGCGCTATGCCACGCCCGGCGTGCAGCTCATTTCGCCGCCGCCCCACCACGACATTTATTCCATCGAAGATCTTGCGCAGCTCATTTTTGATTTGAAAAACTCCAGTCCGGACGCGGCGGTGTCGGTCAAACTCGTGTCGGAAGTGGGCGTCGGGACGATTGCGGCCGGGGTGGCCAAAGCCCATGCGGATAAGGTGCTCATCAGCGGCGACTCCGGCGGCACCGGCGCCTCTCCCCTCTCATCCATCAAGCATGCGGGGGTCCCTTGGGAATTGGGCCTGGCCGAAACGCATCAGACCCTCGTGCTCAACGATCTCCGCGGTCGTATAAGGGTGGAGACCGACGGTCAGATGAAAACCGGGCGCGACGTGGCGATCGCAACCTTGTTGGGCGCCGAGGAGTTCGGGTTTGCGACCGCTCCCTTGATCGTTGAAGGCTGCATCATGATGCGGAAATGCCATCTCAATACCTGTCCCGTTGGCATTGCGACACAGGACCCGGCCTTGCGAAAGAAGTTTGCCGGGCAGCCGGAACATATCGTCAATTTCTTTTTCTTTGTCGCGGAAGAGCTGCGCCAGATCATGGCCAAACTGGGATTCCGGACCATCAACGAGATGGTCGGGCGTGTGGATAAATTGAAAGTACACAAGGCGGTCGACCACTGGAAGGCCAAGGGGCTGGACCTTACTCCCCTCTTACATGCCCCAGATGTGGGGCCGGAGATTGCGCGCTATTGTGTGCAGAAGCAGGACCACGGTCTCGCGGACGTGCTCGATAATACGCTGATCGAGCTCTGCAAGCCGGCGTTGGAACAGGGAGACAAGGTGACGCTCGATCTGCCGATCAGAAATGTGAATCGTACGGTCGGGACGATGCTCTCCAGCCGCGTGGCGAAAAAGTACGGGCTTGAGGGTTTGCCGGAGGACACCATCACGATCAAGTTCTCTGGTTCCGCCGGACAGTCGTTCGGCGCATTTTTGTCTCGTGGAATCACGCTCATCCTCGAAGGCGAGTCAAATGATTATCTGGGCAAGGGATTGTCCGGCGGGAAGATCATTGTCTTTCCCCCGAAGCAGGCGATCTATATACCGGAAGAGACGATTCTGATCGGAAACACCTCGCTCTATGGCGGGACGCAAGGTGAGGCCTATTGCTACGGTATGGCGGGCGAGCGGTTTGCCGTGAGGAACAGCGGTGTCAGGGCGGTCGTCGAAGGGACCGGCGATCACGGCTGCGAGTACATGACTGGCGGGGTGGTCGTCGTCTTGGGTCGGACGGGACGAAACTTTGCCGCCGGCATGTCGGGTGGCGTGGCGTTTGTGCTGAACGAGTTCGACAAGTTCCAATCTCGCTGCAACTTCGGCATGGTGGAGTTGGAAAAGGTGAAGACGGCGGATGACAAGAAGACGCTACATCAGATGATCACGTCGCACTTCATGCATACAGGCAGCCGGAACGCGAAGCGTATCCTCGATAGCTGGGAGTCAATGCTGCCAAAGTTTGAGAAGGTGATGCCGGTGGACTATAAACGCGTATTGGAAGAACGGAAGAAGAAAACTGCCGCGATCAAATAAGGGGTAAAGGGGATAGCGGAGAGGGTCAACTCTCTGTGCTTTGGTCGAAAGCTGAGCGCTGATAACTGAGAGCTGAAAACTACAAGAGATGGGTGATCCCAAAGGTTTCATGAAATACGCCCGTGAGGGCCCCAAGCGGAAGTCGGTCGAGTTGCGCGTGCTCGACTGGAAGGAGATGTATGAGCCCATCTCCGAGGAAAAGCTCATGGCACAGGGAGCCCGCTGCATGGACTGCGGCGTGCCTTTCTGCCAGGGTAGCACCGGCTGTCCAGTCGTGAACTTGATTCCAGAATGGAACGATCTGGCCTCGCGGGGCCGTTGGAAAGACGCGCTCAAGGCACTCCATACCACGAACAATTTTCCTGAGTTTACCGGCCGGCTCTGCCCAGCCCCCTGTGAAGGGGCTTGCGTGCTCGGCATCAACGAAGATCCGGTCTCCATTCGGATCATCGAGTGGAACATCATCGACCGTGGCTTCAACGAGGGTTTGGTTGAACCGGTTTTACCGGTAGAGAAGACGGGCAAAATGGTGGCTATTGTGGGTTCAGGTCCAGCGGGCATGGCGGCGGCGCAACAATTGGCGCGCGCCGGCCACAGCGTCACCCTCTTTGAGAAGTCCGATCGCATCGGCGGCCTGTTGCGCTACGGCATTCCCGATTTCAAAATGGAAAAGTGGGTCATTGACCGTCGGTTGGAACAGATGAAATCCGAGGGTGTTGAGTTCAAAACCGGTGTAACAATTGGGATTGATATCACAGGTGAACAGTTGCGGCAGCAGTTCGATGCCGTTGGTCTCACCATGGGTGCGGAGCAGGCACGCGAACTGCCGATCCCGGGCCGTGCACTCAAAGGCATCCATCTCGCAATGGACTATTTGACGCAGCAGAACAAACGGAACGCCGGCGACACGATCACGGATGAACCGATCACGGCAAAGGGCAAGCGCGTCGTCATCATCGGCGGCGGCGATACCGGATCAGATTGTCTCGGGACTGTGCATCGTCAGGGCTGCGTCGAAGCGCATCAGTTTGAATTACTCCCGGAGCCACCTCCGACCCGCGCTGTCTCGACGCCCTGGCCGCTCTGGCCCATGCAGCTCCGCACTTCGCACGCACATGAAGAAGGCTGCGATCGGCAGTGGAGTGTTTCGACCACCAAATTCACCGGCCACAATGGCCAGGTGACGAAACTGCACGCCAATCAGGTGAAGATCGAGAACGGCACGTTCACGCCGATTCCCAACAGCGGCTTCGAGATAGATGCGGATCTCGTTCTCCTTGCAATGGGATTCACAGGCCCGGTGAAGAATGGCCTCCTCGACAACCTCGGCGTGAAGTATGATCAGCGCGGCGCGGTGTTGGTGGACGAGCGCTTCATGACCAACCTCGACGGCGTCTTTGCCGGTGGCGATACCAAGCGCGGCGCCTCGCTCATCGTCTGGGCCATCGCCGAAGGTCGAAAGATGGCGGCAGGCGTGGATACGTATCTCAAGGCCGGTAAGTCTGCTAAGTCAAGTCGCTAAGCTCCTTCAGCAACGCTGTTTCCGACTCTCATAATTCTCAGTTCGTCCAACGCCCAACCAAGTTTTTCCAAGAAGTTCCAAATCCCTGCTCGGCGGCATTGCCCACTTGGGGCGGTTCATTGACAAGATTTGTCTGCGGCATGCGGGCAACATACGCTCGAAATAAGGCGGTCGGTCCTTATGGCCGGTCGCTTTTGTTTTTCTTGGAAATGTGAGGGAGATTGCGAGGAAACCATTTCTGCGCTTCAACTCCGAACATCGAACTTCGGATCGCGCCTTACTCTCGCTTCACGCTTTACGAGATACGGGCGTTCCGCTATGGAAAGGGCTTCTGTGTCAGAAAATATTAGCAGGCGGTGGAAGAACTATGAATGCTCGCTAGGTCACTGATTTTCACGTCTGAAACAACAGGATAAAAGCGTGCAGGATGCTCAAAAATGCTGTTCAGTAAGGCCCAGCGAGTGAAGACCGGAGGCGTACCCTCTAGGGTACGTTGAGGATCTGAACGATGCGAGAACGATGCTGACGGACTTTTTCAACATCCGTTAGGAGCCGAAGGCGCTCAGCGTCATTATCGCGTGAGCAGGTTGGTCAGGTATTTCTGTCGGAGGCAGGGTCGCTACAAGATTTGTGACTCGTTCACGGTCTCCTTGGCTGTATCGAAGAAACTCCACTCCGAAGTGCCCGTCCTTGCACCAGCGAACCACCGAGACTTCCACGGCCAGGGGGGCTGGTTCCTGTGCAACAGCAATCCGCATTGTGAGATAGGCTCCCGCATTTAACGCGATGTTGCTGCGCAACCTGCAGCCAGCCGGTGAGAGGTCGAGCAAGATCGCTTCTCCGGCATCGGTATCGCTTTGGATACTCGCAGGGTAGCCGACGGGAACTCGCAGGCGACATCGTGCTTGCATCGTCATAATCTCCGTAGATGAGCCTACTTGTACGTATCGGTACAGGCAAGGAAAACTTGATTCTTGAACGACGGCTGGGAGTGAAGGGACGCGAGCGCCAACTCTGGTAGCCCGCATTATTCACGAATGGTTCTGCTGCAGTCGCCGATGTCTGACTCAAGCGAGACGGGCGGGACGAGCGAGGGTTCATCTGGTCTATCTGGTTCAACCAAACAGACCAGACAGACCAAATAAACAAGAGAGACCAGCCGCTCCTCGCGCTTGTCGCGCGCCACTCTGCCATTTCGCGACGGACCGTCTTGAATAATGCGGGCTATATAAGATGCAGGAATGTGGGAGGATTATGCGGCGATCTTGGTCAGAAGTTTTTTGACTTCCACATGCGCGAAGATGACGTCGGGCTCCCGTTGAAGGGCTTCGTAGTAACTCCGCTCGAAACCGTCTCCTTCCTCCGAAGGGCGGATGAGGGCTCGGGCTTCTATCAGAAAGTGCTCCACCTCAACTAGCGATAGCTCGGACTCGTCCTCCAAGAGTTCATCGATACGAACTACCAGCTGAGATAAGGGGTGAAGCCAGGTAAACCAAGGATCGTTCAACACCAGTTGCAGCAGTTCGCTGGTTGACGTGACGCGGCCATTGATGCGTTCGTAGGTCACTTGTTCTGCCAGGATGAGGGCCTTATGGAGACCCAAGAGGCCGCCTCGCACGTCGAGGATCCTCTCGCGGAGAGGGCAGGATTTCCTGGTCGAGGTCTTCTGCGATACAGGTGCCATAAAATAACTTTAGCAGATTATTGAGAAAATGGTGACCTCTGGAACTCAGTCGGGAAGTCGATACCCGTGAAACGTAAAGTGGACGATATCTGACGATCTGTCGATCTGATGAATTCCGAACATTAAATAGATCGACAGATCAACAGATTCCGGAATTGCTTCACGAACGACGGACGAAGAGGTCGGATTTTTGGAGCAGCCTGCATGTGAAAAATGAGGCAGGGAAGGGGCCGAGTGGCAGGCACTGGATGGAGTTAGGCTGCTTCTGCAAGCAAGACGCGCGTGACGTGGAAGTGCGCGAGCACCACTTCAGGGGTTCGATTGAGGGCCTCGTAGTAGGCGCGCTCGAATCCGTCGCCCTCGATCGACGGGCGGGTCAAGGTACGGACTTCGGCCACAAGGTGTTCGACGTTTTCATGAGTGATGTCAAACGCGTCGTCGTCCAGGAGTTGCTCGATTCGGAGTAACAGATCCAATAGGGGGCAGAGCCAGGTGAACCAGGGATCGTTGAGCACCAGCCGGATGAGCTCGTCCGTCGAACCGATGGGGCCGTGGATGCGTTCGTAGGTGAGTTGCTCCGCCACAATCAACGCGCTATAGAGAGACAAGAGTCTCTGATGTACCTTCAGCATGGTGCATCGTAGAGGATCGATGCGGGCAATTGGAGTGGATGGTAACCACGTCGCCATACGGTAAGTGTAGCAGGGACACAAGCCCCGTCTGTCTGGTCTTTCTAGCTTGTTTTGTTTTTCTGGTTGATTTGGTTCATCTGTTTCAACCAAATCAACCAGACAAACCAAATAACGGTCCTCTGTTAGCGCCCCAATCGAGTGGCGAACTGCTCAAACAGTTCCCCCGTGAGGTAGCCGGTATCGGCTGGGTCGATGACATCCTTGCGGCGAAGATAGTCGTTGAGGATTCGGCCATTGGCGGCCTTGTGGACGTGGGGCAGGCCGAGATTCATGTGGTAGCGTTCGACGGCACCGGCCACGCGACTGATGAAGACCACGGTGCCATTCGGCTCCTGCCGTTCGACGATCCCGACGTGCGTCAACGGGTCGTTCACCTTGCCATCCCCATTGTAGTCCCATGTATTGTTGAAGAAGACGAGATCGCCGGGATGGACAACCGGTCCCTGGTGGAACGTGCCCTGTTGCCGTATGTGCGCATGGATGAGGCGGACGCCATTTGCCTCAGGATCGTTCGCGTTGTTGCCGTACAGATCGATTCCGTGTTTGAGAAAAACCGCGCGGGTCACTCCGGCGCAGTCATAGGCGACGCGGCGGCCGTTGCTCTCAATCGTTTTGGCGCCCACGAGTTTGGCCGCTGTCCGTACGATCGCCCTCCGGCTCGGCGCGCGCTCGACGGACCGGCAACAGGCGGGCGCTTTGGGTGACGCTGTGGGAGGGCGATCGACTTGTGGCGCTGCGGGAGAGCGTTTGGCCGGTACTGATGCGGGAAGGCGATGGGTCGTTACTGATGCGGGAGGGCGTTGGGCCGGTGGCGTGGTACAGCCCACGAGCGTCACGATTGTGATAGTGGCCATGATGAAGGGGAATCGCATCGTCCTCACCGTACGTTGACAAACCGACCTTGGGCCATCTCCCGGAGCTGATCGATGTCTTCACTCCGGGTGACGGAGAGCGGCATCGTATGGGTCAGCTCTTCGATCAAGAGATCGGTCGTCAGCGGTGTTTTTTGGTGGAGTGCGCGATAGAGGCCTGCGACCACAGCCTGTTCGATTTCCGAACCGCTGAAGCCGTCGCTGGCGCTGACGATTTTGAGCAGATCGAACTTTTCTGTGTCCTGCTTCCGAAGCCCCAGATGAATTTTCCAGATGGATTCCCGCTCGCTGTCGTCCGGCAGGTCTACAAAAAATATTTCATCGAATCGGCCTTTGCGAAGGAGTTCGGGGGGAAGTAACGAAAGATTGTTGGCGGTGGCCACGACGAAGACTTCCTGTTTCTTCTCCTGAAGCCACGTGAGAAAGGCGCCGAATAGCCGGCGGCTCAACCCTGCATCGGCCTCGCCACTTCCGCCCCCCGCGGCCATCGCCTTTTCGATTTCATCAATCCAGAGGACGATGGGCGAGAGCGATTCAGCCATCTCGATCGCCTTGCGGAAGTTCTTTTCCGACTCACCGACGAATTTATCGAATAACCGGCCCGCATCGAGTTTTAAGAGTGGGATTTGCCATTCCCGCGCGATGGCCTTAGCGGCCAGCGATTTACCGCAGCCTGGCACGCCCACGAGCATGATCCCTCTGGGGGGCGTGAGATTGAGTGCCTTGGCTTCCGCGGTAAAACCGACTTTTGCACGTTCCAGCCAGGATTTCAGATTGACGAATCCGCCCAACTCAAACCGGTTGTCTTCGAGCGGATAGTATTCAAGCAGACCGCCATCCTTGATTGCCTGTACCTTGCGCTTCAGAATCATCTGTACGTCGTCGGCGGAGAGTGTGCCGTCTTCGACGATGCATTGCGTGATGACCTGCCGGGCCTGATGGAGCGTCAGCCCTTGCAAGGCACGGAGAATGGCATCACGCTCGTTGGCTGAAGGGCCCTGGTCGGCTGCGTTGGCGTTGCTGATGGAGTTGAGGATGCTTTGCACCACGGTGGTCGACCGAGACCGATGGTATGAGGTTCTGGGGGCGAGCGATTGCAAGACGCTCTGGAGCATGGATTGGAGTTCGTCTCGATCCGGCAGTTGCAGATCGAGCCGGACGACGATCTTTTCGATATCGAGCGGCAGGGCGATGGGATGGCCGGTGAGCACGCAGGTAGAACGCGAGCGATTGTAGGTTGTCGCGACGTCTCGGAGTTGGCGGGCGACTGCTGGATCCTGTAGATGTGGGGCGAGATCCTTGAGCCAGAAGACTGCCTCTACTGTCAGGCCTTGCAGATGTTGGAGAACCGCCAGAGGTGTGGCCGTCATTTTGCTTAGTGTGGGTGCGTCGTCGGTACGGGTGAGTCCTCTGGTGACGGACCATTCGAATAGCGGCATGCGTTCTTGCGCAGCCACTGACTGCAGCAACGCCAGTACCCGATCCTCTTCGACCGTTTCGATGACGATCAACGGATGGGAGGAGCGGATCAGGGTGCGGAGATCATGCACGCTGGTTAACAGAGCCATAGGAGAGAAATGTTAGCACGAGGCTCGCGTCTCACCAAGGAAAGGGAGCTTTGCTGCGCGGGTTAGGGGGCAGTGGAGGGCGAAGCTTTCGCGCAGCGAAAGCCGACGGTTGCAGAGCGTTGATCCAGAGGTGAGCCGCCACGGGTTGCCGTTCGGAGCATGATCTGGTTACTCTTCCACGAACCGCCGCGGACGCTCTTGTAGCGTCCGCTTGTCGGGCCCGATGGATTGCGCTCAGGCATGTAGGCATAGTAGTCGAAGCCGAACCAGTCCTGCACCCATTCGGCGACGTTTCCCGCCATATGGTGGAGGCCATAGGGGCTCTTGCCGGCGTCATGCGAATCCACTGTTGCGAGAATGGGGATCTCATGGACGTGGTGCTGGCCGAACATGGCGAGTGAGGAGTTGGGGGTGGTTTCACCCCAGGGGAATAGGCCGCCTTCGGATCCTCGCGCCGCTTTCTCCCATTCGGCCTCCGTCGGAAGCCGTGCATTTTTTGCCATGCATAGATCGTTCGCCTCGGCCCATGTGACATAGAGCGCTGGCCACCTGGTCAGGGTCTGGTCTGCGACGGAGTGGATCGTAATCATGTGCCAGATCAGCTTCTGCAGCTCGTCCGATGGATGGAGCTTCTGCTGTCGTAAGAAGGCCAGATATTCTCCGAGACTCACTTCATCGCGATCTATCTCGTAGGTATCCATCCAGACTCGATGTTGGGGCAGTTCCGTATCATCGAACTGTGTCCAGTTCCCATAGGGATCGTCATCCACTCGCTTGCTGCCGAGCAAGAATGGACCGGCTGAAATGGTGATCATCGGTGCTGGCTGGGCCAGTGCCGCGATCCCGGTCAAATGGCGAGCCAGTTCCGGTGAGGGCTTCGATACAGCCCCTGCGTCTTGTGAGTTTCCCATGATGAGGAGGGAGAAAGCGGCTGCGAGCCAGGCGCAATAATGCCGCATCAGGTCTTACTGGGGGAGGCCAGGGCTTTGTTGATTTCCCGGATGAGGCTCTGTTCAATTTCCGCGACCTCCTCCGCGCTCACACTGAGGATGCGCCCGCCCTGGGCCAGCTTTTCGAAGTCGGCCTTGACGTTGAGCCGGGTAACATTCGAGGGGAGCGCATGAAGTGACAGCACATATTGGTTCCGTGAGCCGGCGACTTCAAGCGAGGCAGGGGGGGAGACTTTCCGCTCCGTCACGTAGACCGCTTTTTGATCGGTTTTGACACTCACTTTGATGTGGTACCCATTGCGGCTGAGGGCGTCCTCCGCAATCTTGGCGACGGTGCTCAAGGGGCGGGGGATGTCTTCAGTCTGGGTCCCTTTTTCCTCGACGTGAATATTCTGCGCCGCTTGAGCCATGGCAGTTTTTTGGACGTCGGCACTCAGCTTTTTTGCCTGGGCTACCTGTACCGCCAGATTGTCAGCGGCGACTTTTGCGTCGATCTTGGCGCTCTCGGCCGATTTCTTCGCGTCGCGCAGTTCCTGGTTCAGCAGATCGATCTGTTGCTGCATGACCTTGTTCCCGTCCTGCAACGAAGTGACCACCGACTCCTGTTTAGCCAGTTGCTTGCGGAGCGACTCATTTTCCGCTTTGAACGGAGAGTCGTCAGGCTTGCAACTGCTGGCCAAAAAACAGAGCGCGATCGCTCCGACCCACAAGGGCCATTGGTTCGATTGAGTCTTGTTCCTCACGTCACGTCCCTCCATCTAATTTTCTGGATTATCCACGCTTCACTTCGACTTGTCCACGACGGATTCCATGAATTGACCGTGCTTCGTACCGGGAGCTATGCTCGATCTAACCGGATGCTGAAACAGACTGCCAGCGTCGTTCTCGGCTCATCGAAATCCTCAACGTACCCCGGAGGGTACGCTTCCGGTTTCGAATCGCCTGCGGCCTTGCTGGACGGCCTTTTTGAGCATCCTGGGCTAGCTTTGTATCGGCACCGTTACCGAAGATTCCAATGGTGGATTGTGTATGAAGAGAGTTTTTTCGCAGACTCCTACGATGACTCGCTTGATGGTTTTCATTTTAACGATGCTGCTCATGATGGGTGGCTTCATTGAGGTGCCGGGAGCGGTGGCGGAAGCAGATCAGAAGGCCGAGACCATCCCTGCTGAAGACTATGCCTTGTATGACCAGGTGGTGACGCGCAAGTTTCTCACGTCAGCGACTCGGTTGGTCGTGATCGAACGCATGACGCGGCTCCGTCTCTCCCCAGATCAAGAGGGACCGACGACGATCGGAGCTGTTCAGGAACAGGGATATTTCGATGGCGAACTGCCGGCGAACCTGATCCGGGAATTCAGTTCGGTCAACCGGCAACCAAGCCGGCTCGAAGGACGATTTCACTTTGGGGTCGGCTACCGGTTCGCCACAGGGGAGACGATCGAAGAGCCGGAGGTTTCCCTGGCCCGTCCAGTCACGGTGGCTCGCGCCAGACTAGTTCAAGCGCCGCCGGTCCTGGACCGTCTGGCCTTCTCTCGCGTGGCGCGAAGCCTCCGCAACGATCATGCGCTGATGTATGTCGAAGCCTTACGTCCCGACGGCACCGGAGCGGGATTCCTCGTGTGGTTTCGCCGTCAAGAACGAAGCTGGACGTTGTTTGATACGGAAGTCGCTTGGACCATCCAGGCTCAGGCAGAACCAGAAGGAGGGGCGCTGCTTGCGCCCTGAGGAGCTTGGACGGTAGCATGCGTCCATGATGCCGTCCGTGATTCGAAAAACATTTTCCGTCCCGCCCCTTGGTTGCAATTGCTCGATCATTGGCGATCCAGTGACGAAGCAGGCCATCGTGGTCGATCCGGGTGGAGCGCACGAGCGAATTCTCCACGAGGCGCTCCAACTCGGCCTCACCGTCAGCCACATTCTCCACACCCATGCCCACTTCGACCATTTCCTCGCCTCCGGAGAAATGAAGAAGGCGACGGGGGCGATCCTATGCCTGCATCAGGACGATCGTACGCTCTGGGAGAATTTGGAGATGCAGTGCCGGATGTTCGGCGTCGCCTACGTGCCTGTTCCGATGCCCGATTACTGGCTCAAGGATGAGGAGAAGCTGCTGGTCGGCCAGGTCTCCGCTGTCGCACTCCATACGCCAGGCCATACCCCCGGGTCCATGAGTTTTCATTTTCCGGGCGACAACTTGGTCTTGGCCGGCGACACACTCTTTCGCGGCAGCATCGGGCGCACCGACCTCTGGGGCGGAGACTTCGAAGCCATCGAGCAATCCATTCGAGAGCGGTTGTACACCTTGGAGGATGCCACGATCGTGGTGACGGGGCATGGACCGGAGACGGAAATCGGGTTGGAGAAAACGACGAATCAGTTTGTCCGTGTCTAGCAGGATGCTGAAAAAGTCCGCCAGCGTCGTTCTCGGCTCATCGAAGTCCTCAACATACCCCAGAGGGTACGCCTCCGGTTTCGACTCACCTGCGGCCTTGCTGGACAGTCTTTTTGAGCATCCTGCGGGAGTGTTCTTCTGTTGCGGTGTATTTATGGACCACCGAAGTTTTCGCGCACCGACATAGTTTTTCCGCAGCCTCACAGCCCGCTGCAGGAGGTGTGACCATGATGGCATGCAAGCGGTTCGTTCTCTCTATCTATTTTCTCGGCGCGCTCGCATTGCCGGTTGCGCAAGCCGGCGAATCTTCACCGGCAATCTCGGAGCAGGTCACGATCGCGGACGTACAGGTTCGCATTTTCGATCGCGGCGCTGTGGTGCTCTTGCTGGCCGAAGGCAAGGCCATCCCGATTTTCGTCGATTTTACAGTCGCGCTGTCGATTCAAGGCGCGTTGAACGGCGAGAAGCTCTCGCGCCCCCTCTCCCATGACTTGATGCATACGATCCTTGAAACGTTCGGCGGTACAGTCACGCAGACGGTCATTACGCTGAAAAGCGGGACCTACTACGGCGCGCTGACCGTGGCGTTCAAGGATAATGTGAAGGTGTTCGATAGTCGGTCGTCCGACTCGATTGCGCTCGCCATTCACTTTAAGGCGCCGATCATCGTGGGACGGGATTTACTGAACTCAGCCGGAGGGTTGTTGGAGAAACCGAAAATCGAGACGTTATGAGGTCTTACTCATTGGCCATCCGCTCTTTCAATCGTGCGAGGCGCTTGTCGGTGGACTGTTTAATGAAGGCCATGTTTTCTCCGAGGTGTTGCTCCGCATTGATCTTGCCCTCCTCGCGCCGCTTCAGCTGGTCGAGCCCGAATTGCGCGATCGAGGGGCCGTCTTCCTGGTTCAGCGTCTTCCAGATCGCCGCGCAGGTGGTCTGTTTGGCAACGGGGTATTTGTCGCAGGGTGGATCGGCTGCCCATGCGGTGCTCCAGCTCGTTCCCAGTAGGATGAATATCAACGCCAGTACAGTCATTGTACGTCTACCCGCGGGATGAATGGCTCCTTCCAGCTTGACTCACGATAGCACAACTCAACTTGTCTTGCAGACAATCGACGCGTACGAACGGTCGGCCATGGAGTGCGTCGCCCGCTGGAACAAACGGCAGCATCGCCGATCGCCGTTGTTGGCCGAATGGTTACAGTCTCTCCCCGTCGATGCGAGGCTGTTGGACCTTGGCTGTGGAGGAGGCCAGGATGCGGACGATCTCGGGCAGCGTGGATATCGCGTTGTGGGATTGGATCGGACGAGTGCGTTGCTCTTAGCGGGACGACGTCGATATCGTTCATTGCCGCTGGTCCGTGCCGACCTCCGCGACCTCCCCTTTCATTCGATGTCGTTCGATGGCCTCTGGGCTGCCGCCTCACTGATGCATCTTCCGAAACCGGACGCCCGTCGTATCCTGACCGATCTGAGCAGACTTGTCCGTCCAGGAGGCCTGTTCGCCGCGACGGTGACCCATGGTGTGAAGAGCTGCCTCGTGACTGATGGATGGGCCCCTGGGCGCTATTTCGCTCGCTGGAGAAAGGACGAACTCGCTCGCGCGGTTCGTCGAGCCGGATGGGAAATCATTTCGCTACGAGTGGTCAGCAACCAAGAACGCAAAGGCCGGTGGATCAACTTGCTTGCGCAGAGAGAGGGCTGAGTCGGACTGTGAGGCTACTTCGATAAGGTCGGTTCCGATGCCGTGCGGCGATCGAGCGTCAGATAGATCTTGTCGTCGAACGTGTAGAAGCCGCCCTGGTCGATGTCGTTCATGATGCAAATGGGTGAAAAAACAATCAAGCAGCCGAAAATATCTCCCACGACCCACCAAGACCAGGTGCGATCGATCTTGAACGAGGTCGGCTCATAGCCGTCTTTGTTTGCCTGTGCGAGGTGGTTGCCTTTACGGCTGAGAGTGACTGTGCCCGGGGCTGTGAGGTGCAGGTAGTCGTCAATGACGACCGCGCTCTCCGGCGGGTTGGTGAAAATGATGACCGATTGTTTGTCGGAGTGCATCCAGGTTCCGCAGCCCGAGAGTCCTCCGACCAGGGCGCACAGCACGAGCCCACCTTGCCACACTTTGTATTTCCTCATCTTCCACTCCAATCTAGCAGGCTGCGGGAAAACTCAGTTTATACATCAAACACCGTTGGAATCTTACAGAATGATATCGATGTCACAATCGCCGCAGGATGCTCAAAAAGACTGTCTAGCAAGGCCACCGCGAGCGAAGAGGCGAGGCGTACGCTTCAGTCCGTTGAGCCTCTGAGCGATGCGAGAACGGCGCTGGCAGACTTTTTCAGCATCCTGCTAGATGTTCATCGCCTCGTTCACGTCATGCAGCGTCGCTTTGGCGACCTCGCCGGCTCGGCGGCTGCCATCTGTCACGATGTCGTTCAGGTGCGCGGGATCTTTACTCAGGCGCGACCGCGCGTCCCACAGCGGTGTCATCCGTTCCACGATTCGATCGGCGACGAGTTTCTTGCAATCGATACAGCCGATGGCGGCTGTCCGGCACTCGGTATTAATCTGCTCCTGAATCACCGGCAATGAAAAGATTTTGTGAAAATCGTACACCGGACAGAGGTCGGGGTTTCCGGGGTCGTGGCGTCGGACTCGGGCAGGATCGGTCACCATGGTCTTAAGTTTCTGCCGCACGACTGGTTCGGGGTCGGACAGGTTGATCGTGTTGCCGTAGCTCTTGCTCATCTTTCGGCCATCCGTCCCGAGCACTTTCGGGAACTTGGTGAGCTGTTCTACCGGTTCCGGGAACACCGGCTTGTACAGGCTGTTGAACCGGCGGGCTAGTTCCCTGGTGAGCTCAAGGTGCGGCAGCTGGTCTTTTCCTACCGGCACGAAATCCGGTTTGTAGATGAGGATATCTGCGGCTTGGAGGACGGGATAGCCGAGAAATCCGTACGTACTCAGATCACGCTCCTTCATCTCTTCCCGTTTTTCCTTATAGGTCGGATTCCGTTCCAGCCAGGAGACAGGAGTCATCATCGAGAGTAAGAGGTGCAAGACGGCATGCTCCGGGATACGCGATTGCACGAACACGGTGGCTTTCGCGGGATCGATGCCTGCGGCAAGCCAGTCGATCAACAGCTCGCGGACGAATTCTCGGATGCGGCTGGTATCGGCATAGTTGGTCGAGAGTGCGTGCCAATCCGCGACAAAGAAATAGCATTCGAACTCGTTCTGAAGGCCTTTCCAATTCTCCAAGGCGCCGAGATAGTTGCCGAGATGGAGCAGCCCGCTCGGCTGCATGCCGCTGAGGACTCGTTTTCTAGGCGTGGTCATGGTGGGCTTCCTGTTCCGAGACCGACGGCGGTAGAGAGAATCGTATTGAATAGACTGTGGGTCAAGGTGCCCGTGATGGTATGGATCAGGTGGATCTGAGGGTCGAATATGATCAGTCCCACCAGGATGAACATGCCGTAGGGTTCCACGCGTCTGAGCGCCATCGCCGCGGTGGTTGGGAGAAGACTTGTGAGAATTCTCCCGCCATCCAATGGGGGGATCGGCAGCAGATTGAATAGCATTAAGAGCACATTAATCAAGACGGAGTAAACCGCCATCACGGCGATCGGCAGGAGGAGCATGGTATGCCACGTGTCTGGGAGACTGGTGTCTTCTGATTTGGGCGAGTAGCCCACGATCGTGGGGTCGATTGACGACAGAAGTGCGAAGAGGAGCGCACTGCCGATGGCCAGCACGAGGTTCATGGCCGGCCCCGCCGCTGCGACGAGTGCCATGTCGCGTCGTGGTTGGCGCATGCAGCGTGGGTCGATTGGGACCGGCTTGGCCCAGCCGAGAATGAAACCTCCCGGCATAGCCAGGCAGAGCAGCGGCAGGATGACGGTTCCGAACGGATCGATGTGTGCCAGCGGGTTCATGGTGAGCCGACCCTGAAGTTTGGCGGTTGAATCACCGCACCGGTAGGCGACCCAGCCATGGGCATATTCGTGCAACACCATCGCTAAGAGGAGCGGGAGCCCCATGTAGGAAATCGTGTGGAGGATCTGCGGTAAGGAGTTCATGCGTTCGGCTTTCCTAGGAGGCTGCGGGAAAACTCGGTTTACACACAATACACCATTGGAGCTTTCCTTAATGATGCCGTTTTCAAAATGTCTTCAGGATGCTCAAAAAGTTCATCCAGCAAGGCCGCAGCGAACGAAGAGGCGAGGAGGTACAGACCGCACTTCGTGTGGGCCGTTCGCCCTTTGAATGGATCTTGGCGAACGGAAAATCCCCTCCAGTGATTCCGATATCCGAGAGGCTCAACTCTATACGTTGAGCCTCTGAGGGATGCGAGAACGCCGCTGGTGGACTTTTTCAGCATCCTGCTAGTTCACCTGAAGGAATCGGCCCCGTTTGATTTGCATGAGGAAGAGAGGACGATTCAATGTCCCGTCCGGTCCAAACGCCGCCGGTCCCGCGAGGGAGGAGAGGTCCGGCTGGGTCAGCAGCTGGTCGTGGACGGCCTCGCCAGAGGAGGCGCCTTTGTGAACCGCATCGATCACTAATTTCGCGGCATCGTAGCCCTGTGCCGCAAAGACTGTCGGGTCGGTTTGGAACCGTTTTCTGTACCGACCGATAAAATCCTGCACGGTAGGGGTGGGGCTGTCCACAAAGAAGCCGTCGACGAACACGGCTCCGTCGATCGACGAATCGGCCGTGCGGGCGAAGTCCGGTGAATTCCATCCATTCGCGCCCAGGAAAGGAACTTTCATGTCGTGGAAATTGAGCTGGGCTGTAATGAGGCCGGCGTCAGCTGCGCGGCCTGGGATGAAGATCGCGTCGAAGCCAGGCGTATAGAGAATTTTCTTATCCAGCTTTGTCAGTTTCCCGGTCAGTTTAGTCTGATCGACCGGCACGGACAAGCCATATCTCTTGAGGTCCTCCGCTTTCATGCGTTTGAGCTGCGCACTCACGTCGGTTTCACCCTCTTTGTAGGATTCAATCGCGATCACTTCCCCCTCCTGTTGGCGCACTTCTTGGGCGAAGAGCCGGGCCAATTCGCGGCCATACGTGGTGTCGGGGTGCAGGATGCAGAATCGGCGGAATCCTTGCTCCTTGATGGCATAGGCCGCGATGCGTTTGGCCTGCAGTTGAAATGTGAGCGCCGTGCTGAACACGTAGTTGCCGAGTCGTCTGACGTTGGGCAAGGTCGCCGTCGGTGTGATCAGAGGGATGTGGGCTCGCTCGGCGAGTTCAGCCATGACCGGTAGATTTTTCGAGAGGAGCGGGCCGATTACGGCGAGGGGGCGATCGGTGTTCAGCAGTCCAGAGAAGTCGTCAAAAAACGAGGCGAGATCGGATTCGAAATCTTTGACGATAAGACCAACCGATGCGCTTCCTGCCTGGTCTCTGTTTGC
>JAQBES010000118.1:0-9765 GCA_032123755.1 Nitrospirota bacterium
ACTTCGGGCAGGTGTAGTGGACGAACTGCTTGCCACCAACGAGGCGCTTCTTCATCGGCACCTGGCACCAGGTGCAGAGGCGATCAGGGAGTTCTGCCGGGGAGGGAGTCAGGTTCGGTTTTGATGGAGTGAGATTGGCCATGCGCGGCATTCTCTCCGACGGCTGAGAACCTTGTCAACCGAGCGAGTGGCCCCTGAACGCCTCGGTGTTGAAAAAAAGGGGTCTTCGTGTCCGCGAGTGGGTGATTTTACCTGATTTCAGATCGCATTGAGCATGCAGGTGAGGACCTTGAGGCGCAGATGCTCTTCGTTGCGTAGCCCGTAGCTGCGTCGCTGAAAGACGCGGATCTTGTTGTTGAGCCCCTCGACAAACCCCAAGGCGACTTTGTTCTCCGGTTTGCAGTAGGCCGCGATGCCGTCCCAGTGCCGGTCGATCATTGAGGCGAACTTCTCGTAGGGCTCGAGCCGCTGCCACTTCAGCGATGCCCGCCAGTTTTCGAAGAAGCGGCGAGCCCAACCTTCGCGCTCGTAGTCCCATAACTTGCCGAACTCCTCCTTGAGGATGTAGGCCGTGTTGAGCCGCCGGTTCGCCTTCAGCAGCAACCGCAGGCTCTTTCGGCCATCCGGCTTCAGATTCTCCCGGTGCGACAGAAGCGTGTACTTCTGCCCCTTGATGAAGCGCCGGCCCTTGCCCGTCAATCGGTAGTACTCGCTCTTGCGCACCTTGTCCAACGCCTCGCCCAGATGACGCATCACGTGGAACTTGTCGAACAGGATGGCGGCCTGCGGCGCGTGCTCCGCTTTGAGCGTGGAGGCGCGAAACGGCTTCCACATATCCATCACGGCCAGCCGAATCCGCTTGCTCTTCGTCGGGCCCAGCCACTTGTAGAACTCGTCCATGCTCGCCTCGGAGCGGTCCTTGCCTCCGAACCAGATCGGTCGCCGCTTCTCCAGATCGCTGACCACGATCCGGTAGGTGTGCCCCTTGCGGATCGAGATCTCGTCGATCCCGAGCACCTTCGGCGCAGGCTTGCCCGCCCGGCGCAACTGCTCGCGCATGTACTCCATCTCCAACTTCCGGACGGTCCACCAGTCCAGACGCGTCTCCTCGGCCACGTCCTTGACCGTCATGGTCCGACAGCGACGTCCCACGAAGAAGGCGAAGCGTTTGGTGTAGAACGGGTTGTCCGCCGCCAGCCATTCCAACGTCTCCTGCTTCACCTTGCCGCAACGCCGGCAGTCGACGCGGCGGATCTCCAACTCCAAGTAGATTCGCATATCCCCGCAGGGCAGGTCGCGAACCCGGCGTATCTTCCTGTCGTACCACGCGTGGTGGATGAGTCCGCAGGCTCCGCACACCGTTTTTTTCCCCGCCGCTGGAGGCGGAGAACGCGGGCTTTCGGGTCGCCGAAGATGCCGTGGATGATAGGCTGCGGCCGAAAGCCCGGAAAGCGGTATGCGTCCCAGAGTCGTCGATGTGTTTGCATCCGGAACTCATGCCACGTTTCTCCGGCCGCTGCAACCCCCAAAGCCCTTGTCCCGCAAGAAGTTCAGCGGAGAATCCCTAGATTTTCACCCACTCGCCAGGACGAAGACCCTCAATAATGACTGCCCGATGAACTCACGCCGTTACAGGAAGTAATCCACCAGTTCGCGACCAGTCCCGACAATGAAGTCCACCTCACGTTGGGCATCGATCTCGATCACCGGAAAGACCGAGGCAGCCATCATGCTGTAATGTCGGGCGAGAAACCGAGCCGCTTGTCCCATGCCACCCGCTGCCCCAGCCATGGCAAGCGGACCGGCTGGAGGAAGGTTAAATGCCTGGTTGGGGCTTTGAGCGATAACGAATCCTTGCTGATATGGCATAAATGCCTGTGAAATCCCTGAAACGAAACCAGCCAGTAGCGTCCGACCCAGTAACGCACCCTCTTTCATCACGACTCGGCCGCGCAAGCCGAGCTTGCCGTCTTCACCGTTGACGAATCCTTTCAGATCAAGGTCGACGGCTTCGCCATTCTGCTTGACACACGAGATCGCAGTACCTCGTATTTGTACACGCTCACTCGAGAGTTCCCCTACCCCTTCGCCAAGGATGAAACACTCACGTGCATCGACCATGACTTCATTCGGGAGCTTCATGAGATCCCGAACAACCATCAACACGGGATAGGGACTGTTTTGTGAGGCTCCACCAGCACCGGCACCACTCGCAGTTTTCGCGGGGGCATCCATCCCAGACAACAATTTGACCGGGATAATCGCGCCGGTGTTCAACCACAGTTTCTTCTCAGAGGCTTTCTTCACAGTCGCAGGATCAGTCTTAAAGAGCACACGGATCCCATCTTGTGGATGGTCAACGGCCCCACCGGCCTGAACACCCGTTGCGCCCGGACGCCCGGCAGGAAGTGCACCAGGTACACCACCCTTCGGAAGAGGAAAGGCCGCTGGCTGTGCAGACGCCCCACCAGGGGCCAAGGGAGGCGGCAGCGGGGGCATGCCGGACGGCCGAGCGCCCTTGCCGTCGCCGGGCGCGAATGTCACTCCGCCGGAACGCTGGACACTCCCGATCTGCTTTGATAAATCAGAGATCTGTTTTCTGATCTCATCTTGACTTTTGTGGTCAAGATCCAGTGTTCGACGCAGCACATCATTCTCTACCTCCAACGCCTCAATCCGGGAACCGGCCTGTTTAAGGAAGATCTCCTTGTCAACCTTTTCAGTATCAATAGAGATCGTCTTGGGTGCCTTTTTCGCGACTACAGCACTGGGCGGAGTACGAAATTGACTCAGTACGATCGCCAGGCCAATAAATCCGATCACCGCAGCCGCGGTCACTAAGGTTTTCGACGATGGGGCCGTCTTTTCAGCTTTGATGGGATCGCCCGGCTGTAACACTGGGCCAGACTGTCCGGATAAGGTCGTCATTGTGCAAATCTCCCCCCTACTCCCAAACTAGTTCTTGGAATCCGGATCGATCTTCGGTGCCGTCTTTTCTCGAATAGGAGGCGTATCATCGGCAATCAGAATCTCAACACGCTCACCCGGTTCGACAACCTGGCGATCAAGTGCAATGGCTTTTTGACGACCGGTATAGAATTCAGGCTGACGAACCGTGTACTTGGTCTGCGTGATGTTCTCGAGCACATAGACGGTGACACGGTACTTCGGCCCTCGGTACTCGACCGCATTCAACACGTTAAGTTCGAGCCACTTGGGATAAAATTCTGGGGGGATCGTCGAGGTAACGTAGCTTTTAGGAACCGAACCCTTCGCCACATGATTAATGACTTCGAGCAACCCATCTTGGTAGTCAGGTGCCTGTCGGATCGGATCAGCGTCACGATCCAGAGAGGCACCGCGAAAGTCATCGATATTGATCATCTGCGCGCTCAGCGAAGGCTGAACGGTGATTTCAAACACGTAGGTGAGGGAACCTGCCGTGATGATTAAATCGGCAGGCCCAGTTCGCGCACGGACGATCACATTCCGACCTTCTTTGTCAGCCTGGAGGTCCGGCTTTGAGGTCACAGCGCTCGTGACCTGGCTGGGAAACACAAGAACGTTCAGATCACGACTGGAGAGGACGATCTGCTGCGGACCGTCACCCGTTATGACCAGCCTCTGACTCGCCAGACTTTCCATCGGCGTTGTTAGTGCGATCCAGATGGATACCACGCACAGCAACAACCCACGGCTTCCAGTCTTGAAAACGCAGATTGATGTGATATTCACGTTCTTCCTCTTGGGTTTCAGTTTTGCCAACAAACCGACGCTCCATTCCCTGAATGATGATTTCGTCTCCGCTCACCCGAGTCGCTGTTGGGAAAAACACTCGGTTCAAGTTATTTTTCTTCACGTAAACCGCTTCAGCTCCGAGCGACTCGCCCATGACTCCATACAAATCTGGAGGGACATAACTCATGAACAGTTTATGGGTGTATTCGACTGACGCGGGGGTCACATTGGCAATCCATGGCAATAGCGAGAGAGCAATGGCCTTTCGATACTGTTCATCCCCATCCATGGCACTCGCCGAGTACGCCTGCTGAATCTGCATCGGTACGATGTGAAGCACTTCATGGCTTCGAAAGATGCCGTTGGTTACCAACGCACCAGACAGCAGAAGGATGATCAACGCCATAAAAACGATGAGCATCTGCCTAGTATGTAACAAGGATTTCCACAGTTCGATTTTCATCACAGTCTCCTACTCAACTAATTCCCGGATCGCTCCTGAAGGCACGCCTTTGATCGCAAAAGATGGAACGCCATACCAATAGGCCAAATGAAAAATAAAGCCATCACTCTTGCCGTTCTTGAGCTTCGCAAGAATGAATGTGCTAATGACACCGACGATCAAGAGCGTGGTGAGCTGGCGTGTAATCAGACCGAGAAAAAAAGACAGAAAGAGAATCACCAGTTCATCCAACTCCCACCAAAGAATCTGGGGAAGCGCGTCCATGTATCTCGGAATAAAGGCCCCCACAGCAGACCCTCCTTGGGATGAAAGATGGGGCGAGCAAGCCGCCCCATCTCAGCACCAGTTACAGCAATCCAGTCACGATGGTCGGAAGGATCGTCGGAACGTAGAAGAACCCGGCTCCCACGCCGAACCCACCGAACATTTCGCCCCAGCGGCCGGCGATGGCCGACACTAGCCCATAGGCGGCCGCCGCAAGGGCGAGCAACAGGCCGAGCGAACCCTGCATGTAGTTGGTCACCAACGTCACCAGCGGAGTGAATGTGGCATCCGCACCGGCAAAAGCAGGAAGTGCCATCGCGACGTAGCTGGCGAACATAACCATGCCGAGAACCATCGCCACCGCCGCGAACTTCTTTATGTGCTTGCTGATCGTTTTCATGAACGTCCTCCCCAGACGCACTTATCGGTTTGAAGTAAAGCTATCGTGTACCCAGCGATCCGTGTGTCTCCGCCGTCGTGAGGAGACAGGGCGGCATGCAGCCGCCCCATCTCAGCGAACCTTACAGCAATCCCGTTACGATGGTCGGAAGGATCGTCGGAACGTAGAAGAATCCCGCTCCGACGCCGAATCCACCGAACATGGCGCCCCAGCGGCCGGCAATGGCCGACACCAGCCCATAGGTAGCCGCCACGAGGGCGAGCAACAGGCCGAGCGAACCCTGCATGTAGTTGGTCACCAATGTCACCAAGGGGGTGAACGTCGCGTCAGCGCCGGCATGAGCCGGGATCGCCATCACCACGAAGCTGGCGAACATGACTATGCCGAGAACCGTTGCCACCGACCCAACCTTTTTTGCGTATTTGCTAATCGTTTGCATGGACGTCCTCCTTAGACGTACTTCTCCCTTTGGTGTGGAGCGTTCCTGATTATGTGTTTCTTCACCGCCACCGAACCAAATGGGAAGCGCACGCCGGTTACTTGGCCATAGAAGGAGTTCCTCCTTGATGCTCAATAGATGACACGACATTCGCTGGCTTCACGGACGGAACAGACGCGATCGATGGCTCACAAGGCTTCAACATGACACCCGTCACTTCCACCCGCCGCGTTTCCGCATCGGTCGACATGTGACAGCAGCCAGCACGGCTACTGACATCGACGCGCATTTGCTTTCCCACGACTTCGGATAAGGCACGTGAAACCCCTCGTGCGCGTGCCATCGCCAGCGCCTCATTCATCGCCACGGATCCGGTTGGATCAGTGAAGCCTTCAAGATGGAAATACGAGACAGGGATTCCATGAAATCGAGCAAGTTTGGCGCGTTCATACTCAGTCATCACGTTCGACCCCAGAGCAAACTGAATCACCTCACGCACAACCTCGTTGCCATTTTCACAAGTACGCATCGATGAACTCTGTCCACCACCCATAGGAGCCAGGGGTTGCTGGACAGAACCAGGGAGGACAGGAGCCACAACGGCGATACCCGCGGCAGGGATACTTCGTCCTGGCGGAACAAAACGAGGCAGTCCCTGAAGAACGCCCATCACGGTCGTCTTGATTGGAGCCAATTCTTGTTTCTTCGTAGCCTCAACTCGTGGTCGTGGCTGAGGACTCAACACAGGGTGATCGACACAGATACGCGGCTCCGTAATCAGCCACTGAGGCTGTTTTTCGACCGCTACCACCGTCGCCTTCGCTTCATACTGTTGCCCACACACATTGATCCGATCAGCCATGTCACTCCTGGTGGGAGTGAGACAAGAAGTCAGAGAGAGCACTGCACACACTCCTCCAACCATCCCAATACCCTGTTCAACGGAATAGCGGATACTCATTGTCGACATATTCCCTTTTAGCGCCCCCTGAGCCGATGATCGCTCTGATGAATCTGTCGAATAACAGCAGAGCCTGTAGTCACACTGAAGTTATACGGATTGGGGTCTACGACAACGGGTATATAGAAAGCAGAACGGTAAAACCCGTCAACTCTTGGCGGAACACCGTTCGAAAGACCTCAACTTGAAAACATTCTTCCGGCATAACGCCTCAGACATCAACGACAAGGCATACGGAGCGTCGCAACCAAGAAACATACTGACCGTTCGTCCCCATGCGATAGAGCCGTGCACATTGGAGACATTGATGAACGTAGCGTTCAAGATACTCATCCATATCGGCAGCCCGATATGGAAACACCGCGCCTTGGCAGTAAGGACAGTCATTGAGGACTCGCGTACTCGCCATGGCAGCAGATCTCGAATTCACGCCGCTGCTCCTGAGCTCCCAGCGCTCTCCAACGAAGACTGACTCCTTGCGCTCAACGTTCACCATGTAAAGGTTAGACCCACCATTCCACGGACAATGCCCTGACCTGTCGTTCCCAGAAAGTCTCGATTAACCCCCAAGCTAAGCTGCCAATTCGTATCCAGAGCCACCAGGTAACCCAGTTCGGGGGCGACTACCATCGAATTTGTTTTGAGAGGATCCTGCATGACGCGGAAATTAAGAACGACAGCTGAAGACTCAGCGAGAGCTTTGACGGCCCCCAGATTGACGCCAAAGAGGCTCGTTCTAGCGGGAATCCATTGACCAGTTTGGAATGAAGGGACGACTTCATACCAAACATTCCCGCTAATCCAGCAGTTGTTGCGTACATTCCAGGAGGTCACAAGAGCGCCTCTCAAAGTGGGGTTCTTTCGATCACCCTGAAAAGGAATAGAGCTCGACACTCGAATCGCGGTACTCGGTTTCCAGTCTCCTGGCTCTGGTTGTTTGTAGAAGCGAACCATTGTTCCTAAGCTAAAGGAGCGCGGATCCTCAACCGTCGCAGGATTCAGAGACCCTCGCAATGATGTCCCTCCTGCTGTGAACTCAATATCTTCCGCCACACCCAGGCGGATATCATGCGTGGCCCGTAATCGTCCTACTTCGGTACCAACTGCGTTCTCCGTGATATCGGTCCGAAGAGCCGATTGCACGGCAAACGTTCCCTTCGGAACCGGATACGCGTCATCCAGACTCGTCCCATAGCCTGGATTCAAATTCACAATAGATAAACTCCATGCCGGAGAAGGGACACTCGCCGTAGTCAGCCACACGGCACACAGCACAACAGCAGACCATGTCCGTTTCATCACACCCTCATCCTGAAATGATAAAAGAGAATCGATCTATTGGGGTAATACGGACGAGCCGAGGAAGGCGAACAGTGCAGTACTGCGAATCCGTTATTTCAGGACGAGTATGGGCCCATCACGCTGAGGGTCAAACACCTCACACCACAGAGACCAGGAAGCCGGAAAGATCATCACACGCACACGAGGGAGTCCTCGGTCTAAGGACGCCGTTTTCCACCATCACCGTCACGGGGCAGCGATCATTCAGCAAGACCCGTGATCGCTCCAATAAGTGCCAGAGCGCACCCTCCATCCCCAGCACATCACGAGTAAGCAGATCGCCGGGCACATACTCCACTACCAAGGGGTCGTGAGTCAGCGCTACTTCACTTTTGCACCTCTGAGGCGTACGATTACAAATCCCCGATTTGGACCCAGGGAACTCGGGCGCAGTGCTTGCGATCATAGGTGAGGATCTGTGTCAGTCCACGATCTCTCATGTGGAAGGCGTTGTAGGCGTCTACGAAATCGATGTTGGCATGGACGTAGAGATCCAGGGCCACATAGAGAAGCGGGGTTTCGGGACAATCCAGATTGGGCGTATTCAGAATCTTCTCAACTTTCGCGGCGATATCCGGCTTCTCAAGTTTATAAAAGGATTCCAGTGTCCAGATAATCTCGGCGATGACCAGCAGACTCGTCGCCAATTTTATCTTGCCTCGCAGGGCATCGCGAAACAGTGTCTCGGCTCGCTTGGCTTTCGCCGGGTCGTCGTTGGTCAGAAAACGCAGAAAGACATTCGTGTCGACGAAGACACTAGCCATGTCCAGCCACCTTCTTTGTCACGGTCTGCTTCACTGACTGACGAATATTCTCAAAATCTTCGGGGCGCGCGGACGGTTGAACTGACCCCCTGAGATCGAGAATGGTCCCCTTTACGACCTTCAAGACCACCTCTTCGCCCCTCATCACGAAAAGGACCTTCTCTCCTTCTTTCATTCCTAAGCGATCACGAATTGCCTTTGGAATCGTGACCTGCCCCTTCCGAGTCATGACGGAGTCCATCATTCCTACCTCCATACATATTGTAGTACTTCACAAATATAGTACTACTTTCCTCTTGAGTCAACCTCGCTTTCATCAGTAGGCTGGCGTACTGCAATCGGCAGAACAGCGGTTTTGAATAGCGATGTTGTCCGAATTCTCCATAGGCCACGCCAACCTGATTCTTGCCTCACGGTAATTGCCCTGGCAATTCCAGGACGAGCGGCTGACTACACAGCTCCACGGTCGGAAGAGGGTCCGCTTGTTTCACATGAGACGGAACCTATTTCCAACGCGCCGGCTTCACTCGATGACGGAGCCCCACTATCCGCTGCCACGCGGCTAACTTACCGAACCTGGAGACCATAGAGTTTCCGTTCCATCAACACGATCAAGATTTCATTAGCACGACAACCGTGCACCACACTATGCCGCTCAAGTTCCTGGCTCAATCGATAGAACCACACATAGGCATTCTCAGGCTTCAGGGCCAAGAGCCAGTCGGAAACACCCTCAAACCAGGCATAGTTCAACGTCTGAAGGGGGTTTTCTCGCAGTGTCATCAAACATTCGTCCAGGACCACTTCAATTGCTCCACGCGATTCATACACCGCGTCCGACATATCTCTTCCTCCTTAATACACCAAACAATATGTCTGGCGGCGACCGACCACACTCCAAACTCTCGAGAAATAAAGGCACGAGTCTTCCGTTTCACCATGACCCATTGGCGGTTGTTCGGATCGTCGGCCTAATCATCGTGACATATCCGGCTATCGTCACGTCCCCTGTCATGGAGTAATCCCCTTTTTTTCCATGATTTGCAACATTCATTACCCGAGGAAATGAATCTTGCAATTGACAGAACATCGGTCCCTCCCAGAACACCCTTAGGCCAGCTCAATCCTGGCCGCGCCACTCCATCTCTGTCGTGGCCTTTCCCAACCATTTTCACGAAGGACCCGCCAATGCTTGCTGAACTGATCCATCCCATTGCCGCGATGGGCTACGAAGAGTGGCCCTATCGACCACGTCCTTCCAACGCCGGGCCAGAGATCTGCATCAGAAAGCTCTCGTACCAAGCCAACGAGATCGCCGGCAAGGATCCCCATGGACGATTCCTTGTCGTGTCGGACGACGGGACTTGGCATGAAGAACTCGTGCTGAACTGGATC
>JAQBES010000119.1:0-5166 GCA_032123755.1 Nitrospirota bacterium
AGGGGAAAATCCCTTGCCAGAAGATCCATGGTTTGATCCGGTTCGAGCCAGACGCCATTACTGCGTGGCTACGCTCATTTGAGCCAGGTCCCGTAACAGCGGTTCCACCATTGACTCGTCCATCTCATCCTGATGTAGACGAGGTGATTGAAGCCGCAAAACGAGAAGTTTATACTCCCGGCCACGGGGAAACCATAACACCGAGTCCCACTGGAAAGGAGTGAAGGATGGGACTTGTGAAGAGATGCAATACGTGGTGGATGTCGTTTATGTATCAAGGTCAGCAAGTCAGACGCTCGACGGGGACGACTGATAAACGGCTGGCTGAGGCGATCTTAGGCCAGGTGCGGGTCCAGATCATTGAAGGACGATTCTTCGAGAAACCGGAAGCGCAACATCGGACCTTGACAGAACTGATGGATCGGTACACGAGTGAGCATGCCGCAAGGCGAGCCAATCATCGGCGGGAACTGACTAGCGTGAAGAATCTGAAAGACTTCTTTGGTAATCCAACGCTCGATCAGATCACGCCAAAGCGGATCGTGGCCTACAAGAACCAACGGTATACCGATGGGGTCAAACCCGCCACGATGAACCGGGAGCTTGCGACCTTGAAGAAAGCGTTCAATCTGGCTCGTCGAGAGTGGGAATGGTGTACTGATAACCCGGTCTGTCGCGTCTCCATGGAGAAGGAAAACAACTCGCGGGATCGCTGGCTGACCGTGGAAGAAGAACAGCGGTTTCTCGCTGCGGCGGCTCCGTGGCTGCGGGAGCTCGTGGTCTTTGCCATTTATACTGGCATGCGGATGGGGGAGATCCTGGCCCTCACCTGGGCCGGTGTCGATCTGTTCCGTCGAACAGTGACCGTCTTTCGCTCAAAAAATGGCGAACGGAGGACGATCCCGGTGAGCACCACCGTTCTCGATCTCCTGAAACATAAATATGCGACGCGTCAAGGGACGTCTGACATCGTGTTCCACAGCGAAAGTCATACTCCCCTTGATGGGAGCAACATCCGGCGAGCGCTGAGCATCGCGCTCGACAGTGCGAAGATCCACGATCTCCATTTCCACGATCTTCGCCATACGTTCGCGACGAGGATGGTTCAGGCCGGGATAGACCTGTATAAGGTGCAGCGGCTTCTGGGGCATAAGTCGCCGATCATGACACAGCGCTACGCCCATCACTATCCAGAAAGTTTGCGGGATGGGGTGGAGGCATTGGAGGCAGGACGGTCGGTTAGCACAAATTTAGCACAGGCCCATGTTCGACCTTGCGAGGTTGCTCTAAGCTGCTGAAAAACTGGAGCCGGCGATCCGGATTGAACGGACGACCTGCGGTTTACGAAACCGCTGCTCTACCAACTGAGCTACGCCGGCCCTTTCGAGAGAGCCCACAACTTACACGGGTTTTTTCTGAGGCTCAAGGGGTTTTTCGTGCAACAACAGACGACAGATGAGGAACAAGACTCTCCGCGCCCTAGGCTTTACCGACCGTTTTTGAACCGGGCCACTGGTTGCAGCCTGACTGAGGCCCCCTGGCCTGGCCCAGGGAGGCAGAGGGGCTCCTGCTCGCTGCCATACTGTTCATGGGCCACCTTGAACACCTGCCACTTTGTATAGGTGCATAGTTCGCCGGCAAGGATAGTGCCGTTCTTATCAAGGTCTGCCGCACCGCCCAGGCCTTTGAGCAATTGATAAACAAACAGCCCGTGCCGGCCCGGACCATAACTATGGGATTCTTGAAGTCCCCGGTTGCCGACCATCCACATGATCTTCTCGTTTCCCCTTCCCTCCTGTTCCCACAGCGGGGCGATCATGCCTACCGCCTCTTTGCCCGTTGCCTCCTTGCCCGGTGCCAATTCCAACGAGAGATCGAGCATCACGACGGCCCGCTGAATCGGCAATAATTCCAAGGACTCCTGCAGCCGACGAAGTGAGTAGCGGCGCACACCGGACGTGGCCGTACTGTCGAACAACATCATCGACACGGCGCCGGTGGTGACCTCAACCACTCCTCGACCCGTGACCGAGACATAGACCACGGAGGTGGGGTCCACCTGCTTGGGTAGCCACTCTTCCAAAACCTCGACCAGGTCGCTCTTGAGGGCATGGGTATCAACTAGGGTGCGCACGCGCCTGGAAGGAATCCCTCCGATCGATTTGAGGTACGTGGCCATGACTTCCGCATCCCGAGCAGCGTACTTGACCCTGGCAATGCCCCTCTCCCGAAACCGCCCCACACCAATGACAATGCCTACGGCCTTCGGCTGTTTGAGTATACTGGCCCGCTTCGGCAGCTGATCGACATTGACCGGCAGCACTACAGCCTCCGTCGCAGACTTAGGCTTCATCGCCACTAGAAATTTCTTGGCGGAGGGCAGTTGGACCGATGGGGACCCGGCGCGCAAAATTAACGTCAACTCTGCCGGCACGGCGTCATTGACCGTGCCGACTTTACCGTCCAGCGTCATGTGCTTCACCTCGCCAGGTTGCAGATCGCCGATGGATACCACGCTGGGGATCCGCTCGATCAAGGGCGGCGTGGCGGTCACCGACAACTCGACAGCCCGTGCGGTTCCAGGCCCTTCATTTTTGACTTCAATTTCAATCGCGACGGCTTCATCACTATGGAGCACCTGGTTGCGGTTCTCGTTACGGAAGATCGCCCGAAAAATCACCCTGGCTGGCTCGGCCACTGTAACCGGCACAGGAACGGCTGCCGCCGACCTCGGCACGGCTGCCTTGGGGCCATTGGCCTGGCGTGCTTGGGCGGCATCGATAACCTTGCTGGACGTCCCAAGTTGATTAGCCACACCATCAGTCACATAACCCATAGCCTCTTGGGCAATCTTATCGAGTCCCTTTACCTCACACGAGGCCTCGGTAACATCGACTTCGCCACGACCAATGCTTTGAAGTTTCTTGCTATAGAGGACCGTCCCGTCGGCAGCCGTGTAGGCAAAGTCCAATCCCAAGGTGACCGTGGCTGGATAGCTCTTGTTGGCTTTTCGAAGAATTGCCAGATCGACATGGGCCAGGCCCAACGCCGCATCGACATAACCATCCGGCATCGACGGGGATCCCGTCTCACCAGTCAGGACCTTTTCAAAAACGCGGGCTGTCTTGCGCTTGAGCGTGTCCTGTAATGGAACGCCGATCAGCAAGGATTGTCTCTGCCCGCAGGCGTCCTGATAGGTGAGCTGCGCCCCGGCGATACTGGGGTCAGATCGAAGTTGGACTGTTAGAGGGAGATAGTATCCGATGGTCGCGCCGTCTCGGCTCGAGAAAAAAGAGCAGCTCGTCAAGGTCGCAACACACAATCCCGCGACAACCCATAGGGCTGCACGAAACAGGAGAGAATGATGCGCTGAATCAATGACCTGCACTATCATTCTTATACAGAAAGCATCCCCAGAGCACAACTCAGCGGCTTAGCCGCGCGAGACGAGCGAGACTTTCGGGACGGGCGAGACGCAAGGGGTCGAGGTCAGAAATTCGAGATTTTTTGACTTTCGAACCCAGAACTTCGAACTTCAAGTCGCGCCTTTCGCGCCTGTCTCGCGCTTCCCGCTCCGCACGCTGCGGCGCGGCGTTGACAGCCCCACACCCCTCGGCTAAGTTCACTCGCATGACCGAGTCTTCTTCTCCCGCACCGGGAGCGCCATCAGCACCGAGGCTCTCCTGGTCTGCCATCAGCCAACTCATTCGCCTCCAGAACCAGACTGGGACCTGGCTACTCATGCTCCCGACTCTCTGGTCCTTGGTCTTGGCCGCTCGCGGCATGCCTCCGCTTTATTTGTTCGCCATCTTCGTCACCGGATCCTTTGTGATGCGCAGCGCAGGGGTCGTGCTGAACGATTTAGCGGATCGAACCTTCGATCGACAGGTGACGCGTACGCGGGTCCGTCCACTCGCTTCTGGCGAACTCAGCGTCACGCATGCCCTGCTGGTCGTCGGCTTCTTCCTCTTACTGGCCGGAATCCTCGTGTTGCTCCTTGACCCGTTCACAATCCTCTTAAGTCCGATTGCCATCCTCTTGGCCGGCCTTTACCCCTTTGCGAAACGCTTCATCCACGTCCCGCAAGCCATGTTGGGTATCGCCTTCGGCTGGGGCACTATCATGGCCTGGACCGCCTCGCGGGGGGCCATCGAAGCGCCGGCCTGGTGCCTGTTCGCTGCAACGGTTTGCTGGGCGATCGGATACGATACGATCTACGCGCTTCAAGATCGGGAGGACGACCGTCAGATCGGCGTGAAATCATCAGCATTGTTGTTCGGTTCTTCGACGTGGCTCGCCGTCGGCACGGTCTTCTCCGCGATGCTGCTGCTGCTGGGACTCGCAGGCTGGCTCGCCCACATCGGATGGATCTACTATGCAGCGCTCACTGCCATTGGAGTGTGGTGTCTGCGACAAGCCCTGCAGCTTAGAGGGGCCCTACCGGTTCCCACTGCCTTCCACATGTTTCAGCAACATGTGTGGGTGGGAGCCGCCGTTCTCATCGGAATGGTTGCGGGATTTCTGCTCTAACAGGATGCTGAAAAAGTCAACCCGCGGCGTTCTCGCTACGCTCTTGAAACCCGTGAAGCGTATCTCATGAAGCGTCGTTCGTTTCCTGATTCTTACGTTTCACGCTTCAGGTTTCACGAACGACGAGGGGGGCATTTTTGAGCAGCCGGCTAAGTTCAGCTCGCCGGTTTCTCCTCGACCGGGGCATCCGGCTTGTCGATCGGGGTATCAGACTCGGCTGGCGCACGCAACGTACCAAGGTACATTGTCACGGCCTTCGCGTTGGCGTCGCTGAGCCCGAGTGCCGGCATCCTGGTTTCCGGCTTCATCGCCTGAGGATTTTTCAGCCACCGATAGATCCAGGTTCCGTTCAATCTGAATCCTGCACGGTCGAGCGCCGGCCCGACCTTGCCCCCCTCTTCCCCGATGCTGTGGCAGCCATTGCAGCCATACTTGTCCGCATAGAGCCGCGCTCCAAGCTCCACCATCTTCGCCACCTGTTCCGGTTTCACGGTAAGATCTGGTCGGGCAACGCTCACGCCTTTCCCTGGTCTCGTCACCAAATTATTCACCGCAGCCTGCGCAGCATCGAGATCTTTTTTCGCCTGTCCCATGGCTGCCATTTCCTTGGCATAGACGGCATCATCGACATCGACG
>JAQBES010000120.1:0-19619 GCA_032123755.1 Nitrospirota bacterium
AATTCGAGGTTGGATGAATGAAGCTGTCCCGCTCATTGACGTTCACACGAGTAGGCATCGTAGCAAAGCCCAAAAAAGACTGTCAATGAGAAACGTCGCACATTCTCGAATCACGCGCCTATCGAAAGATACTATAACTTCCTGATATTCAAAGCAACTTCTCAGAAGGCCCACCATACCAGAAAGAAGCCCTAGCACATCTCAAGCTCGTAGGCCATTCGCCCTAACAACTTGTGTTTTTGCAATGTTTTCACACCTGCCGACCGTGCGACCGGCTTCATGGCATTGGAAAGAGAGATTGCCGATTCCACAAAACCTGTCTAGACTGGACCCCTATGTCAACACACGTGATCGTCCCTGGGGAAGACGAAGGCGCTCAGCACGCCGGTGGGGTCCATAAACGTCCCCCGATTCCCGACAATTCGCTCAAGGCTGAGTGCCCGAAGTTCATGAGCCATGGCCCCTGCGGAGGCGTTCGGAAAGGGGGCTCGTGTGAGGTGTACCCCGAGATGGTTTGCCCCTGGGTGACCCTTTACATTCAATTGGAAAAAATCGGCCAAGTGGAGTGGATGAAACAAGTCTAACCGACGTGAGGCGTAATACGTGAAACGTGAAACGGCAGAAAGAAAATCAAAGGCCACAAGACTTGGCTATAACGAGCGACATGCAAAGAGCGGTATTGCCGCGCCACTGCCGGGCATCGAAACATTCCCGAGCCAATACAAGGGCTACGAAATCACCATTGAGATCCCCGAATATACCGCGATCTGCCCGAAGACCGGGCTTCCAGACTTCGGCATTATCACGCTGCACTACATGCCCGACAAACAGTGCCTCGAATTGAAGTCGTTGAAAATGTATCTCCATGCGTACAGAAATCTCGGCATCTTTTATGAAAACGCCGTCAACCGCATCCTGCACGATGTCGTGAAGGCCTGCCGGCCTGTGTGGGCCAGGGTGACCGGCACCTTCGCCGCCCGTGGCGGGCTCCGAAGCATCATCGAGGCGAAATACCCGTGAGCCTTATCCGCCATTCATACCCCTCCGCTTGATAGAGTCCCGCTGATGGCTACCTACGCAATCGGCGACATCCAAGGCTGCCTCACTCCATTTAAACGACTCCTCGATCAGATTTCATTCGATCTACGGACAGATCAGTTGTGGCTGGTCGGCGACCTCGTCAATCGCGGCCCTGACTCTCTCCCCCTCCTCCGATTCGTGCGAAGTCTTGGCGGCGCCGTTCGCATGGTGCTGGGCAACCATGATCTCTTTTTGCTCGCTGCAGCCGAGGACATCGCCACGGTACGGCAGAAGGATACGATTCACGACGTCTTGGTAGCGAAAGACCGCGGTGAACTGATCGCCTGGCTTCGTCGCCAACCACTCCATTATCGCGAGGGATCGTTCCTGATGATCCACGCAGGACTGCTCCCGCAGTGGACTATCGACGAGTCAGTCGGCTTTGCGCGTGAGGTCGAGGCGATGCTTGCAGGCCCGGACTATCGGGCGTTCCTCCACCGCCTGTTTCATGGACCAGCCCCTCAGTGGGATTCATCGTTGACAGGGCTGGAGAGGCTCGTAAGTACCACTCGTGTGTTGACCAGACTACGAACCTGCACTCCGACAGGTGAGATGTCGGAATTCTCCGGCCCGCCGGAACAGGCTCCCGCAGGATATCTCCCCTGGTTCCACATCCCACACCGCCGCCATACGGATATCACCATCATCTGTGGCCACTGGGCCGCACTGGGGTTACACCTCGAACCCGGTCTCTTGGCCATTGATAGCGGATGTGTATGGGGCCGGAAGTTGACCGCGATTCGACTAGAAGATCGCGCGGTGTTTCAAATGTCCTGCGAAGGCAATGAGATTGCAGGTGATTGAACCGCAGCCACCTAATCCAACTTGGCCGCGCTATTCCACGCACCCGTTTCCGTCCTATCGATTCCTTCCAGGAAATAATCTGCACCCGCGGCGCGATCCCCTCGGCCATTCCTACGGTCAGCCGGAGCCGCAGCTCGTAGCCTTTCCACCAGAAGAATGGGAACGGTCAGAGGAGTACCTATATGGGATCGACCTCTACAACTACGCCTACTGGTGGGAATGCCACGAAGTCTTTGAAGGTCTTTGGCACGCAGCGGGCCACGACACCGAACAAGGAAACTTCTTCCAAGCCCTCATCCAGTTCGCCGCCGCCAATCTCAAGCGATTCCTCGGCAATGAACAAGCCGCGCAGAAGCTCGCGCGTAGCGGGCTCGCACGGCTTCAAAGCCTGCCTCAACTTTATATGGGAATCGATATAATCGCTTTTTCTGAACAGTACGGGAGTCTCTCTACACCCTTCGCGAGTTCTGAGTCCTATCAAGTTCACCTCGCGCTTCAGGCCCCTTCTTCACATATTGACTTGAAGAACGAGTTGCGGATGTAGACTGCTATTTTGCAAACGGCCAGGCTGCTCAAACAATGATCAATATTCACACCCTCCCAACCCAGCCACACCAAAACGTGGCCCTTCCCCAGCAAGGCCAAGGGCGTGAAAGGATCGGGGTCACCCTCTGGAGCGCACGGTGCGACGAATAAGGAGCACCAAGTCTGTGCGCGCCGCCAAGTTGGTGAGGCGGCCGGGTCCCCGTTGAAAATTGATTCGAGCCGAGAACGAAGCGTGGAAGCCTTTTTCAGCAGACTGCTAATGGTAGCTTTCGGAATCGGTGGGAAACTTGCCTCCCTCAACTTCTTCTTTGTACCGGCGAAGCGCTTGGAGCGCATCCGCCTTGAGATGAGCATACGGCTTCACAAACTTCGGCACAAAGTCGTCAAACAGTCCGAGGAGGTCATAGAGGACCAGGATTTGGCCGTCACAGTGGGGACCGGCCCCGATTCCAACTGTTGGAATGGTCAATTGTTCCGTAATGGTCTTGGCCAATTCTGCAGGAATCGCTTCGAGCACGATCGCGAAGGCGCCGGCTGCTTCAAGGGCTTTGGCATCGTTCAGCAACACCCGTGCATGATCTGATCCTTTTCCCTGTACCTTATAGCCGCCAAATTGATGAACTGATTGGGGAGTCATGCCAAGATGCCCCATCACCGGAATGCCGATACCGGTCATCGCGGCTACCCGATCGACCACCACTGCGCCGCCCTCCAGCTTGATTGCCTGAGCCCCAGCCTGCAGAAACCGTCCCGCATTGCGCAGCGCGTCTTCGTGGCTGGCTTGATAGGACATGAACGGCATATCGCTGATGACGAGCGCTCGTTGGGCAGCCCCTGCCACAAGCTTCGTGTGGTAGAGCATGTCGTCCATCGTCACAGAAAGCGTATTGGCCTTCCCCTGTACGACCACACCCAAGGAATCCCCGACCAGAATCGCCTCGATGCCGGCCTGTTCGATAATGCGTGTAAAGAGCGCGTCGTAGGCAGTGACGACGATGAGTTTTTTCTTGTCGTGCTTGTAGCGCTGAAACTCTAGGATCGTCATCAACCCACTTCCGCTTTGGTGATAATATCAGCCAGCCGGTGCGTGGCTCTGATGGCCATAATATGAACTCCGTCGCAGTAGGGCTGTACCGCCTTGATCGTCCGCACCGCAATGTCCACCCCTACATCCTCCGCATGCTCGGGGCCGGCAGCCCTGAGTTCGTCGATCATCTCCTGCGGGACTGACACGCCAGGAATATTCGCATTCATGAACTCCGCCATCTTGGCGTTCCGGAGGACGAGAATGCCCGCCAGCACTTTGACATTAAAGTGGCGAACCGCCTTCATGAAGGACGCAAACTGCTCCGGATGGTAAATCGCCTGCGTCTGGAAAAACTGGGCACCCGCCTTCACCTTTACTTCAAACTTCGCAAGCATGGGTCCCAGCGGGTCGGCCTCGGGAGTCACCGCACCTGCGATGGTAAACTGCGTTGCACCGTCCAACTTGTTCCCCGCAAGATCCTGCCCGTTGTTGAGTCCCTGCACGAGCTGCATCACTTGGACGGAGTCCAGATCATAAACCGGCTTCGCTTCTTTGTGGTCTCCGACGGTCGGATAGTCTCCGGTGAGGCACAGGATATTGTGGATGCCGAGCATGGAGGCGCCCATGAGGTCCGACTGGATCGCAATACGATTCCGATCACGACAGGTCATCTGCATGACCGGATCATGGCCGAGTTCGTAGAGGAGTCTGCAGACAGGGAGAGAACCGGCCCGCACAATGGCGGCCGTGTTGTCCGTCACGTTGACCCCGTGCACACGCCCCACCAACTGCTTGGCATTCTCTAACACGCCTGAAATGTTGGTGCCTTTGGGGGGATTATACTCAATCGTGACAGCAAACTGTCCCTGATCGAGCACATCCTTCAACCGCCGGGGCTCTCGACTCATTTTTTTCCTAACCCCCTCACTCTAACAAGGAGGTGCCTGGGTTGCTCCATCGTGCGCGCGTCCAACGAGGGGAGTCCACGACCGCGCGTTGCGCGAGCACAGGAGCACCCAGCCACCTCACATCATTCCTGCCATTCTCTTAGCAGACTCCACCGTGTTGTCCAGCAGCATCGCAATCGTCATCGGCCCCACACCACCCGGTACAGGACTAATCCAGCCTGCCTTTTGACTGACCGGTTCAAAATCAACATCGCCGACAACTTTCCCATCGGGGAGCCGGTTCGTCCCCACATCGATGACGACTGCCCCTTCGCGCACCATGTCGGCCGTGACAAACTTGGCTTTCCCAATCGCGACCAGCAAAATCTCGGCTTCGCGACAGACCGCCGGCAAATCCTTGGTCTTGGAGTGGCAAATCGTCACCGTGGCGTTGCGCTGGAGCAACATGAGCGCCAAGGGCTTGCCGACGATATTACTCCGTCCCAATACGACAGCGCGCTTCCCTTCAATGCTCACACCGGTAGATTCGATCATCTTGATGACGCCCTTCGGCGTACAGGCTTCAAACACCGGATGCCCCTCGACGAGTCGACCGAAATTGTACGGATGAAACCCGTCTGCGTCCTTGTCGGGCGACACCGCTTCGAGAACGACTTTGCTGTCGATATGCTTCGGGAGCGGCAACTGAACCAATATCCCGTGAATCTTGGGATCGGCGTTCTCCTTTTCGATCAAGGCCAACAGCTCTGCTTGCGTCGTGCTTGCCGGCAATTTGTGATCATCGATATAGATGCCGGCCGCATCACAGGCTTTCTGCTTGCTCTTCACATAGAGATGCGAGGCGGGATCGTCGCCCACCAGGATGGTCGCCAGACCGGGCTTCATCCCGGTCTGAGCCAAGACCGCCGCTGATTCGGTTGCCAACCGCTCACGTACTTGCAATGCCAAGGCTTTGCCGTCGATCAAACGTGCTGCCACGGATTCCTCCTTCGTTGAGAGATCATCAGGAAAAACAGGGCACCATAGCAGGGCATTTTTGAGCAAGTCAACGACCAGCCAAGCCGTAAGGCGTCAGGCGTGAGGGCTGAAGCGAGGGACGGGGGAATCATGCGATCGATCGCTGGTATGCTTACCCTGTACGCCTCACCCCTCACGCCTGACGCCTGTTTCTTGACAGGCTATTCGCCTGACAGCTACGATGGATTCGTCAACCACGACCAAGAGCCATCGACCTTGCGAGCAGAATCTCCCCCGTGATGTCCCTTCTAACACGCGTCATCAGCCATCCAGCCGCCTGGCTTATCTGGATCATACCCGGTGTGATCGTCAGCCCGCTCGGCGCCCAGATCACCGTGACGGAACTCCAGTCTCCCTATAGCTTCGTGAACGATCCCCTCGAGAAAGGCTATTTCATCTCGAGCGTCAACGGAGAGGCGGAGACCGCCGATAACAACGGGTTCATTACCAAGCTTGATCCTTACGGCAAACTCCTCAATCTCAAATTCATCCAAGGCGGGAAGGACGATATCACCCTCCATGCCCCTAAAGGCATGGCCTTGGTGGAACACGTGCTCTACGTGGCTGATCTCGATACCCTACGGGGCTTTGATACGATCACCGGTAAGCCCGTCATGGCACTCACCATCCGATCGCCCGCTACCTCGCAGTCGGGCCTACCGCAGGCCTCATTGACCGACGTGACCTTCGATGGCAAGGGCCACTTGTATTGCTCCGATCAGAAGACCAACACAATCTACCGCGTCGATCTGGCCACCCAGACCTTTTCAGTGCTGGTCACAGACCGAGCCCTGGCCGGCCCTTCAGGCCTTGTCGTCCATCCCAAATCAGGCCAGCTCATTGTGGTGAGCTGGGACAAGGGCAAGATTTCCGAGGTCTCGCCGGAAGGCGTGGTGACGGAACTCTTCTCCAACGGATTCTTTTCCAGCCGCTTTCAAAATCTTCGCGGGGTGGATTTCGACCGTTGGGGCAACATGTACGTGTCGGATTCCACGACGGGAAAAGTCTGGCGCATGAGCTGGGACAAGCGGTTTCAAGTCATCGCCGAATTCTTGCCTTCGCCGGGAGATCTGAGTATCGACCGTGCGAACAACCTCATCCTTGTTCCGTATGAATTGGCCCATGCGGCCGAGATGAACGGGCTTGAAACCCCCAGTGATGGGAAGCCCAAGAAAGAAAAACGGACGTTGGCGGACTATGGCTTCATCCCCCCACCACCGAAGCCGGCACCGGAAGGGCCCACAAACAAATGAGCCAATGCGCCTACTGCACACAACGCAAAGGCAAGCGGCCCTGCCCCGCCTTGGCGGGGCCGATCTGCAGCCAGTGTTGCGGTGAACACCGGATCGTACGGATTTCATGCCCGGCTGATTGCCTGTACCTCGAATCCGGAAGCGACTATCAGCAGAAGCGACTGGCAGTTCAATTCATGCCGGTGCGCCGAGACTTCTATCGTGAACTGGAGGAACTGGGTGGCGAGAAGGCCGTAGCCCTGTTTAATCTCCTCGAAGTGGTGATCTTTGGTTACTTCCAGGGTCGCCGCGACGGACAGGATGCGGAAATCGTGGCGGCACTACAGGCCTTGCGGCGAACACTCAGCCCCCTCCATGTGCCTGCCGGACCGATGCCAGTCTTCGCGGAACATCTGAAGAAGGAATATGACACGTTCACGAAGCAGAACCCTCAACAGATCGCCGATATGTCCTCCGCGCCAGAGATATTGGACCGTACGATCACTTTCGTTTCCCGCTTTTCCGGTACGGACTTCCAATCACAACGGTTCCTCGGCGGACTCATCGGCTATGTGCGAGCCTACCATCCCGAAATTGCAGAACACTTGACCAAGCAACGTGAACCTGGCCACATCATCTTGCCTGGACAGCAGTTCATACCCCCCGCGGCCCCTGAACCCCATACCCATGGACCGGGGTGTCAACACCACCACTGACGGGTAGCCACTCCCGAAAATGGGTGACCACACCATGAATGCAGATAAAGAACGAAAGATTAGAAAAGCACGCCGGGTGGAGTTGCGCTGCACCCTGGGATTTTCTTCCGGAGAGGTCGAAGGCGACGCCACGATCACAAACATCTCGACGTCCGGCTGTCGAGCCGAATCTGACATCAATATGGCGGAAGGACTCGACGTTCAGGTCATACTTCAGCTTCCCGACCAGTCACCACCAGTGAAAGTCGAACGAGCCTCAGTGCGCTGGGTTTCAGGCCGTGCCTTTGGCCTGAGCTTCATTCTGTTCTTCCCGTCCGAGCGAGCCCGCCTCCGCACATTCATCGAAAAAATCAAATAGCGTTCTCTCTTCTACTTTCCACACTCCACAAACAGTGCGGTCTCATGGACTCCAACTGCGCACATCGAGTGAGCACATTCTTATTGTGCTGGCTAGAGCACGGGAGTCCGTGAGACTGCGCTGCTATTCGACAATCGTCACCGTCATCTCAATCCGATCGTTCGGTAGGTCGTGGTCGTTTCTCGGCACGCTCACAATCTTATCGGCGACGCCAAGGCCTTTGATCACCTCACCAAACGCCGTGTATTTTCCATCGAGGAAGGGGGACTGCTCGACGACAACGAAAAACTGCGACCCCGCGGTGTCAGGCTCGTTCGCTCGCGCCATCGACACAATGCCCCGCTTGTGAGGAATATCGCTGAACTCCGCCTTGAGCAAGATGGGATTTCCCTTCTCATTTTTAGGCCCACCCTGCCCATAGGTGTCCTTGCGCAGTGAGTTCTTAGTATTGGGATCACCACCCTGGATCATAAAACCTGGGATAATCCGGTGGAAGATCGTCCCATCGTAAAAACCGGACTTGGCCAGCTTGATAAAGTTTTCAACATGCTTTGGGGCCACATCAGGATACAACTTGATATGGATGTCTCCAAACTTAGTTTTGATAATAGCTTTGGGAGCAGGGGCCGAGGGAGGCGAAGCCGGTTTCACGTCGGCCTTCCCTCCACAACCCGTGAGGAGGCTGATCGCCAACAGCACTCCGCACAGCACGAGGCTTCTCATAGCAATAGAGTCACGCGTCATAGCCCACCAACCTTGCATCGTTTACTCGACCACCACGACAGTCAACTCCGCCCGCTCCGTCGGAAGGTCGTGGCTGTTTTTCGGCAAACTGACAATCTTGTCCGCCACCGCCATCCCCTTCACCACCTCGCCAAAGACCGTATACTGCCCATCGAGAAAATTCGAATCCTTGACGACAATGAAAAACTGCGAACCGGCACTGTTGGGATCGTTCGTGCGTGCCATAGAGAGAATCCCTCGTCGGTGAGGAATGTTATTGAACTCGGCCTTGAGCCGCTGACTCGGACCACCCTGACCGTAGGTCTCCGGCTTATTCAGATCTTTGGTGTTGGGATCGCCCCCCTGGATCATGAAACCTGGAATCACCCGATGAAAGATCGTTCCGTTGTAGAAGCCGGCTCTCGCCAACGCGATGAAATTTTCGACATGCTTGGGCGCCTTGTCAGGGAAGAAGACGATATCCATGTCGCCAAACTTTGTTTTGATAATGGCCTTGGGACCTTTCGTCCCTTCTGTTTTCCCCGCTGGAGCCTTGTCAGCTGCAAAGAGGGCACCCATACCCAGCACCAGACTCCCAGCGAGCACGAGCGTCACCGCCACCATTTTCACCATGATTCGTCTCTGCATCATCAGCCTCCCTGGGATAATAACTGATCTGGTTGCGACAGCATCCTACCATGACGACCGGATTTGCAGGGTACTGAAACAGTCCACCAGCTTCGTTCTCGCCTCGCTTAGAGGCTCAGCGTACCGACGCGTACGCTGAGCCTCTAAGCTCGTTGCGGCCTTGCTGAACAGCCTTTTTGAGCACCATGCGAATGCGTTTTCCTGTTGACCCAAACATGCGAACTCTCGAAGTTTCGCGTGCCAAGATAGTTTTTTTCGCAGCCTGTTAGGTCCCTACCTGTCGGAGGGCCTGTTTCGCCGCCTGTTGCTCTGCTTCCTTTTTGCTTCGCCCGGACCCCATGCCCACGACCTCGCCTTGAATAGACAGTTCCACCTCGAATAACTTCTGGTGGTCGGGCCCTGTTTCTCGAACGGTCACATAGCGTGGCAATGCGTCATGCCGTTTTTGACACCACTCCTGAAACTGGGTCTTGTAGTCGCCCGCTCCAGGCTGCTCCTCTTGCGTGGCAATATGCGTGAGTTCCTCTGAGAAAATGTGGCACGTCACCGTGCGGCTTGCCTCGAATCCTCCGTCAAGATGAACCGCCGCAAGCACCGCCTCCAGCGCATCGGCCAACAACGAGTCTTTCTCACGTCCCTTCGAACGATCCTCCCCACGCCCAAGCTTGAGATGTTCCCCCAGTCCGAGCCGCCGGGCTACCTGCGCCAACGATGCCTCACTCACCAACTGTGCTTTCAGTTTCGAGAGGGTCCCCTCTGAAGACTGCGGAAACGCAGAGGCCAGATACTCACTCATCACAAGCGACAACACGGCATCGCCGAGAAACTCGAGCCGTTCATTATGTTGAGACGAAGCCGTTTTCTGTTCGTTGACGAGAGAGGAGTGCGTCAAGGCTTCCTCGAGCAAGGCAAGGGCCTTGAATCGATAGCCCAACGAGGATTGAAGCGAGTCGACAGAAGAAGCTGAAGTCATAGTGGCGAGCACATCCCTCGCACAGGCCTGTTAGGCGCCTGGATTTCTAACAGGGTGCCAAACCGCCCGCCAGCCTGTCTTGTTCATGTGGTCTGTTCGGTCTATCTGGTCTCTCTCGACTGTTAGGTCTGTCTTGTCTATTTGGTTGAATCAGACTAACCGGATAGACCAGATCAACCAGAGAGACCAGATGGACCAGACAGAACGGGCTTGTCACAGGCGTGCCTCCAGTGAAGTTCTGGTCTACCCACCTAGTTGTTCCGCAGTCGGCTGAAGAGCAGGCAGGCATTGACTCCGCCGAATCCAAAAGAATTCGATAGCGCCACTGTCACCGTAACCGGTCTGGCCCTGTGCGGAATATAGTCTAGATCGCAGGCAGGATCCGGATGATCCAGGTTGATCGTCGGAGGAAGTATCCCGTGGTGAAGCGCCAAAACCGTAAACACCGCTTCAATCCCACCGGCTGCCCCGAGTAAGTGGCCGGTCATCGACTTGGTCGAACTCACCGGGATGCGGTAGGCCCGCTCGCCGAACACCTGCTTGATGGCCTTGGTCTCAATCGCATCCGCCATCGTCGACGTACCATGCGCGTTAATATACCCGACCTGGTCCTTACTGATACCGGCGTCCTTGAGCGCCAGCTCCATGCACCGGACTGCGCCTTCTCCCTCTTCAGACGGGGCAGTAATATGGTAGGCGTCGCTATTCATGCCGTAGCCGATCAATTCGGCATAGATCCGAACGCCACGCCGGCGCGCATGCTCCAGTTCCTCCAAGACCACGACTCCGGCGCCTTCGCCGAGCACGAACCCATCACGATCCTTATCGAACGGCCGACTCGCTTTCGTCGGATCATCGTTACGAAACGACAAGGCTTTCGACGCTGCAAACCCTGCAACACCCAACGGTGTGATGGCGGCTTCCGCCCCACCCGCGATCATGACATCGGCATCGCCGGCCTGAATCAGCCGATACGCGTCACCGATACAGTGATTGCCCGTCGCACAAGCCGTCACCGCACAAGAGTTTGGTCCCTTGGCGCCCAATCTGATTGCCACCTGCCCGGAAGCCAGGTTGATAATGGTCATCGGAATGAAAAACGGTGAGACCCGCCCGGGGCCTTTTTCCTGCAGAATCTTGTGGTAGTGTTCGATCGACCCAAGCCCCCCGATGCCCGATCCGATATATACACCGACTTTCGTGGCCTCTTCCGGCGACACGGTGAACCCCGCATCATCCACCGCCAGCTGGGCAGCGCCCACGGCATAATGGATGAACGTATCCATCTTTTTAATTTCTTTTTTCTCGATGAACTGGGCTGGATCGAAGTCTTTCACTTCACCGGCGATTTGGGCATCGTACGCCGCAGGATCGAATTTCGTGATTCGACCGATGCCGGATTCACCGGCACAGATGGCCTTCCAGGTCTTTTCGACACCCGTTCCCAGAGGCGTAATCAGCCCCAGACCGGTCACCACAATCCGCCTGGTCGAACGAGGACTCATCACGTCCTACAACCGCTAGGCCTTTTCCTTAATGTAGTCCAGTGCTTTCCCAACCGTCAGAATCTTCTCTGCGTCTTCGTCGGGAATCTCGATGCCGAATTCTTCTTCGAGGGCCATCACCAGCTCAACCGTATCGAGCGAGTCGGCGCCGAGGTCTTCCACGAAACTGGCTTCGGGCGTGACCTCATCCTCTTCGACTCCGAGCTGCTCTCCAATAATTTTTTTTACCCGTTCATCCACAGTACCCATTGATTTCCCTGCCTCCTTCCCCATCCTGAACCCTCCTTGTCGCTGCGAATCTGGCGCCGCAGCATCCTACAATACTCTGTCCGCACAGTCGTCAAGGCATCAACATTCCACCGTTCACGTGCAATACGTGCCCGGTGATGTAGGCTGCATCGTCCGACACGAGAAAACGCACCGCCGCCGCAATATCAGCCGGTGTGCCCAACCGTCCCAATGGGATTTGCTTCTGGAGCGTCTCTTTTACCTCCGTCGACAATCCCTGCGTCATGGCAGTATCGATAAATCCCGGCGCGACCGCGTTCACCGTGACTGAACGGCTTGCATATTCCCGTGCAACCGTCTTCGTCAACCCGATCACCGCTGCCTTCGATGCCGCGTAATTGGCCTGGCCCACATTACCCATCACTCCGACGATCGAAGCAATGTTGACGATACGACCATACCGCTGCTTGGTCATTGGGAGCAAGACCGCCTTTATACAATTGAACGTCCCGTTTAAATTTACCTGGAGCACTAGGTTCCAGTCTTCCTCCTTCATCCGCAACAATAGGCCGTCACGCGTAATCCCGGCGTTGTTCACCAGAATATCAACCTTTCCCCATTCCTTGAGCACCTGGTCGACCATGGCTTTGGTGTCCCCGGCGTCCGCCACATTCACTTTTACATTCAAAGCCTTGCGCCCCAACTGCTCCACCGCCGCAACCGTGTCCTTCGACCGGCTCTGATCAAGATCGGCGACCACAATATCAGCCCCGGCTTGAGCCAACGACTCTGCTATCGCCCGACCGATCCCTTGCGCCGCCCCTGTGACAATCGCAACCTTACCATGGAGTGACATCCGCTCGCTCCTCATATACTTTCACGCACCGAACGCAGCGCGGGTCGCCTCAAGCGACTTAGGATCATTGACATTCAGGGTCACCGCTTCCGGCAGAATCCGTTTGATCAAGCCGCTCAACACCGTTCCAGGTCCAACTTCGACGAAGGTCATCACACCCATCGCGGCCATGGCCTTCACCGAGTCTTCCCAGAGCACCGACGAAGGAAGTTGACGTACCAACGACGCCTGGATATCACCGGCCTTGGTGATCGCCCTGGCTTCTGCATTATTCACCAAGGGCATCTTGAGATCGGACCAGGTGATGGCCGCCAACTCTCCAGCAAGTCGATCGGCTGCCTTCTGCATCAGGGGTGTATGCACCGGCACACTCACGGGGAGAGGGATCGCCTTCTTACACCCTTTGGCCTTTGCCAGTTCGATGGCCCGTTCCACGGCAGCCTTTTCCCCGGCGATGACAATCTGGCCAGGCGAATTAAAGTTCGCCGCAGCCACGACTCCCACAGATGAGGCCTCTCGACACACCTCTTTTACCACATCAGCCGCGAGACCGAGAAGCGCAGCAACAAGCCCAGTCCCCGGTGGCACCGCTTCGGCCATATAGCGACCTCGCTTCTGCACGATCGCCACCGCCTCACGATAGGTCACCCCCCCCGCAGCGACAAGAGCCGAGTACTCACCCAGGCTATGACCGGCTACCGCGACCGGCGTGATCCCCAATGGCTCGAGCGCATGGAGCGCGGCGATACTACTCACCAACAATGCTGGCTGAGTATATTCCGTGAGATTCAATCGGTCCGCTGGTCCCTCAAAACACAGCGCGGCAATGTCATATCCCAGCACCGACGATGCCTCTTCGTAGAGACTTCTGATGCTTGGATGGGTCTCTGCCAACGCTCTCCCCATCCCGACTGACTGAGACCCCTGGCCTGGGAAGACCAACCCAATACTGGATGACCTAGTTGATTGGAGAGTCGCCATACTACCGGAGTGATTACACGAGGCTACTGGTTACGCTCATTATCGTGGCACTCGAAGCTGGAATGGGCACACCATGCCGTTTCCGTGGGTTTAGATATCGTCGAATTTCCTTTGAATGTCAACGGGAAAAGTTGTTCGGCGGAAAGGCAAGTGGCGCGGGGATAGAGACCTGCTTCAATCCGCCACATCACCATCGAATAAGAGCAGACGCCCACGTCAATCCGGCGCCGAAGGCCCCTAACATCACCAGGCTCCCTTCTTTGATTCGCCCCTGGCGCACGGCTTCATCCAAGGCAATGGGGATCGAGGCCGCTGACGTATTCCCATACCGATCGAGATTCAGCATCACTTTCTCTGGCGGGAGTCCAAGACGCTCGGCGACCGCCTTGAGAATTCGAACATTCGCTTGGTGCGGCACATAGAGGTCGAGATCCTCAACACGGAGATGATTCGCAGCCAAGGTTTCTCGTGCGACTTCTTCCAAGGTCCGAACCGCCACCTTAAAGGTCTCGTTCCCCTTCATCTTGATGTACTGCATCCGTTCCGCCACGACCTTTTCAGAGAGCGGCAAACGTGATCCTCCCCCCGGCACCGCAATCAAATCGCAGAGGGCGCCATCGGATCGAAGATGTGTAGACAGGATGCCACGGTCGTTCTCACTGGCGCTGATGACTGCCGCTCCAGCCCCATCGCCGAATAAAATACAGGTGTTGCGATCGGTCCAGTCGGTAATCGCTGACATCACTTCCGACCCGACGATTAACACATGGCGCATGCCGGTTTTCACATAGGCATCCGCCACCGATAACGCATAGACGAACCCGCAACAGGCGGCCGACAGATCACAGGCCGCCGCACGCGTCGCACCCAGCTGATGTTGAATCAGGCAAGCAGTGGCAGGAAGCGGATAATCACCGGTGCAGGTGGCCAACAGGATCAGATCGAGATCTTCCGCACTCACCCCCGCGGCCGCCAAGGCCCGCTCTGCCGCTTTCACCGCCAGATCAGAACAGGCTTCACCGGGACCGGCCACATGTCGCTCGCGGATACCTGTCCGTTCGACAATCCATTCATCCGAGGTGGCCACCATCCGTTCGAGGTCGGCATTGGTCAGTACCTTGGCCGGCACATACGATCCGGTCCCTGCAATCCGGGCCCTCATGCCGACGCATCCTTGGTTGGCTGGGCTTGCGAGAGGCTCTCTTGAATATCACGCTGAATCAGTTCATCGACGCGACTCTCTGCCAATCCCTTCGCCCGGCGGATGGCATTCTTGATCGCCTTGGCGGATGAACGGCCATGGCAGATCATGGTAATGCCATTGACGCCCAGGAGCGGCGCCCCGCCAAATTCCGCGTAATCGATTCTTTTCTTCAAGTTAAGCAACGGCTTGGCAATGAGCGGATAGGCCAAGCGGCCGAAGAAGGATCCGGAGATTTCCTTGAGCAACAATTTCTTGATCGTATCGGCCACTCCCTCGGAAATCTTCAGCGCAACGTTCCCAATGAAGCCATCACACACCACCACATCAGCGCTCCCACTGTACACTTCACGGCCTTCGATATTGCCGATGAAGTTGAGTGGACTGGCCTTGAGGAGCTTGAAGGCCTCCTTCGTGACCTCATTCCCTTTGCTGTCTTCTTCCCCGATACTCAACAGCCCGATACGTGGGTTGGGCTTTCCAAAAAGAAATTTGCCATACTCATTCCCCATAATGGCGAATTGGGCCAGATGCTGAGCCGTACAGTCCACATTAGCCCCCACATCCAACATGATTGCCGTACCGGTCAGAGTGGGCAGGCTTGTCGCGATCGCCGGCCGCTCGACGCCCTTCGTCAGCCCAAGCAAAAAGAATGATGCCACCATGCTGGCGCCGGTGTTCCCGGGACTGACCACAGCGCTCGCCTCGCCACTCTTGACCAACTCAGTGGCAATCCAGATAGAGGAATCCCGCTTCTTACGGGCCACGGTAGCCGGCGACTCGTGCATCTCGACGACCTGCGAGGCATGCCGAATAGACAGGCGGGAGTCCGTGCAACCAAGGCGGCGACATTCGGCGGTGAGAATGGCCTCGTCACCGACCAGCAGCACTTCGACATCACATTCCCGGGCGGCCTGGAGAGCCCCTTCAATGGCCGGGGCCGGTCCATGGTCGCAGCCCATGGCATCAAGCGCAATCTTCATAGCGGCTGAGTACCCATCGAATGATGACGTGTCACGTGGTCACGAAAGAAGAGCAGCCGTACCACGCAACATGCGGCAGGAGATTAGAGCAGTGAAATGATCGACGCATCAGGCAAACAAGCACAATCCCGTGATGATCCGCTGAGCCATCGAACCCTGCAGATACGGCCCAACGGCCCCGCCGCGAACCAGCCTAGGACTCTTCGACCTGGATGACCGCCTTGCCTTTATACGTTCCGCAATTCAAGCAGGTGTAATGCGGCAGCTTGATCTCGTGGCACTGCGGACAGACGGACATGCCCGGCGGTGTGATGCGCAGTTTTTGTGTGCGCCGCTTGTCGCGTCGTTCCCGTGAATGTTTATGTTTCGGATTTGGCATGGCAACTCCTTCTCACTCTCGATAGCAGGCGGTCTCGCTATGATGCTGACGGTCCGCCGGTCTTGCGTTTCATGCCCTGGACCACCCGAAATGTCGGGATCGGTGGTTCCGCGGCACACTGACAGGGCCCCTCATTCAAATTTTTCCCACATCGCGCGCAGAGCCCCAAGCAGTCGTCGCTGCAGAGAGGCTGCATCGGTGCGGACAGGATCACGTGTTCACGCAACATGGGAGCTAGTTCCAACTGGTTGCCCTGATATTGATACTGATCGTCAGGCTCCTCTTCTTGTTCGGCCTCCACGACCGTCGCACGCGCCTTTCGGGGATCGACTCGCTTCGGATGACGCGGCGCCGACTTGGGCTCGGGGATAAAGGCCGCCCGCACAGAAAAAGCCAGCGGATCCTCATACTTCTTCAAGCACCGCACACATTCTCGGACGATCGTGCCTTCCAGCACACCGGTCACGGCAACCAGCCCTTCGACGTTGGTCAGGTCCAGACTCACAGCCAGCGGACCCAGGACCTCGGCCTCGTCCTCGGTGAGACCAAGCTCTGCAGCCATCGCTTCACCAACCAGAGAAAGCCCATCGGCAGTTATGTCAGCCAGCAGCGGCTTAAGCAAATCCATCGCGGCACCTACCTGCATTCCCATCCCCAACGTGACCAGTTATCGCTCTTCTGCAAAGCTGATGAGGGCGATGTGCCGAGCCCGCTTAACGGCGGCCGTCAATTCGCGCTGATGCCTCATACAATTGCCGGAGATACGCCGCGGGACGATCCGACCCCGCTCAGTTAAAAAGTTTCTCAGCAGCCCAACATCTTTGAAATCAATCGACCCTTTATCAATACAAAACCTGCAAGGCCGTCTGCGTTGAAAAAACCGCCCGCCACCGCCGCCGTCTCGGTCTCCGCCCTGTTCACGCTCCATAACCGTCTCCCTATTTGTTAGCTGGCGGTGGAAAAACTCTGTCTATCCACAAAACGCCAATGAAATATTCCATATGGTGCCGATGTCAAAATAGTCTCAGGATTCTCAGAAAGGCCGTCCAGCAAGGCCGCAGCGAGCGAAGATGCGAGGCGTACGGCTTCGGTACGTTGAGCCTCTGAGCGATGCGAAAACGCCGCTGGCGGACTTTTTCAGCATCCTGTTAGACGTGCTCGTCGGGTTCATACCCTGCATCATCATGCGCCGGCGCCTCAGTACCGCCGCCGCCACCACCGCCATCTTGGCGTTTCGGCATAAATGTCACCGTTTGGGCTACTACCTCGTGCTTGCTGCGCTTCTGGCCGTCTTCTGTTTCCCACCGGCGCTGCTGCAGCCGCCCATCGACGATGATTCCACTGCCCTTGCTCAGGTACTGTCCGCAATGTTCCGCTTGCTTGCCGAAGACGACAATATCGACAAAACAGACTTCTTCTTTCAATTCATCACCCTGCTTATATCGCCGGCTGACCGCGAGACCCAAACTGGCCACCGGCGTCCCGTTCGGCGTATACCGCAGCTCAGGATTCCGCGTGAGGTTCCCGAGGAGGATGACTTTATTAAACCCTGCCACCGGCAAATTCCTCCGATGACGCCTCATGTGGCCGTGGCGGCACCAGTTCTTTTTTGAGGTGGACAGTCAAAAACTTGATGATGGGGTCTTCCAGCCGATAGGATCGTTCTAATTCACCAACCGTGATGTTGGGCGCCCTAAAGTAGAAGTAGACGTATGTGCCTTTGCGCTCTCGCTTCACCTCGTAGGCAAGTTTCTTCTTACCCAAGTTTTCTGATTTGATGAACTGCGCGCCGGTCTTCTCTGCCACCGCCTTCATCTTCTCGATCAAGGCAGCTGTATCCTGGTCGGAGACAGACGCACGAATAATGAACAGAGACTCGTAGAGCTCCATGCAGCAATCCTCCTGGACAAAGGCCCCGGAACAAGTCCGGAGCAAGGTGTAGGCACGCTGGATTCAGCCAGCGCGAAGGGGTGAAGGTATCACAGGCCTTGAGAAAGTGTCAATAAACGGCCACCGATGAGCGCTCACCTCACCTAATTCTTTCGCTTGAACATTCGTGACGGTGCATTTGCTGGAGGCAAAGGACGGGGGCCTGATCCGCTGGGACTAGAAAATGATCTGCCGGAGGAATAGCCAGAATAGGGATAGGGGTAACCTGATCGATATCCAGGCCCATACCCATAGAATCCCGGATAGTAGCCAAAGGGGCGCCACCAGAACCCGGGGCTAGAGTAGAAGGGGCTGGCCGGGTCATACACATCCGCATACCCGTTCTCCGGAGCCTGACTGAGCATGGCCATCCGTTGCGTCTGATGCAGCGACTCTGCGCAAGCCGTGAGTATTAACAGCAACACTCCGCCGATGATAGTCCTCATCCATCGCTTCAACATGGCACCCTCCCTCAGAAATGGTAGGAGACGCCGACAAATAACTGGTGCGCCCTGTACGTACTGTCGAACCCCCCGAATGAACCGAAGGCATGATCAAAGCCAAACTTCGCATCCGTATATTTGTATTCCGTGAACAGCGCCACTTTAGGTGTCACGAATGTGCGAATCCCTGTGAGAAAATTGAAACCGATCGAGACCTGAGTGTCCGGTTGCGTCTCTACCGAACGACTCAGGCGCGCAATCAAAATGGCAGGCCCAACGCCGAGATAGGGCTGAAAGGTCACGCCGGGGTACCGTAACAGAATATTCGCGCCGACATTCGTCACCGCCAGATGTACGCCGGGGCTACTGTCGAGATTCTTCATGTGCGGCGTACTGTGGAAAACATCCAACTCGAACCCTAACGAACCGTGAAAGGGATACACCCCGACCTTTCCGCCATAGACAAGACTGTTCTTCATGTCGAAGTCTTGCAGTGCTATACCACTGAATGGACCTGTGGTTGTGACATTGCGCAAGGAGTCAGCAAAGCTGTGCCCGGCTTGGCCCGCCACATACCATTCCGCCTGTACCGGAAGCGCAATCGTTGACACAGCTGTCAGAATGAAGAGGCTGAGGAAGCACTGCCGTCGAACGCGCCACGAGTGCATCATGGTGTGCTCCATGAGCGGAACTTGTTCTCATTCTACTAAAAATGCTTTTGGAAATGCGAAGGAGAAAAATAACATAATCGCTTGGATGAGGAGGGGGTCGTGCAGTTGAAGAGCATCACGTCTGTGCGCTCCGCCGAACCGGTGAGGCGGCCTGGTCCCCGTTGAGGATTTTGACGAGCTGAGAGTGAAGTGAGGGGACTTTTTCAGCAGCCTGTTAAACGTTAAACCGGAAGTACACAATATCCGCTTCCTTGATCACGTAATCCTTTCCTTCGAGCCGAAACAGTCCCTTCTCCTTCACCTTCGCCTCCGACCCGCAAGCCATCAGATCGTCGTAATGATAGACCTCGGCGCGGATAAAGCCGCGCTCCATGTCGGAGTGGATCTTGCCCGCAGCTTGTGGTGCCTTCA
>JAQBES010000121.1:0-13169 GCA_032123755.1 Nitrospirota bacterium
TGACCTTGCATCCTCGATTGCTGACCCCCTAGAATATGCCGTCCTGCGAGGTGCCTATGTCCATTGTATTGGAGAGCCGAGCTTGGAGACCTATTACTCCATTCTGGAAGTCCCTGAATCAGCGACTTCTGAAGAGATAAAGCACGCCTACCGACTTTTATTACAAGTCTGGCATCCCGACCGTTTTCATCATAGCCCCGTTCTTCTGGCGAAGGCAGAGAAGAAGACCAGGGACATTAACGCAGCCTTCAACACGCTCAGTAACCCCTCGTTGAAACAACGGTATGACGAAGGGCGATCTACCAGCCGTGTAGGGAAAGCACCGCCTAATCCTAAACCGTCACGAGCCGATGCTCACACTGTCCCATGTCCCAACGCGGCCTGCAACTCGATACTCCGAGTTACCGCGAAGACAATTGGGATTGTGACGTGCCCCTCCTGCCGGACCACGTTTCGCTATGATCCCGAGCGCGATGATAAATGGGACATTAACCTTCCGGAAGACACGAAAAATTTCACCTCTGCGCAAATGGCCATGTTGGCAATCGCCGCAATTTTTGCCCTCGTCGTCGTATGGACGTTTACGGGAAAGAGTAAGATTATTGTGTCGAACAAACCTGCTCATGCTCATACGGGTGATCAGGAGACACTTCCGAAGAGTGAGCCATTCGCATTCAACGAAGATGAACGGGTTGTTCACGCCGCAGCTGTGCGGGATACGGCAGAAACCCACCATGAACATCTGGATCGCCTTGAACCAATGCAGCGACAGATGGCGCAGACCTTTGGGCGAGCGCCATCTTCCCCATCGGACATCATCTCAGACGTAGACCGGCAACAACTGAAGAGGCTGGCAACCCAGGGCAGTCCGTGGGCGCAGACCCAGCTCGGGCAGCTGTATGCCAACGGGCGGGGCGTACCGCAGGACTATGCGACGGCGCGGGGATGGTACGAAAAAGCCGCCGCCCAGAGCCACGTGGGAGCACAGGCCCAGCTTGGGCAACTGTATGCCAACGGGCTGGGTGTGCCGCAGGATTATACGAAGGCACGACAGTGGTGGGAGCAAGCGGCGTTACAGGGAAACGCGCTGGCGCAATTCAACCTCGGGCAGCTGTATGTCTATGGGCGGGGCGTACCGCAGGACTATGCGACGGCGCGGGGATGGTACGAAAAAGCCGCCGCCCAGGGACATGCGTGGGCGCAGGCTCAGCTCGGACAGCTATATGCCAATGGGCGTGGCGTGCCGCAGGACTATGCCACAGCACGGGGATGGTACGAGAAAGCCGCCGCCCAGGGCAACACGTGGGCGCAGGCTCAGCTCGCGTTGTTGTAGATATGAAAAGGTGTCAAAAACCATTTTCTTCTTTGACGTAAAATCATCGACGATCTCGAAGACACACTGGAACAATTTGAAGCTATCCAATTCCGAGTAGACGACCGTTTCGGATTAAGCAATCTGCGTCGCACTATTATTCCTACGCCAAGAACACTCAAAATCACGGAGATCCCATGCCCATTGTGACGGCACTAGTCCTCTCCATGCTATTGCTCACCGTGACTAGCTGCGCGACCTCCCACACTCCGACCGCCGCGAAGCAGGAGAGGGGCAAAAAATATTCCACCAAGAAAGTCATCAAACATAATGAGGGTAAGGCGATGGATGAGGAAAGCCAGAATGCCATTCGTTAGGCAAAATCCATGCGCTTCGGGTTGCAATAGGTAGAGCCCTTTCCTTGGTGGAATGGAACAGGAGACGGAGGCTCTCTCCTGAGGAGCGAATGGGTCAACAGGGCCGGGAGTCTTTTCTTGTCGAAGTGTCCACCGTTACCTGCCGATATGACACGCCCGCTCCACCACTATGCCGAGATTGCCCGCTCGCATTGATCTTCAGACGGGGGGTAGCAGAAAAGAGCGGTGCCAGCCAGCATAGTGTCTTTGGCCCGAGTCGTGCGAAATGCGGCGCTGGTTGGTCTGCTTGATCTCGTTCGCCTGGTCCGTCTGGTTTATCTGGTCTATCTGGTTTGTTTTGTTCCTTGAACCAGAGAAACCAAAAACCCCCAATAAACAAGAGAGACAGCTCGCTTGCAGATGGAGGGGGAATGACTAACGTAAAGGAGAGCGGCCGAGGCTGCCCTTTACTGCGCGCATCGAACGACCGTCGTCCAGCTAAATGCTCCTTCCAAGCTCACTCGTCATCTCTTCAGGAATGGGGCTGTTTGATCTCCCACTGCGTACCTGTACTGTTCCATCAAAACTCCTTCTACTGCACTCCCCTGGAATGGCGCCCGTGCTGGTCCCACTGCGGCCGTCGAACGAGCACATTCCGATCGTGCCCGTTCCAGGATCAAGGGATTAGCATAGGGATCATTCCTCTCATCGCTTCCACTTGATACTACAGCCGACACTTGCCTTCTGGTTGCCGTCGACGGGCTTCCCGGCGAGCACCGCATCGATCGCGGCGCGGAGGTCACGGCCGGTGACCGGCTTGTTGCTGCCGGGGCGGCTGTCGTCGAGCTGCCCGCGGTAGACCAGCCACCGTTCCCGATCGAAGAGATAGAAATCCGGGGTGCAGGCCGCCCCATAGGCCATCGCCACATCCTGGGTTTCATCAAAACAGAAGGGAAAGGTGAAGCCCAGGCGCTCGGCCATCTCCTTCAGCCGCGGCGGCGCGTCGTCCGGATACTGCACCGGATCGTTGCTGCTGATGCCGATGATACCAAGCCCCCTGTCTGTGTAGTCCCGCCCGATCTTCGCAATTTCCTGCTCGACGTGCACGACATAGGGGCAGTGGCGACAGATGAACATCACCAGCAAGGCCGCCTTGCCGCTAAACGAGCCGAGCGAGTAGTGCTGTCCGCTTACGACATCGCGCAACGCAAACGCGGGAGCCGGCGTTCCAAGTGGGAGCATGACGGACGCTATGGCCATGGTACCTCCTTCGAGATCCTTTCTTGCAGTACGCTGGAAGATGCCGTATCGCAATCGCTTCGTCAAGAGGTGCTCCGGTACCCATTCCACCCTCGATCTCTCAGCATCGCAGTCTCTTCCCCACTATATTAGGCTCACGGGGCGTTGAATCGCATCACGGGGCGGCGCTGTGAAATAGAGCCATCGCTTGATTATTGTCGATGAGGCCGGTCTGCTGGCTGCTTAATCCTAACTGACAGAAAACGCCCTGGATCAGCCGGAGGCCTATATCGTGGCGCTCCCGCCGTCGATCGAGAACATCAATGAAGAACCCTGAGTATCCTCCGTTCATCTCATCTGTGTAGAATATCGACTTCACACGTGTCATCGAGGAATCGTTCCCATGCAATACGTCCAGCTTGGTCGATCGGGAGTGAAAGTCAGCCGACTCTGTCTCGGCACAATGAACTTCGGGCCGGAAACGAACGAGGCGGACAGTTTTGCCATCATGGATCGGGCGCTGGAGTTGGGCATCAACTTTTTTGACACGGCGGACGTCTATGGCTGGAAAGTGGGGGAGGGGTGGACGGAGGAGATTGTGGGGCGTTGGTTTGCCCAAGGCGGGGGACGGCGAGAGAAAGTCGTCCTCGCGACGAAAGTGTTCGGCAGGATGGGCGAGTGGCCGAATCAGTCTCGCCTGTCGGCCCTGCACATCAGACGGGCCTGCGAGGACAGCCTGCGGCGCCTTCAGACAGACTGCATCGACCTGTATCAGATGCATCACGTTGACCGGCAAACACCGTGGGATGAAATCTGGCAGGCGATGGAGCAGTTGGTCCGGGAAGGCAAGATTCTCTATGTCGGCAGCAGCAATTTTGCCGGCTGGCATCTGGCCCAGGCGCAAGAATTGGCGCGCAGCCGCCACTTTCTCGGCCTCGTGTCGGAGCAGAGTCTCTATAATTTGACCGAGCGGACGATCGAGCTAGAAGTGATACCGGCCTGCGCAGCCTATGGCATCGGCCTGATCCCCTGGAGTCCGCTTGGGCGAGGGCTGTTGGCCGGGGCATTAGAACCGACGACGGTCGGTCGACGTGCGGACGAGAATCTGAAGAAAGCTATCGAGAAATATCGCCCCAAGTTGGAAGCCTATGACGCGCTGTGCGCACAACTCGGCGAGCGTCCAGCCGATGTGGCGCTCGCCTGGCTGCTGCATCAAAAGGCCGTCACGGCGCCGATTATCGGGCCGCGCACGATGGAGCAATTGAACGGCACGATGCGCGTTCTGAGCCTCACATTGAGCCAGGACACACTGAAACGGCTCGACGATATCTTCCCAGGCCCAGGCGGGGCTGCGCCAGAAGCCTACGCCTGGTAACCACAGCCCAAACCTGCCACGCGCTGTGCGCATTGTGCAGCACAGGAGATCAACAGGCCCTGTTCCACTCTCTATTCCGAGAGCATGGGAACAGCAGGGCGGTCTTTCATCTTCTTGCGGACCAGTTCATCTTTAGCCAGTATTTCAAGTCCCGCTTTCCTACAAACTGCTCGTCCGGATTGTTGATCTTCATAAGCCTCTCTCCAGCTACGACAACCTCTCTTTCCCAAAGAAATCAGCCTGTCAAGTTACGCAAAGTGCTTCAGTGACCTTGCATCCTCGATTGCTGCCCCCCTAGAATACGCCTCTCTCTGGAGGTCCAAATGCCCTTCTCGATTCGCCCCTTCCATCGATTTCCTATGCCATGCTCTGTGACGCACCATGCAGGGCCATTCCTCACGCTGCCGCTGGCCTACCTTTTTGGGTTCTGCTTACTGATCACACTTCTGTTGCTGAGCAGTCCTCCAGCATATGCGGAGTGGGAGCTGGCAAGTGGCGACGACGAAGCTGGACTGACTGTGTACGTTGATCGGGACAGCATTCGACGCAAAGGGAACCTGGCGAGGATGTGGCAATTGTTCGACTACAAGACTGTGCAAACCGTGGCGGGCGATTCCCTATTGTCTATCCAGCGACAAAACGAATACGACTGCACAGAAGCGCGTACACGTATGCTTGCATATACGTGGTTTTCGAGCAATATGGGACGTGGGCGAGTGGTGTACACAACCACAGACGAACAACAGTGGGAACCAGTTGTACCCCGTAGTATTAATCACGCTTTGTGGAAAGTGGCATGCAGCAAGAAGTGACCCTGCCAGAGGGCACTACCGTCAATCACACACCAGTGAAGAACGGCTGCTGCAGAAGAAGATTATTCCGCGCGCCAAGGCTGTGGTGTTGGGCCTGAGTATTGATGTATGAGGACCACGGGGGAAATAAAGAAAACATTCCCAGGCACAGGGGGGAATCTTATCCATCTAGTCTTTCTGCTTTGTTTGGTTCGACGAACGAGAGAGACAAGACAGCCCCGCGCCCCAGATAGCCTGCCTTTGAATCACCCTCCGCTCACACAAGGCTCCGATACCCTTCCGCTGATCACTACCACGATTTCCCCATGCCCCGCCTTACCGTTTAATTCATTGCCCTTCGAGAATACACCTCCCTGCGAGGAGCTCATGCCTATCACGCTTCGTCCCTTCCGTCGCTTCCCGGTGCCATGCGCGTTGACGTACCACGCTAGTCTGTTCCGGAGTTACGGCAAGGGCTGGAATCTCTCGTGGAACGGCGGGCGACTCTCGGGCGATCAGCCGATGCGTCCAGGAGAACTCCGCTCGCTCACTGTCACCCTCCCGAATGAGCAATGGATAGAAGTGCCTGAGGTGGGAGTCGGGAGCCAGGGGTTCGGGAGCCAGATGGTACAGACTCAAAGAAAGACACAGGCTCGATTGATTCATCACGTGCAGCGAGTGCTGAACAACTCGCTCAAAGTTCTACATGGGTAAACTGGCATGAGTCTCTTGGAGAGATGCTGGCGGTGGTTTTGGTGGCAAAGTCGGCTCAACAAGGTTGTCATCGTTGGATTTGTAGCCGCGTTGGTGCTGTTTCTTGTCCCTGTGATTGTGTCCTGGTTCAAGCCAAGCCCTATCCGGGTGGGCGTAGCCTTCTACACGTACGAGCGTGGCTTCCTACTGGAGGGAAACAGTAAGGCATATTTTTATGAAAACCGGAACCTGGTGTCCGATTGCAGTCTCCGACGAATCGAACAGACACTGCCGAAAGGCCGCGCCAAAACACCTGTCCCACAGTCCTGGGTCTTGAGCAAGTTTCTCCTTGAAAATGTGTCGGACCAGAGCCACACGAATCTCCGTCTGGACATCAAATCTCCTCTCCTAAAGCCCACCACAACGCTGTTTACGACACCGAATGTAGATGCCACAGGGAAGCTGGAAGTAACTTCTCCTGATGCCCGACACACGTATGTAATTTCTATTCCGGCCATTGCCCCGATGACCTCAGTAGTTGTCAGCTTAAAGACGCCGATCGACGAGAAATTACGGCAGTTCGTCTATGTGGATCATGATCGGGTAACTGTCCAGGTGCCTTTTTTGTCAGCGGACCAGTTCGCGACGTTTCCACTAAAAGTATCTCGCCTCAACGCCATGAAGATTTTGAACCGGGAGAGTATACTGCGATCCGGCGACGAAACATTCGCGAATGAAAAGATTGAGTTTACGATGCTACGCTCTGACGAGCCCGATCTTAAGGATGAAGACATGTCGTATCAACTTCTCCCGAAAGCGCGCGTTTGCCCGGAGGGAACGGCAGGCGACTGGTAGGGTTCGGCCATGACGGTGTGCTTTTTTTGAAATATGGGCTTTGATTGGCAAATGCGATCGATGGAGGCACCGGGGTCGTTGCTTGACCTTATACCTTACAATTGGATAGTTCGCTGATGGCGGAAAAAACGTTTTCATGAACCACTTATGCCTGCTTGCGCTATACTCCGGGCAAGGAGTAGGCTGAGCCCACTAGATGCTTTGCTTCCAATACTCCTGAACTGAACCCTCTTACAAGGATCTTATGGATCTCCGGCGCCAGCAGCGTTTTCCTGTGCACTTTCAGAGCGTGCTCTCTGGTCAACCGCGCGGTGAATCGGTCGGAACGATCATGAACCTATCGAAGAGTGGCTGCCGCGTGAAGACCGCCAGTCAGGGCTACTCAGGCATGCAGGTAACCCTGCGCTTCGACGTGGCCGGTGAGACGCTACCCATTTGCATTGAGCGGGCGGCGGTGCGTTGGAGCCGCGAGGGCGAGCTAGGCGTGGGGTTCATCACGGTGGCTTCGCCTCACCAGGAACGATTGGGACAACTGCTCGAGCGATTGAAACAGGGCCTCCCGGGTTGAGCAAGGACGGGAACCTTTCCGACGCTTGAGCTGATCTCCGAGCGGGGAGTCGCGAAAAGAGGGTGCCAGTCACCATAGTTGCTTTGACGCGAGACGTGCGAGACCGGTAGGGCGGGTTGATCTGGTTCATCTGGTTGGTCTTGTCCAATTAAATTAACCAAATAACGGTTTTCTGATGCTGGCAGATTTTTTCAGCATCCTGCTAGAATGTCTTCCTCATGAATGCCGTGCGCCCTCACTCTCTCTCAGGCCTCTACATCATTCTCGATCCGTCGGTTTCTCCTGCGCGCCCCTTGATCGATGTGCTGATGGACGCGGCTGAGGCAGGCGCCTCGCTCTTTCAATATCGCAACAAGACTACATCGATGAAGGAAGCCTACGCGGAGGCCGTGGTTCTGCGGCAAGCTGCTGCGAAAGCAGGCGTACTCTTTATCGTCAACGATCGCTGCGACTTGGCCCTGGCCGTGAACGCCGATGGCGTGCATCTGGGACAGGGAGACTTGCCGCTCGACTTGGCGAGGAAGGTGATGGGACCGGACAAGCTGATCGGGATCTCCACGCACAATTCTGATCAGGTGCGGGAGGCCACCGCCGGGAAACCGGACTATCTTGGCTTCGGCCCCATCTTCAAACCCGGCTCCAAACAAGACCACGACCCGGTGGTTGGGCTTGAGGGGCTACGCGCGATGCGCAGGCTTACGTCGTTGCCTATTTTCGCCATTGGCGGGATTCAGATCGATCAGGCGAGGGAGGTGATGCGCGCTGGCGCGAATGGCGTCGCAGTCATTTCAGCGATCCTTAAAGCCCCGGATATCAGCCAGGCCGTGAACGCATTCCTCGCCCAGATGTGAGCCCGCATTATTCATGAAGCTTCTGCTACAAGCGCGGATACGCGGCTGTGACGGGTAGTCTTGCCATTCAGCCCTTCGACATACTGCACGAGTATGCCTCAGGGCCTCACGCCTCCGAGAGCCCGTCTCGCTTCGAATCTGCACGCTTTCGTGACGAACCTTCATGAATAATGCGGGCTAGGACCAGCTTCGCCAGTTTCTTGATCGGTGCGGTCCCCGCGAGACGGATCAGACCTTCGTTCCAATTTCGATTCACGCTCGGGCTGTAGGGGAGGGGGCCCACCACGGGAACCTTCGCGAGACGTCGGAGGAGATTCACGGTCGATTGCTCTTGCACACGAGCTGTCGTGGTATGAACTGGTCGAAGCTGATTCAAGACCAACGCCACGATGGGAATGTTTCTTTGGCGGAGCACATTGAGCGTCAATAACGCATGGTTGACTCCACCTAAGCCAGACCGCCCCACCACGATAGTTGGTAACTTCATCTGATAGATTAGGTCTAATACGTCAAGTGACGACGTGATAGGCACATGTACGCCACCAGCACCTTCTACCACCATAAGTGCATGCTTCTTACGGAGGGCATGGAAGGCTCGTACGATAGCCGCCACTCGCACGATCGTCCCATCTGCTCGTGCGGCAGAGAGCGGCGCCACTGGAAGTCGAAAGACATAGGGACAAATTTCTGCCATCGGATCATGGCTACCAGCCGCTCTTTGCAACCGCGCTCCATCTGACTGAGCCTTAGCCGATCGCGAGACCCCTGACTCAATCGGCTTCATGACGCCCACATCGATCCCCCGTTGCGTCAGATGTGCCACGAGCGCAGCGGTGACGAGTGTTTTCCCGACACCGGTATCGGTCGAAGTGATAAAGATTCCTCGGGGAGCTGAATCGTACGCGTGCCGTTTAACTCGTTGCATAATATGTATTCAGTAAGCTAAAAATACTTTGGAGGCCTACTCTGGAAGAATGCTCAAAATGGCGGTCCCGCAAGGCCGCAGACGATGAAAGCACCGGAGGCGTAGCCTCAGGGCTACGTTGAGGATGCTTTCGAGGCGAGAACGCTGCTGGCAGTCATTTTGAGTGTTCTGCTAGAGATTCCGGCTATCACAGTTCCAAACCTGTCCCGACACATCATTAAGTTGAGCCAGATGCAAGACGGTCTTGGCCACTTCCTCTCGTAATGGTGGCCGGCCCAACGCATGGCCGTTCCAATTATCGCCTGTCGGCATAGCCCCTTCAGACAGTCCTGTCATCTGCCAGCCAGGCAAGAGGAGATTTACACGGATATTGCCAGCTCCCCACTCGTGGGCTGCGGTGTGCACCAGACCGATGAGACCGGCTTTTGACGCCGCGTAGGCGACTTGTCCCGTTGAGCCATGGAACCCGGCATGCGATCCAATCACGACGATCGACCCGCCACCGCGAGCGAGGAGGGGAGGAGCCATGGCGCGGAGGCAGTGAAATGTTCCCGTAAGATTTGTGGCCAACACCTCATCCCAATCTTCTTGACGTTGTCGAAGAAGGAGATGACTCCCTCCTATTCCGGCATTGCAAACAAACACCGAGGGCACAGCTCCCAACTGGCAGGAGGCTTCGACCATCTGTTGCACCGCACGCGACTCGCGAATATCGGCTTCGTAAAGCGCCCCGACTCCACCGGCAGCCACCACTTGCGTAAGCGTGTCTGCCGCCGCCGCCTTGTTTCGATGGTAATGGACCCCGACAGACCAGCCAGCTGCCGCAAAGGCCAGGCTGATTGCACGACCAATCCCTCCGGATGCGCCGGTCACAAGCACCGCATCTCTTTGGTTCGCTTGGTTCATCTGGTTGATCTAGTTTGTTTGCTTGATGTGGTTCATCTGGTTGGTCTGGTTCGACCAAATAAACAAGGCAAACGAAACAAACCAGATGAACCAAATACGGATGGATTATGGGTGGGACATCGAACGAAGGCAAGCCTGCTGGCACAACATTGCCGACCTCCTTCTCTTGCCGCATCCAGGATGCCTATGGTACGGTCGCCGAATTGTTCAACCAGCGGAGAGCATCGCGCATGCCGTTAAATAAACCGGGATATCGAATGGCCCTTATGTTGGGAACAGCGCTGCTGCTCGTCTGGAGCACCTCGTCAGCGTCTCTTGCAGCGGAAGACGCCGGTATCATTGTCCAGTCCGCCGACTATTTTCCCGATCAGATCGGGAACGAATGGCACTATCGTGGTCAGATTACTGAAGGACCTCTGCAAACGGTTGAGAATAAATTTTTCTCCAATGTGTCCTCGGTTATCGGCACGAAAGCCATCAAGGGCATGACGGTCACCGTGTTCCACGATACCAATCCGGGCAACCATGGCCCCATGGATAGCTTCTATCGACGCGATAGCGTTGGCATCGTCTATTACGGCTCGGAACCAGGCACGCCCTTGGAAAAACAGCTCGTGCCCTATCAGATTGTGCGCTTCCCGATGAAGGCCTCGTCGTCTTTCCTACAATTCAACCGCAAGGGATTGGACTTTGGCACCGATATGGATCGGGACGGCAGTAACGAAAAGGCCGACGCACAGGGCGATGCCACGGTGGTGGGGCAGGAATCGGTGACCGTACCGGCCGGCACGTTCAAGAATGCCGTAAAGGTGGAAGCGCGCATGAACATGCAGATTCATCTCTCCGGCGTGAAGAGGACCGTCCAGGGAACTGATGTGATGACCGCCTGGTTTGTGAAAGGCGTGGGCTTGGTCAAGTACGTCGAGCGGCAGGAACTCTCGCCGTTGGAAGACCGTGGCGTGGTCACGGATATTATGGAGGAACTAGAATCTTACGAGATCAAACCTCCGAAGGCCTCACTCGGGCGGCGCGAATCCTCGACGGAGGGTCTGCTCGCTGACGACACGGGTGACCACGAATTGCGTCAAGTACTCTTCACCTCCGGCTTTCGCTCCAACTCCGGAGAGTCGATGGCCTCCAAACGGCTGGCGGCCGACTAACGCGCCCGTGATCGGACGGTTCAGGTAGAGGTTCCCGACATCAAACCGTTGCCGTGCCAATTCCAGATTGGCCGGACTCCTGGAATAGACTCCGCCGGTGAGTGCATAGGCCGTCGAATTTGCCATGGTCAGCGCTTCTTGAAAAGATGCGGCCTTCATCACCGCGAGGATCGGCCCAAAGATTTCCTCCTGAGCCACTCGATGCATCGGCGCCACATCCGCGATGACCGTCGGCCCGATATACCACCCGGGTCCCGTCACAGTCCCTTCAACCAGCAGGCGTCCTTCCTTCTTTCCAATCTCGATATATTCCTGAATCTTCGATTGCGCTCGATGATCAATCACCGGCCCGACCTGCGTGCCCGGTTCTTCTGGATTTCCGACCCTCAGGCTCAGCACCGCCTCTTTGAGGCGATCCAGAAAACTATCGTAGATCGCAGCATGTACGATCGCCCGCGAGCAGGCGGAACATTTCTGTCCTGCATAGCCGGTGAACGACGCGACCACTCCGATGATCGCATGATCGAGATCCGCAGTCTCATCCACGATGATCGCGTTTTTTCCTCCCATCTCGGCCAGCACCCGCTTAACCCTGTGTTGTCCCGGCATAAGAGTACCGGCGTCTTGCAGGATGCCGAGCCCCACGTCCTTCGAGCCGGTAAAGGCAATCGTTACGATCTCGGGATGGCCGACCAATGCCCGTCCGATGTCGGGCCCACCCGGCAGGCTACAGAGTACCCCTTCAGGCACACCGGCCTCCTGCAAGATCTCCGTGAGCCAGTGCCCCATCATGGGAGAACGCTCGGAGGGTTTGAAGAGTACGGGATTCCCGGTCACGAGTGCCGCCGACACCATGCCGGTGGGAATCGCCAGCGGAAAATTCCACGGTGCGATGACGGCCGTCACCCCGCGAGGACTATACAGCCGCTGGTTTAGTTCACCCGGCTCCTGCCCTAACCGTCTTGGGGGAGCGAGCCTGCGCCAGTCCGCTGCATAATATTCCAGAAAGTCGATCGCTTCCGCGAGATCTGCATCCACCTCCCGCCACGGCTTCCCACATTCCAGAATCTCCCAGGCCGCCAACTCATCGCGCCGCCTCCGCATGAGCGCGGCGGCCGCACGCAAAATGTCCACTCGATGTTCCGTTGTGCGGTCGCGCCAGGATTCCCCTGCTTGAACCGCACGACGCACTGCCTGTTCGACATTCTCCGAACTCGCGCTGGACAACCGGCCCACAACTTCAGCCGGACGTCCGGGGTTACGAGACTCGATGAGGGGGCCCGTCAGGCGCAGCCCTCCAAACGACGACGTCCACTGCCGGCCCAGTTGCGACCGCACGTTCGCCAGGGCCTGCTGCATCGCCGCTCGGCTGTCGGCCTGTGCAAAATCCCGCTGCGGTTCATTGCGAAACTCCTGCACTCCGGCCGGCTGAGACACGAGGGGCTGCTTCCGACTCAGTCCCTCAAGAACAGGCGGAGCCAACAACGTGCTCAGAGGCTGGGATTCCACATATTCCTTCCGTAGAAATGATTCGTTTGAGGTGTTTTCGAGCAATCGCCGAACGAGATAGGCCATGCCTGGAAGAAGATCACCCACCGGGGTGTAGAGCCGCAATCGGCGCCCATGCTGCGTGACCGCATACTGAAAGGGCTCGGCCATGCCGAAGATCATCTGATATTCCCAGCTCTCTGGAGAAATCCCGAGCGACTCCGCAACTGCCTCGATGTAGGCGAGCGTACGGAGATTGTGTGTCCCGAAGGCCGGTCGAATGATGGACGTCTGAGACAGAAGAAGACGTGTGAGCGCTTCATAGTTGGCATCCGTCTCCGCCTTGTGTTCAAAGAGAGGAACCGCCCATCCTCGTTGCCGATAGCGAATCGTGTCTGAATCCCAGTAGGCCCCTTTCACCAGTCGAATCGTGATGGGTGTTCCACGCCGGCGAACCCAGGCCAGGAGACCCTCAATAACGATCGATCAGTACGGATGAAAAATCATGTGCTCCAGGGTATTTCCAAAGAAGACTAGTGGAAAAATTCATCTCCAGACGCAGAATAGAATTGTGATATCCAAATACGATCCTCCCTTCGTGATCCTGAGTGGCGGCTATAATATTCTTTCCAACTTCCTGAGAGACACGG
>JAQBES010000122.1:0-23028 GCA_032123755.1 Nitrospirota bacterium
AGGTGGAGGAACGTCGCAGTTAATTAAGCTGCGAGTGCCAGTTCTTGATTGGCAGTTACATTTTCCCGGAGGATTTACGAGACCCCGAGAGCTCGACATGCCCCGCTGACTTCAGTATCCCCGTCGATGCCGGTCGCCCCCTTTTCTTGCCAGGATGATGAAACTGGTTTCCAGCGGCGTTCTCGCTTCTTCGCGCCCTGCGACGTACGTGAAACTGTGCGCCTCGGGTGCTCAGTCGCTCGGGCCTTGCTGGAACCCATTGTGATCATCCTGCAGGTTCCAGCTCTGGCTATCAACTACCAGTTATAAGCCGTACGCACTTTCTTAGATGCTCATGATACCGCATAGGTCAAGGGGAGGTCATACTGAAACGCTAAAAAGAAGAGGGCGTACCCCTGCGGTGGAATACGCCCTGTTCTCTCTTGTTCGAAAGAGGTAAGATCTGACGATCGTATGATCGTTACCGGACGGCTGACTTCAAGATTTTCCCTGCCGAGAACTTCGGGACTTTGGCTGCGGGAATCCGCAGTGCCTCACCGGTTCTTGGATTCCGACCAAGTCGGGCTTTCCGCTTGGCAACCGTAAAGGTCCCAAAATTCACCAGCGAGACGCGTTGTCCCTTTTTCAGGGACGTGGTCACCGCTCCGGTGAAGGCCTGTAAGGCAGTGCCTGCTGCAACCTTGGTGATACCCGCGGATGCAGCCATTTTTGCGATCAACTCTTCTTTCGTCATCGTGCCCCTCCTGTTATTGGGTTGAACTACGCGACTCCTTGCCACCAACGTTCTCTGTTACCGTATCCACATGAACCCGGTTATTAAGGAACACTCGACGCGTTAGGCCTCCCGCGTCTGCACAGTCCGATTCCGTTTCACGGGAATGTGCAAGTCATGGATCTTTTTTCTGAGGGTGTTTCGATTCAATCCCAGCAGTTCTGCTGCCTGGATCTGGTTGCCTTTGGTTTCCTGAAGGGCTCTGGTGATCAAGGGACGTTCAATGGCAGTGATCAACATGGGATGCAGGTTGCGTCCCGAACCGTTTCGCATCCCCTTCACGAAATCTCCCATTTTCCATTCAAGATAGTCCTCGAGCGACAGAGCGTCTTTCCCGTTCGCTCGAGCAGAGTTCTGCCGTGCCATCATCTGCATGAACTTGGAGGCTCGCTTTAGCACAGTTCGAGAACCGGTGATGACCAATGTGTGTGTGAGATCGATGTTGGTGGGTAGGGCGGCGGCGCCTCCGGATGAGCCCGGTTTCAATTCGACGATAACCGCATCAAACGTGCGCCGCGTCACGTCCTTCGGCAGCGTGGACGCGTCTTTCGTCGCAGTCACAGAAGCATCTTTGAAGGCGTGTTTGAACTGACTCTGGATGTCCGGGTCACCGCTGAGCAGCAAAATATTGAAGACGGATGACGTAAGCGACATGAATGACCCACGAGAAGAGCGAAGAAGTGGTGCGGATTATTGCCCAGGGCCAATTTGATGTCAATGAGGAAATTATAGAGGGGTAGTTCTTGTTGGCTCGAGCACAGGGAGTAGAATGGTTTATTCTGGCCGGACGAGCGGTTTTGTTTTAGTGAGTGAGGATCGATGTATTGATCGAGACATTCTTGCTTCCGTGCCGTGCCCATTTTGCGCAACCGGTATGAGTATGAAGGAACTTCAAATCTCTCTATCGATACGATCCTGGTCAGTACAGGAGAAATTTTCCAAGCCTGCGTATTCGGGACCTCAATGAGAGGAGGCTTGACAGCAGAGCCTCTCAGGGTGTATTAAATGGGCGAATATTTTAATTCCTATCGGAATACTCGTGTATGAAGGTATCGCTCAGAGCAACCTATGGAATCATGGCCGCTGTCGATCTAGCGATGCAGCTTGGGACAGCGCCTGTCCAAGCGAAATCAATTGCACGTCGACAAGCCATCCCTGCTCGCTTTCTTGAACAGGTCCTCCATGGAATGAAGAAGGCTGGTCTTGTGTCGAGCCTTCGAGGAGCTCAAGGGGGGTACGTGTTATTGAAGAAACCGTCCGAGGTATCGGTTGTCGAGATCCTCGAGGCGCTCGATGGTCCGCTTTCACCTCCGAGCGGCGGAGCTGGCCGTGCACCAGTGCGACGACTCAGCAAACCGGAACTACTTCTCGGGAAGGTTTGGGAGCAGGTCTATCAAGCGGAGCGCCAAGTGCTCGAGGCCATAAGCGTGGAAGAATTAGCCGGGCAGCAACGAGTGCTCGATCAAGAGCGGTCGTTGATGTACCACATTTGAGGTCACCCATGAGTCGCATACCACTCAGTCCGGTTCCCATACAGATAGAGCCCATTCCTCCTGCCATTATCGAGGAGATCGAAACCTTCGAGGCTGAGGCGATGCGCATGGTTTCCGGCGATGTCTCGAGCGATCTGTTCAGGCCCTTCCGTCTCCAGTACGGCATTTACGGCCAACGGCAAGCTGGTGTCCAGATGGTCCGGATCAAGATCCCCTTCGGCGGACTCACGGCGAATCAGCTTCGCCGGATTGCGGAATTGGCCGAGCAATATGCCACCGGTGTCGGGCATGTGACCACGCGCCAGGACATCCAACTGCATTTTGTTGATTTACAGGATGTATCGACCATCATGCGAGGGCTGGCTGAAGTCGACGTGACTACCAGAGAGGCTTGTGCTAACACGGTTCGCAATGTGACGGCTTGTCACCTTGCCGGGATCTGTCAGGGGGAAGTGTTCGACGTGACGCCGTATGCGAAAACCGTCGCGCTCCACCTCTTGCGGAATCCGCTCAACCAGAGCCTCCCCCGTAAATTCAAAATTGCCTTCTCTGGTTGCAAGCAGGACTGCGCGCTCACACCGATTCACGATATCGGGCTTCTCGCAGTGAAGCGTGCGGATGGAGCCATCGGCTTTCGTATGGTCGCAGGCGGCGGCCTCGGTTCAGCCCCTCGGCTCGCGCAGGTGCTTCGGGAGTTCACCCCGATGGATGAACTCATCCCGAGCGTGGAAGCAGTGATTCGGGTCTTCGACACCTTGGGCAATCGAAAAAATCGCACGAAGGCACGGATGAAGTTTGTGATCGATAAGCTAGGCTTCGAAGAGTTCAAACGCCGCTGGGAAGAGGCCTACGTGTCGATGGGGCATGCCCGTCCGACCCATGAGCCAATTAAGTTACTATCGTATCCGGATGACCCGATTCCCTTAATCATGCCGACGTCGAATGGATCGAAGCAGACGGCGGTACAGACCAATAGTCATGCCCAGGGTGCGCAAGTGGAGACGCCGTTTGAGATGTGGCGACGCACCAACGTCTTGCGTCAGAAGCAAGACGGCTATGTCGCCGCAGTGGTCAAGCTATTCATGGGCGATCTCACGGCAGAGCAGATGCTTCTCATTGCCGATCTTGCTGATCGCTACTCCAATGGCAACATTCGGACGACGATCAATCAAAACATGATCATTCGATGGGTGCCGGAGCCGCGCATCGCCGACCTCTATGCGGATCTTGCTTCACAGGGTTTGGCCGATCCCGGGGCCGAATTGGTCGAAGATATTATCGCCTGTCCCGGTACCGACACGTGTGGCTTGGGGATCACGTCCTCAAAGGGGCTCGCCCGAGCGTTGGCAGAGGTATTCCCGGCAGGGCGGGTTCCCGAGGATCTGAAGGATGTCAGTGTTAAGATCAGCGGATGCCACAATTCCTGTGCCCAGCACCACATCGCCACGATCGGATTGCATGGAGTGGGGAAACGCATTGGCGAGCATGTCGCGCCCTTCTATGAATTGCACTTGGGCGGGAGAGTCAACGGGACGGCGAAGATCGGACAGATGGTGGTCAAGTTGCCGGCCAAGAGCGTGTCGGCAGCGATCACGCACTTGATCGACCTGTATCGGCGTGACCGCCTCTCCGGCGAAGGGCTACCGGGCTTCATTGATCGTGTCGGTAAGGCCAAGCTCAAGGACGAGCTGATCCCCTACACCATCGTTCCGTCCTTTCAAGATGATGCGACGTTCTACTACGACTGGGAGGGCGAAGAAGAATTTGTCTTGGAGGATCTCGGGCCTGGTGAGTGCGCCGGCGGCGCGCTTGAAATGATCGAGAACGGCATTCTCGAAGCCGATCAAGAGCTCTATCAGGCAAAGCTTCTTGTCGATAACCATCAGTATTCCGTCTCGGTGAACAAGTCCTATCGCGCGGTGTTGGCCGCTGCCAAGGCCTTGCTGGTGACGGAAGGGCTTGAACCTTCGACAGATGCAGAAACCTTCATCGAATTTGACAGCAGGATTGCACAGAAAGGCATCGTTCCAGCGATGTATCGGGAATTGAGGAAGCGGGTCGGGGATTTAGGACCCAAGGAGACAACGGGCGAATCAGCCCGCGACAAGATGGTTTTTGCCAAGGGATTCGTCGATGCCTGTCGTGCCGCCACGGAGCAGATGGGCAAAGATCTCAAATTGGCGTCGGTGGACAAGGCAGCGGTGGCCACGACCAGCGTGACGCCTGCGGTCAAGCCGGCTACGTCTGCACCTGCGCCTGCTCCATCCGGCGCGCCGGTCTATGATTTGCGCGGGGTGGCCTGTCCGCTGAATTATGTGAAGACCAAGCTGAAACTGGAGATGATGGATGAAGGCGATCGGTTGGAAGTCTGGCTCGATGCGGGCGAACCCATTAAGAACGTGCCTTTGAGTTTGAAAAACGACGGGCATAAGTTGTTGCTGCAGGAACCACTCGAGGCCGCCGCAGAGCATTATCGGATTCTGGTCGAAAAAGTAGAATAGCGCGGCGGAGGGATGTTTCCTTGCTCGCGCAACGCGCACGATAAAGCTGTGCTCGTCTGGGACAAGAGCGCGTCTCGGCGCGCTCGGGGTTGGGCGGGTGAGAAAGTCTCGCGCAGTTGGGAATCATCCCTTCCGCCACTTGAAGCGTGAGTGAGGCAGAAAGAGCCCAATGGAAAATATTTCATCAGAAGAACTGAAGATCTTGGGCGAGTCGTTCGAGGCGAAGTCACCGCAAGAGTTACTGGCGGCTGTGATCGAGCGTTACGCGCCGAAGATCGTGCTCGCCTGCAGTTTTGGGGCGGAGGACGTCGTGCTTGTGGACATGGTCCACCGCATCAATCCATCGGTGCCGCTCTTCTATCTCGACACGGAGTTTCTCTTTCCCGAGACCTATGCCACGCGCGATCGTGTAATTGAGCGGTATGGGTTGCAATCGCAGCAGGTCATACAGGTGAAGTCGTTGCTCACGCCGGACCAACAGGCTGCTCAGCATGGCGACGCCTTATGGACGCGCCAGCCCGACCAATGTTGTGAGTTGCGCAAAGTGGAGCCGCTTACTCGAGTGCTCAAAGGATTCGACGCATGGATTACCGGGATCAGGCGAGACCAGTCTCCCACGAGAGCCCATGCGCAGCTGATCGAATGGGATCAGAAGTTTCAGCTGGTCAAAGTCAATCCGCTCGCGAAGTGGACGTGGGAGGAGGTCTGGACCTACATTCGTGTCCACGAAGTTCCATACAACGAGTTGCATGACCGCAACTATCCGAGTATCGGCTGCACCTATTGCACGAGCCCAGTGATGCCCGGCGAAGACCCCCGCGCGGGACGGTGGAAAAACTTTACCAAGACGGAGTGCGGGTTACACAAGGCCTCCTGATGTCGATGCAGGAATTTATCGGAAAAATCGCTAAGGGGCCAAGGGCTGCCAAGGATCTCACCTGGGACGAAGCGAAACGGGCGATGAAGGCGCTCATTGAAGGAGACGCTACGCCGGCGCAGGTGGGAGCCTTTCTCATAGCCATGCGGATCAAGATGGAGTCCGTCACCGAACTGGCCTCGATGACCGCGGCCGCGCGCTCCTATGTGGTGCCTGTGCCGATCCCGCGAGAACTTGGCGTGGTGGATCTGCCGAGCTACGCGGGGAAGCAAGAAACTTTCCATGCCCTGGCTGCCGCCGCCATCGTGGCTTCGTCGGCAGGCGCGTCGGTCTTGATGCATGGGTATGACGGGGTTCCTGGTCGCGCAGGGAATGCCGGGGTGCTCAAGGCCTTGGGCCTGCCGGTCGACATGGAGCCAAAAGTGGCGGCAGAGGCGGTGACAAGGCATGGATTCGCCTATCTCGATATCGCCCTCTACCATCCTCCGATCTATCGGTTTTTAGAGATACGACAAGAGCTGGGAGCACGGAATGTCTTTCATCCGATTGCGAGGCTCTTAAACCCGGCTCGTGCCGCGTCGCAGGTCGTCGGCCTGTCCCACCCTCCCCACTTTGAAAAGACCGCTGAAGTGTTACGGATGCTGGGCTGCCCGAGGGCGCTGGTGGTCAGTGGCGTTGAGGGCGATCCGGAGTTGTCGATCGCCGCCCTCACAAGGGTTTTAGAATTGCGGGACGAGCGGATTACACCCCACTCGTTCGCGTCAAAAGATGTCGGATTGCCGCTGGGGACATCGCGTGACATGGCAGGCTTCCCGTCGAATCAGCGAGACAAGGAAGCGGAACTGCTCCGACGGATTCTCCACAATCAGTTGCAGGGCGGGCCCTGTAACTGGGTGTTGATGAATGCGGCGCTCATTCTGTACGCCGCAGGGAAAGGGGCGACATGGGCGTCATGCGTCCCACTTGCTCGTCGAGCGCTCGAAGAGGGAGCGGCGGCACGAAAGTTAGAGGAGCTGACTCAGCAGCCGGTTGGCACAGGCGTGGCCGGCCGCTCTCATTGACCACACGAGAGGATTGAGTCTGTGCAACATCTTCGTCAGTTAGAAGACCAGAGTGTGTACATTCTCCGGGAAGCCTATAAGCATTTTGACAACCTGGCCATGTTGTGGTCGATGGGGAAGGATTCGACCGTCCTGCTGTGGTTGGCCAGAAAAGCCTTTTTCGGCCATGTCCCGTTCCCGCTTCTGCACATCGACACGAGTTACAAGATCCCCGCCATGATCGAATATCGAGATCGAGTGGCCCGCGAGTGGGGCCTCAATTTGGTCGTTGGGCAAAATAAGGAAGCACTTGCGGCCGGGATGAATCATACGCTGGGCCGCGTTACCTGCTGTACGGCTTTGAAAACCGATGGGCTTAAGCAACTGATCGAACAAAGAGGCTATACGGGCATCATTCTCGGTGTGCGGGCAGACGAGGAAGGGACGAGGGCCAAGGAACGCTATTTCTCGCCCCGTGACAAACATGGCGATTGGGATTTCCGTGATCAGCCGCCCGAACTTTGGGATCAATTCAAGACAACCTTTCCTCCCGGAACACACATTCGAATTCATCCGCTGTTGGATTGGACGGAACTCAATATTTGGGAATACATCAAGTCGGAGAACATCCCCTTCATCGATCTTTATCTCGATAAAGGAGACGGGACCCGCTACCGCAGTCTCGGCTGCGCTCCCTGCACGATGCCGATCATATCGAAGGCGAAATCCGTGGACGACATTATTGAGGAGTTGCGGCACACTACGGTGGCAGAGCGGTCGGGCCGCGCGCAGGATGAAGGACGCGGGATGGAGTTGCTCCGCAAAGACGGCTACATGTAACGGCAGAATGTTGAAACAGGCATCCAGCTTCGTTCTCGGGTCGGAAAAATCCTCAACGTACCCCAGAGGGTACGCCTGCGGTTTTTCCTCCCCTGCGGCCTTGCTGGGCTGCCTGTTTGAACATTCTGGAGTCTAAGCATGGCAGAAACAATTTCGAAACCATCTGACAATCTGAATATCGTTATCGTCGGGCATGTGGACCACGGGAAGTCCACCTTGCTGGGGCGTCTCTATGCCGACACTGGCTCATTGCCGGACGGCAAAATCGAAAAGGTCCAAGCCATCTGCCAGCAGCAGGGAAAGGAATTCGAATATGCGTTCCTGTTCGATGCCTTTCTCGAAGAGCAGGAGCAGGGCATCACCATCGATACCGCGCGGACGTTCTTTGGCTGGAAGGGCCGACAGTACATCATCATCGATGCGCCGGGGCACAAAGAGTTTCTCAAGAACATGATCTCCGGCGCGGCCCGGGCGGAAGGGGCGTTGCTGCTGATCGATGCCTTGGAGGGGGTGAAGGAGCAGTCCAAAAAACATGGCTATCTCTTGTCGCTTCTGGGCGTACGCCAGTTTGCCGTCGTCGTGAACAAGATGGATCTGGTCGGCTATCGGCAGGATGTGTTCGATGCGATCGAAAAAGAGTACCGAGAGTTCCTCGGGCAGTTCAAGGCGGTTCCACAACAGATCGTTCCGGTCAGTGCCAAGCTCGGAGATAATATCGCCAACCGGAGCGAAAAGATGCCGTGGTATAGCGGTCCGACCGTGCTGGACGCGCTCAGTGCCTTTCGGAAGGAGCCGGGACGATCCGAACAGCCGCTTCGTCTGCCGGTTCAGGATGTGTACAAGTTCGACGCCCGCCGCATCATCGCCGGACGTGTCACGGCGGGGCGATTGAAGGTCGGCGATTCCCTGGTTTTCTCACCGTCGAACAAACGGGCGACGGTCAAATCTATTGAAGCGTTCAATATCGATCCCCCGCCGGTGGAAGGCCGTGCAGGCCAATCAGTCGGTGTCACGCTCGATGAGCAGATCTTTGTCGAACGAGGAGAGATCGCCTCGCATCAGGAACAACTCCCGCTGGTGTCGACGGCCTTTCGAGCCAATGTGTTCTGGCTGGGACGGAAGCCGTTGGAACGGGGGCGTCGATACCAGCTCAGAGTGGCGACGAAGGAAGTGGATTGCGAAGTGGCCACCATTCACCGGATCATCGACACGATGGATCTGGCTCAGCAGCAAGGCAGCAGCGTGGTGAATAGGAATCAGGTTGCTGAATTGACGATTCGAACCAAAGCCCCGGTCGCGTTCGACCTCTCGGCTTCATTTGAGGCGACGGGCCGGTTTGTCCTTGTGGATGAGTATGATATTGCTGGCGGCGGCATCGTGACAGAGCTAGTCCATGACGATCAGGAGTTTCTCCGCGAAGAAGCTCGGCAGCGCGATTTTGCCTGGGTGAAGGGTGAAGTTGGCGTCGAGAATCGCGCGCAGCAGTATGGCCACCGAGCTGCCATTGTGTTGGTGACCGGGGGGCGACATACGGGGAAGTCCTTCCTTGCCAAAACGATCGAGGCCAGGCTTGTGGCAGATGGGCGGCATGCGTACTTGCTCGATGGAGAGAATCTCCGGCGCGGACTTGATGCAGACCTCTCTGAGGGAGAACGAGGGCAGGCGACAGAGATGGCGCGCCGCTACGGCGAAGTGGCGAGGCTCCTTGTCGATACGGGATTGATCGTGGTCTCGACGACCAATCCCTTCGGCATGGCCTATGTCGAAGCGGCACAGGCTATTCGGACGCTTGTCCACCCGGTCCCAGTCATTGCCATTCATATGAGCAAGGCGCCCGAAGAAGTCCCACCCAATACAGATATCGTGTTGTCAGGCCCGGCAGACTTTGATGTGGCCACTCGCCGAATACTTGATGAGCTCAAGAGTCGGGGAGTCTTGGCTCAGGCGATTGGGGCGAAGCCGATCTTTCAGTATTCAATATAGTCGGATGCTGAAAAAGCCCGCCAGCTTCGTTCTCGTCTCATCGAAATCCTGAACGTACCACTGAGGGTACGCCTCCGGTTTCAATTCGCCTGCGGCCTCGCTGGACGAACTTTTTGAGCATCCTGTCGGGGGTGTCCCCTTTTGTTCCATATGTGCAGGTCCTCGAATCTCTTCCACGACGGAACTGGTTTTCTGAAGCCGCACGGTCCAGGAGTTGCTCAGATGCAGTGATGTGAGGATGACGAAGATCTATACTCATGCGCTTAACCGTGTACCGGCGGGCGTTCGCAGTCAGCTGGATGGACGTTGAACCTCTTTACTGAGGTGCTGTTACGCGGATCCGCCTAAACATTGTTAGCCAGACACATGGCGAGTTTCGGAATTACGACACCGCGGCTGTTTCTGGATGAGATCGTGCTCCCGGCGTACGCCGACTTTCTCCAGAATAACGCGTCATCGCGTCACGCGCTTGTAGCGACGCTTCTTGGCTACCACATGTACGAGTGGGTCAATCGTTCAAAATTCACCACCCAAGGATTCAAACGGAAGTACCCTTCCGACACGACGCTGGCGGACACTTTCGACGTTGCGCGGAAAATCACAAATGGGACCAAGCACTTCACGTCCAAGGCGCGGACCCGAAAGCAGCGCGGGTTCTCCTCGGCCTTCAGCGATGGCTTTGCTCGACCGCTTGTTGTCGAACTCCCGGATGGTAGCGACCAATCCATGGACGCGTTGCTGCGAGCGATGATCGATTTCTGGAAGGCACAGGCACGCAAGGGAGCATTCTGACCATAGCCGGTCAGCGCAGCTGGCTAACAGCCGCATGAAGTTGTCAAGGCCTACGAGTTGTGTGGCCGCACCATGTCCATCGCGGGCGCGGCCAGTCTTCACTTACGGCCTTACAGCTTATGCGAGGCGTTAGGCATCGGAATGTGCGCCATTTGACGGACTGGATGTACGGAGTTTGACTCCCCGGAAACCCCTGTGTTACGGTCAATCTCTGTGTATTCGCACAGTTAGCGAGGAGTTCCCGCTATGGCGGTTGAAAAAGATCTGAAGGCCATTCTTGGCAAATTGAAGTACTCAGACGACGCCAAAGTCCTCGAACAGATTTCAGGAAATGCCGCACAGGTTCATGCTCGCATGGCCGGCATCAAGCACAAGCTGGTGGTCATGAGTGGGAAAGGCGGCGTGGGCAAGAGCATGACTACGGTCAACTTGGCGTTGGCCTTTGCTCGGCAAGGCGCGAAGGTCGGACTTTTAGACGTGGACTTGAACGGACCCTGTGTGCCGCGCATGTTGGGCTTGCACGGCCAGTCGTTGACCATGGGGCCTGCGGGAGCGATTCCCCCAGTCGGGCCCCTCGGGGTGAAAGTTGCGTCGATGGATTTCTTTCTGGAGGATGCGTCGCCGGTTCGTTGGAAAGGGCCGATGGATGTTAGCCCGGTCTGGTTAGGGTTGATGGAAATGAATGTCATTCGAGAATTCTTGGCCGATGTCGTCTGGGGTGAGCTCGATTATCTGTTGGTCGATCTCCCTCCGGGTGCCGCAGCGGACAAGCCGCCGGTCATTGCCGGGTTTATTCCTGACCTGGCAGGAGCGATTGTCGTCACGACGCCATCAGAGGTGGCATCGGATGTGGTGCAAAAGTCGGTCACCTATGCCCGCGATATAGGTATCAAGGTCATGGGCATGGTCGAAAATATGAGCGAGTATCGCTGTCCTTCTTGTGGTGAAGTGAACGAGTTGTTCGAAGGCAATACCGAGGCGATGTGTGAGATGCTGGATTTACCGTTGCTCGGACGGATTCCCTTCGACCGGAAACTCGCGCGCACCTTTGACAAGGGCCAGCCGTTGCTCGACGAAACGTACCCGACGATTCAACGGTACCAGGAAATTGCCGGGCGCATCAGGACGCTCATCGATTACAAGAAGGTGCTTGCCGATAAACTGTGATGTAACGCGCCTAACAGGATGCTGAAAAAGCCCACCAGCATCGTTCTCGCATCGCTCAGAGGCTCACCGTACCGAAGCGTACGCTTCGCCTCTTCGCTCGCTGCGGCCTTGCTGGATGGCCTTTTTGAGCATCCAGTGCGATGTGTTCCTGTTGACCTAGATGTGCGGGCCATTGAGTTTCCGCTGTGTCACAATAGTTTTTCCGTAGCCAGCTAAGAGGAGACGCTATGAAATTCGTGTGCCTCAACTGTGAAACCTACATGAACTTTGAGAAGGTGGAGAAACCTGGGGAGGGTACGCTCGGCGTGTTCTTCGGCTGTCCTTCTTGCAATGCCAAGTTCTCGATGGTGACGAATCCAGGTGAAACCCAGATGGTCAGTTCTCTCGGGGTAAAGCTGGGTGGGCGTACTGTTGAGGCCGAGCCTTTTGAGATGACGCGGGGTACGCTGAAAGATGAAGCAACAGCAGGCGCTGGTCATATGGCGGCCTATTTAAACGAGAAAATTCAAGGTGGTCAGCCGGCTGCGGCGGTCACGGCTGCCACAACTGCCGCGCCTGGAGAGAAGCCAAGCAGCGGCTGTCCCTTCTCCGCGATGGTGGCTGAAATGGGACTCACCTCAGGCGGTAAGCCCAGTGATGCTGGAGTGGCGACTACAGAGTTTGCCTGGTCGGCCGATGCGAAGGAGAAACTGGACCGCCTTCCCTCATTTGTGAAGCCGATGGTGCAGAGCAGTGTGGAGGCCTTTGCTCGCAAGCAGGGTTATCAGACGATCACACTGCAAGTGATGGACGATTCCAAGAGCGATTCGAGCAATGGGATCGCCTGGACGCCTGAAGCTGAAAAGCGGCTTGAAAATATTCCGGACTTTATCCGCCCCATGGCCCGCAAAGAAGTCGAGCGGGTGGCGAAGGAGCGCGGGCTGGCCACTATTACGGCTCAAGTGATGGATGAGACGAAAGATAAGTTTATGAAGTTCATGTAAGGATCGGGCTCGTGCGAGTGCGCCAACAAAGGCCCATCCAGTTCTCTGGATGGGCCTTTCAGTTAGAGAGGCCACGAAGCTCGGCCAGCGGTTCTATCGCTGGCCACTCTCCGGCATAATTGACACCTTTCCAAACCCTGTGCTACGAGTACGAGCTCTTATTGGTTGAGATCACATTCTTGCGCGGTCGGTCCCCCAAGAGTCCGGCTGCAGGGAGTGAGCATGGGTGGGCATAGCCATTGGGCGACGGTTAAACGGCACAAAGGGGCCCAGGACGTCAAGCGCGGGAAGATCTTCACCAGAATTATCCGCGAGGTGACAATTGCGGCTCGTACAGGTGCCGACCCAGATGGTAATCCGCGACTCCGGCTGGCCATCTTGAAGGCAAAAGAGGCCAACATGCCTGGCGATACTCTGAAGAAAGCTATTCAGCGAGGCACGGGAGAATTGCCCGGTGTAGCCTATGAAGAATTCCATTTAGAAGCGTATGGGCCTGGAGGGACCGGCATATTGATGGAAATCACGAGCGATAATCGCAATCGCACCGTTGCCGAGCTACGAAATCTCCTCACGAAGAATCATGGCAACATGGCGGAAGCCGGCGCTGTCTCCTGGCAGTTTCACAAGAAGGGACTGCTCACGATTGAGAAGAGCATAGTCGATGAAGATACGCTGCTGTCCCTTGCGCTTGATGCGGGAGCAGAGGACGTGAAAGTGGGTGAGAAAAGTTTTGAGGTCATCACGGATCCGCACCACTTTGAAGCAGTGAAGAAAGCCCTCGGTGATGCGAAGATCGACACCGTGCTTGCGGAGGTCACCTCTATTCCGCAGAACACGATCAGGCTAGAGGAAAAGGCAGCCGAACAAATGCTCAAGTTGATGGAAGTCTTGGACGAGCATGACGATGTGCAGAAGCTTCACGCGAATTTTGATATTTCCGACGAGGTGATGGAGAAAGTAGCCGCTGCTGGATGAGGCGGCTGGCAGCAGCGCTGCCTGACGTTACTTTGTCCGCTGACGGCATGAGACTGCATGATCGCCTCACTGACAGGCCGATTGGCCTTGAAGGCGCCGACCTATCTGGTCCTCGATGTGCACGGGGTCGGATACGAAGTTTTTATTCCTCTCAGCACCTACTATGGGTTGCCCAATCTCAGCGAAAATATCTCGCTGAGCGTTCACACCCACGTCCGCGAAGATGCGATTCAGCTCTTCGGCTTTCTGACGTTGCAGGAAAAAGATGCGTTCGTGCTGCTGACCAGCGTATCCGGCGTCGGGCCTAAACTGGCTCTCAGTGTATTGTCGGCTCTTCCAGTGACCAGCCTGGTCTCAGCGATTCAGTCGGGAGATGTCGGGAAACTGACGATGGTTCCAGGGATCGGTCACAAGTCGGCCAGTCGTCTCGTATTGGAGCTCAAGGAGAAAGTCGAAAAACTCCATCCTGGCCTCGCGTCCGCAAGTGATTTGCCCAGGCAGGGGCACGATGCGACCTTCGACGACGCGCTGTCAGCGCTTGTGAATTTGGGCTATCGTCCACAAGATGCTAAAGAAGCGCTGAAACAGGTGAAGAAATCGAATGCTGAGTCCATTGTGCTCAAAGACATGATTCGTGAATCCCTGAAGGAGCTTGCAAGGGGGTAAGGATGATGACGAGATTGATTCGACGAATAGTCCAGATTCAATTGTCCATTGGATTTGTCGTGTTCCTATTGGGACTGGGGGCCATGTCCGTGCAAGCCGAAGAGTCGAGCGAGCCCAAAAGCATTCGCAAGACCTGCGGCCAATGTCCTGAAGGCTATGCAACCACGGGCGTGACCGAGGCCAAAGAGATCTGCAAGGACGGCGATCCCACACTTGTTGAGTGTGTCCCGCCGGGAGCTAATCTGCTGTCTGTCTGCGGATCCTGTCCCGAGGGCTATCGTGAAATCGGCAACTCGTCTGTGCCGGCTCGCTGTGGAAATCAGGATGGGGGGCGGCTCACACAATGTCAGCTGGAGAAGATGGAGTCGAACCTTCCGGATCCGACCCAAGGAGGTAAGACCTGCCCGCCGGACTGCGGTAGTACGGCAACGCCCGGGCAGGGTGCCTTGCCGCCTCCACCCAAGTACCTCCCCACGCCGGAGAAGAAGTAAGACCACAGCGAGAGAGGTTTTCCCACGATGGCCGAGCGAGTTGTCAGCACGCAGATCACGGACGAAGAACGAAGTATCGAGACCGTGCTGCGTCCGCAGACCTTGGAGGAGTACGTTGGCCAAGAGCGGATGAAAGCATCCCTGCGGATCTGTATCGAAGCGGCGAAGCAGCGGAACGAAGCGCTCGATCACACGATTTTCTATGGCCCCCCCGGGTTGGGGAAGACCACCATTGCCCACATCATCGCTCGTGAGATGGGGGCTGCGCTCCGCTCGACCTCTGGTCTCGTTTTGGCCCATGCAGGCGATTTGGCCGCCATCCTGACGAACCTCCAAGAGCACGACGTCCTGTTCATCGACGAGATCCACCGACTCCCTGCCTCTGTCGAAGAGGCGCTCTATCCAGCGATGGAGGACTATCAACTCGATCTCGTGATCGGTCAGGGGCCTGCAGCCAGAACGGTGAAATTGGATCTCCCTCGATTTACGCTAGTCGGGGCCACGACCAGAGCCGGCGCCCTGACCTCCCCACTCCGTGACCGATTTGGCCTCGTCCACCGTCTGGAGTTCTATTCTCCGGCGGAGTTGCAGACCATCGTGACACGCTCGGCGGGGGTGCTCGGGATCCCGATCGATTCCGAGGGAGCGCAGGAAATTGCCGGTCGTGCTCGAGGAACCCCCCGTATCGTCAATCGGCTTATCAAACGGGTGCGTGACTATGCCCAGGTCAAGGCGGCGGGACGAATTACCCAGGTTGTAGCCCAGGACGCGCTCGCATGGCTGGGGGTCGATACGGCGGGGTTTGATGAGATGGATCGTCAGATTCTTCTGGCCATCATCGACAAGTTTGCTGGAGGTCCGGTCGGGGTGGAGTCCCTGGCGGCCGCGGTCCAGGAAGACAAGAGCACGCTCGAAGATGTCCATGAGCCCTATCTGATTCAGGCCGGCTTTCTAGAACGAACCGGCCGTGGCCGCCAAGCCACGAAGCTGGCCTTCGACCATTTTAAAAGGCCGACCTCCCTCCTCTTCTCGTGATGCGTCGGGCCCCTGTCACGTCCTCCTGATAGCAGATGTGAACGGACGGGGATTATCACGCAAGCTCCTGAAACGTCGAGGGTCTCCTTGCATTGCCAGGAATGGTTCCTGTATCATTTCCAACTTAGCTTGTGCTATTCCAGCCGACGGACGGGTCACCGCCTCTCTGGGCTGGGAAGAGAGGGTTAGCTATGTCCGGAGACTTTTCCGAGTACCGGAAAGAGATCGATCGCATTGATGACGAAATTTTGCGCCTGCTGAATGAGCGATCTAAAAGCGTCGTCGAGATCGGCAAAATCAAGAAACGGCAGGATGCGGATGCTAATCTCCATACCCCGGCGCGGGAGGCGGCGATAATCGAGCGCCTTATACAGCAAAACTCCGGGCCCTTTCCATCCGAGGCGATTCGGCCAGTCTATCGAGAAATCATGTCCGCCTCCCTCTCTCTCGAGGGCCCTCAAAAGGTGGCCTATCTCGGTCCCAGAGCCACGTTTACGCATATGGCCTGCATGCAGAAATTCGGGTCGTCCGCTCAATATATTCCGGTGAATAGCATCAAGGAGGTCTTCAATGAAGTCGAGCGGGGACGAGCCAATTTCGGCGTGGTCCCGATCGAGAATACGACAGAAGGTGTGGTCACCCACACGCTCGATATGTTCATTGATTCCGATCTCCTGATCTATGGCGAAATTCTCCAGGAGGTGTCACATCATTTGATGTCGAAGTCTGGCGTGATGGAAGAGGTGAAGAAAATTCACTCGCATCCCCATGCCATTGCGCAATGCCGAAATTGGTTGGAAACCAACTTGCCCAATGTGCCCGTATCGGAGGTGGCGAGCACGGCACGTGCCGCAGAACTGTGCGTGGAGAATCCCGTTGTCGCCGCCATTGCATCGGAGTTGGCAGCCCAGCTGTATGGCTTGAAGGTTCTCAAGGTCCGCATCGAAGATAATATGAACAACATGACCCGCTTTCTCATCCTGTCTCAGAAGCCACCCGAGCGTACGGGAAAAGATAAGACCTCATTGATGCTTTCGGTGAAAGACAAAGTCGGTGCCCTGTACGATCTCCTCCGGCCTTTTGCCTCACATGGCCTGAGTCTGACCAAGATTGAATCGCGTCCTTCCAGACGAAAAGCCTGGGAGTACATTTTCTTTGTCGATATCGAAGGGCATATTGAGGAAGAGCGGGTCAAGAAAGCCATCGAGGAAATCACTGGCCGCTGCCTTTTCATGAAAGTCCTCGGATCCTATCCGGCCCATAGTTAATGCCATGTCACTGAAGGTCCATCCAGATATTGTATCCCTGAGCCCCTATGTTCCCGGGAAGCCCATTGAGGAGCTCCAACGGGAACTGGGTCTCGCACGCATCATTAAGCTGGCGTCCAACGAGAATCCGTTAGGCCCCTCTCCGATGGCGCTCGCCGCGTTGAGCGAGGGGACCGCGACCCTGCATCGCTATCCCGATGGCGGCGCGTTTCGCTTGCGCGAAGCCCTGGCGGATCGCTTGAAGGTAACCGTGGATCAGGTCATTCTCGGGAATGGGTCGGATGAAATCCTGGGCCTGCTTGCCCGTACGTTTTTGGCCCCCGGTGATGAAGCGGTCATGGCCGATCAGACCTTCGTGATTTACAAGATGGAAGTCACGGCAGCTCACGGAAAGCCTATCATCGTCCCGTTGAAGCAGTGGCGGCACAATCTTCAGGCGATGGGGGACGCCATCACCGACCGGACCAGGCTCCTGTTCCTTTGTAACCCCAATAATCCAACCGGGACGATGGTGTCGGCCGATGAGGTCGAACATCTGCTCTCGCGTGTGCCGACACATGTCATCGTGGTATTTGATGAAGCCTATTTCGAATACGTCCGGAGTCAGCAGTTTCCAGATTCTATAGCCTACGTAGGGCAGGGGCGGAGTGTGATCGTGCTGCGGACGTTTTCAAAAATCTATGGCCTCGCAGGAATGCGAATCGGGTACGGTGTGGCGACAGCCGAGATCACCAATTTCTTGAACCGAATCCGCCCTCCCTTCAACACCAACAGCCTGGCGCAACGTGCCGCGCTTGCCGCCCTCGGTGACGACGAACATGTGGCGCGGAGCCGAGCGGTGAATGAAGCTGGGATGGAGCAGATGGTCAAGGGATTGACCGCGCTCGGATTTGCGCCAATCCCGAGCGAAGCGAATTTTGTATATGTCGATGTCGGACGAGACGGCCGCGCGGTGTTTGAGTCCATGCTGAGGGCGGGCGTCATCATTCGTCACATCGAGGGGCGTATGGTTCGAGTGACTATCGGTCCGGAAGAAGAAAATAGGGAATTCTTAGCTGCGCTCAAGCGGGTGCTCCATCCGCATTGAGTACATGGTGAGGGCAACATGATCATTGTATTAAAACCAGAGGCAAGCGAACGGGAAGTCGACCACATTATCGATCGGCTGCGCGAGCTGGGGCTGAAGTCGCAACTATCGACCGGGCAGGAGCGGACGATTATTGGGGTCATCGGCGACGATCGGATCCTGCATAACCAACCGCTCACCGCCTTGCCAGGCGTTGAAAGTGTGTTGCCGATTCTCGCGCCTTGGAAACTTGTCAGCCGGGAGTTCAAGCGTGACGGCACGGTTATCGATGTGAGCGGCGTGAAGATCGGCGGCAACAAGCTGGTCATCATGGCGGGACCTTGCGCGGTGGAACGGCTCGAAATAACGGTCGGCATTGCCCACGAGGTCAAGGCGGCCGGAGCGAGCATTTTGCGCGGCGGCGCCTACAAACCGCGCACGTCGCCCTATTCTTTTCAGGGGCTAGGGCGTGAAGGATTGGACTATCTGGTTGAGGCGAAGAAACAAACTGGGTTGCCGGTGGTCAGCGAGATCCTAGATACCCGCGACATCGAATTGTTTCTCGAGAAAGCCGACATTATCCAGATTGGCGCGCGCAACATGCAAAACTTTGAACTCCTCAAGGAAGTTGGGGCGTACGACAAGCCGGTGCTGTTGAAGCGGGGGCTTTCAGCTACGATCAAGGAATTCCTCCTGTCTGCGGAATACATCATGTCCCGGGGGAATCAGAACGTCATGTTGTGCGAGCGGGGGATCAGGACTTTCGAAACGCAATATCGCAATACGCTCGATCTCGCCGCGGTTCCGACCTTAAAAGAACTTTCGCATTTGCCCGTCATCGTCGATCCCAGCCATGCCACCGGCAAGTGGAATCTGGTTGCGCCGATGTCAAAAGCTGCAGTGGCCGCGGGGGCGGATGGCATTCTGATCGAAGTCCATTCGAACCCGGAATGTGCGCTCTGCGACGGTGAAGAATCCATTAAGCCGAGCAAGTTCAAGGAGCTGATGCAGGACATGCGAAAAATTGCAGTGGCGGTTGGTCGCGAACTGTAGTCAGAGGAACTGTGTTTGAAGGACTCAGGATTGAGGCTCCGCCTCGGTCCAGCTTGAAGAATGGCGTTGCATTTCACCCAGGTCACGATTATCGGGGTCGGGCTGATCGGCGGATCGCTCGGCATGATTCTTCGCCGAAAGGGGTTGGCGACAAGGGTCATCGGGGTTGGGAGGCGTGTCGAAAACTTGAAAACTGCGGTCGAGCTGGGCGCGATCGACCGCTACGTCATCGACCCTAAAGAGGGAGTAGGGGAGGCCGACCTGGTTGTATTGGCCACGCCGGTCGACACGTATGGTCAGCATCTGGCGGAGTGGGCGTCCTGTTTGAAAGCAGGCGCGATTGTGACTGATGTCGGAAGCGTAAAGGGATTCCTGGTGGAACAAGCTGAACGAGCCATGCCGGGTGGTGTCCATTTTGTCGGGGCCCATCCCATCGCTGGCAAAGAAAAGACGGGCGTGGCGGCCGGATCGGATCAGCTCTTTATGGGTGCGCGCTGCATTATCACTCCGACGAAAACGACGGATCCGCAGGCGCTTGAGCAGGTCCGAACGATGTGGCAGGAAACCGGCTCGGTGGTTCTCACGATGGATGCCCATCTGCATGACAAGGTTCTTGGGGCGGTGAGCCATTTGCCTCATGTGGCGGCCTTTGCCTTGATCAATGCCCTGGCTGAGATTCGCGATCAACAAATTCCCTCCCTCGATCTGGCAGGCCACTCCGGTGGCGGGTTGCGGGATACGACGAGGATTGCCGCTAGTTCCCCTGAAATGTGGCGCGATATTTATCTCTGGAACCGCGACAATGTGGTCACGTTCATTGAGGCCTACGAGCGCTCGCTGAGCAAATTGAAGCAGCTCATTCAAGTGGGCGATGCCGCAGGCATCGAGAAAGAACTCGAACGAGCAAAGCAGGAACGAGAGAAACTCTCTGCGCGGATTACGGTGTCCTCGTAGCACCCCCATGGCGTCTTTGACTATCACACCAGGCCGACCTCTACAGGGAACGATTTTCGTTCCGGGCGATAAGTCGATCACCCATCGCGCCATCATTTTGACTGCCTTGGCGAACGGGGTCAGTACGGTTGCGCGCTATTGTCGAGGTGAAGATTGTCTCAATACGTTGCGCGCGTTTCAGGCTCTCGGCATACGCATCGATGAATCGGTTGAGGAACTACGTGTGTATGGCAAGGGACTCTGGGGCCTGAGCGAGCCGAGCGGGCCGATTGATTGCGGGAATTCCGGGACGGGCATTCGTCTCCTGACCGGTCTGCTGGCAGCACAGGATTTTTTTACGGTACTGACCGGCGACGAATCGATTCGTCGCCGTCCCATGGGGCGGATTGTCAAGCCGTTGCGGGAAATGGGGGCGACCATCGCCGGACGCAAAGGTGGTGAACTTGCACCCTTAGCCGTAATGGGTAGTCGTCTCCGCGCGATCACCTATGCTTCACCGGTGGCGAGCGCGCAAATCAAGTCGGCCTTGTTGCTCGCAGCCTTGTTTGCCGAAGGGACTACCCGCATCACAGAGCCGCGTCTCTCGCGGGACCATACGGAACGATTGCTCCAGTATCTGGGTATTGCGCTTCGACGGGAAGGGACGACCTTGCTGATTGACGGACGACCATCGGTTGGGTGGAATGCGGCGCCACGCCTTGTCGTGCCGGGTGACTTCTCTGCCGCCGCGTTCTTTATCGTGGGCGCGACGGTTGTTCCTGGCTCGGATGTGACGATTCGACAGGTGGGGATCAACCCTACCAGGACGGGCTTGTTGGAAGTGCTGACGAGTATGGGCGCGGATATTCAAGTACTCAATCAGCGGGAAGAGGCAGGGGAGCCAGTTGCGGACATCCGGGTGAAATCGGCACGACTGCGTGGGGTGGCGATCGGGCCTGATTTGATCCCGCAGACGATCGATGAATTCCCCATCCTGTGTGTCGCGGCTGCGGTCGCAGAGGGTGAGACGATCATCTCCGGGGCCGAAGAATTGCGGGTCAAGGAGAGCGATCGGATTGCGACGGTATCGGCAGAGTTGCGTGCGATGGGGGCGCAGATCACAGAAAAGCTCGACGGGATGGTTGTGCGAGGAATTGGCACAGCAGAAGATAATGGTCGATTGCAGGCTGCATGTGGCCGCAGCCATGGAGATCACCGGGTGGCGATGTCATTGGCCATCGCAGGCTTGACCGCTTCGGCACCAACCCTGATTGACGAGACGGCTTGCATCGAGACATCATTTCCAGCGTTTCATCACACACTATTGGAATTATTGACTGAACGCCGGTGACGGCTATAATACGGGGCCACGACGTGGGATGTGTTGCGGAGGAAAAGCAAGTGAGCCGGATGATCGTTGCGATCGATGGTCCAGCTGGTGTCGGCAAGAGTACGGTAGCCCGGCTCTTGGCTTCTCAATTGGGCTATCTATATCTCGACACGGGAGCCCTCTACCGTGCGATGGCCTGGGCCGTGATTGAGTCTGGCCGGGATCCAGCGGATGTCGAGGCGGTCGCTGCTCTGCTGCCCAACCTCTCGCTCCAGATGCAGTTCCAACATGGAGCCGCGATGCTGTTGGTCAATGGCAAGGACGTGACCGGTGACCTCCGAACGCCTGCCGTGTCGGCCGCGGCATCGGTGGTCTCGGCAATTCCTGCGGTCCGGGCTTGGTTGCTGCCCATTCAGCGGCAAATTGGACAAGCTGGAGCGGTGGTCGCTGAGGGGCGGGATATGGGGACGAACGTGTTCCCTTCGGCAGACGTGAAGTTTTTTCTCGAGGCGGATCCAACGATCAGGGCCCAACGCCGGCACCGGGAACTCGTCGCCGCGGGACATTCCAGGAAACTTGAAGAGACGAGTGCCGACCTGGCGGGGCGTGATACCCGAGATCGTTCCCGTTCGATCGCCCCGCTGGCTCCTGCTGAGGATGCCCGGTTCATTGACACCTCGACTTTGTCCGTCACGGAGGTGGTGGACCAGATGATGGCTGTGATTGCGGCCAGGTTGTGAGTTCGGCCCTCTATGGGATCCTGTGGATCCTCGCCCGGACCATCGGCTGGCTCTGTTTTCACTATCGAGTTATTGGCGTAGTTCCCCGGACCGGTGGGTTCATCGTTGCGGCGAACCATGCCAGTTACCTGGATATTCCCCTCCTGGGTTGTGGGATGCGTCGACGGGCCTGGTATTTGGGGCGTAGCGATCTCTTTCCGGTTCCAGGCCTTAAGGCGATTTGCCAATGGTTGGGATGGATTCCCCTGCGAACCGGTCGGTTGGACCGTGACGCATTTGGCAAGGCGGTCACTCTGATCAAGGAAGGAAAGGTCGTGGTGATCTTTCCGGAGGGCAGCCGCAGTTTGGACGGCCGGTTACAGTCCCCCAAACCAGGGATTGGTGTGATTGTGGCGCAAACTGGATGTCCTGTGGTTCCGGCCTATCTCAAGGGCACGTACGACGTGTTGCCGTCGGGAACCATCTGGCCGCGTTTCCGTCCCGTGACCGTTCTCTACGGAGAGGCGCTCACGTTTCCCCGGAGCGGAGAGAATGGAGAGGCCAAGCAGTTTTATCAGGAGGTGAGTCGTACCGTGATGGATCGCATCGCCTCCTTAGGTGGCGTGGAGTCTCCGACCCAGCAGTCCAGTGCCGGCATTCGCAAGGCTGAGTGAATGTCGGTGTATAACCATCAGCACCCGACTCCAGTCGGAAGAGTAGGATTTACACCATGAGTACGGTTTCGCCATCAAGTGACCAGCAATTAGACCGAGCGGCTTTAGCGGCCTTGTACGAGGAGACATTCAAAAACCTCGAAGAGGGCACTATTACGGAGGGCCACGTTGTCGCTGTGACCAAAGACAAGGTGGTCGTCGACATCGGCTACAAGTCCGAAGGCATGATCCCCAACGATCAGTTCTCCACCGAGGAACTCCAGACCATCAAAGTGGGCGATCTGCTTAAAGTCTATATCGAGGAGTGTGAAGACGCCGACGGCAATCTGGTTCTTTCCAAAGAAAAAGCCGACAAGATGAAGATTTGGGA
>JAQBES010000123.1:0-2895 GCA_032123755.1 Nitrospirota bacterium
CACTTCGCGCCGCTTCGGAGCCGCGTAATTGACGAGGTAATCGACCAGCCTGATCAAGCGACTATCCTGACGTTTCTGATCCACCCAATGCCCGATCAACCCGATCGTGCGCGAGAGGATGAAGAACCCGTTCAAACTATCAACCGGGAATCCGATATCGACGAGCACTGCGGCCATCGTTCCGTCCACGTTCAAAATCAGGTTGTCTTTCTTCACCGAGGTGGTCTTTTCCACTTCGAGAGCAAAGTCCAAGCAGGGAGTCTTGATGTTCAAGCTCTTGACGTACCCGACCAGTTCTTTCACGCGCTTGTCCGGATTGCGCAGGCTCTTGACGCGATGGCCGATCCCCGGCACTGGTCCGACGTTCTTCTTCATATAGACAAGAAAGTCGTCGACGGACATCTTGTTGTCGACCGCATGTTTGAAGTAGCGGCCGGCATCGGTCACGGCGCCGCCGAAGCGCGGGCCGATCATGATCAATCCTGCTGCAACCGACTGGGACAGGCCGATCCCAGCGCAGGCCGCAATAATCGTCCCCAGGGCCCCGCTGACGCAGGGGCCATGGTCGGCTGAGAGCATCATGATGCGTTTGACGATTTCCGCTTCTTGTTTGGAGATCAACCGCTTGTCCCACAACAGCCCGACGACATGGGGAATCTCGTAGCCCTTATTGATGAGTTCGGAAGCGGGGTACCCGTCGTAGCAGGGTTCGTCACCCCGGTCGTCGCTGATCGTGGTGCGGATCAGCGGGAGAACCATGACTTCGTCCGCCTTCATCGCCTCTTCGATGCTCTTCGGCAGCTTCGGCAACATGGCCGGTTCAACCGGTTCCTTAACCTGGCCTGACTTTAGCAGTTCTTGATAGATTTCCTTGATCGCCGGGCCCAAGGCACCGAACGTCGCAGGCACGATCGCGCCGGACTTCTTGAGGGCGTCAGACTTGGAACGGGCCGATCCCTCACCCTTCAGACCTTCCTTAGCGCCTGCATGGCCGAACTTCATCCCCTTCGGCAAACTTTCCTGGCAGAAGCCGGAGACGACGGCAATCAACTTCACCCGCCGCTTCTTGGCCCCGTACCACTCGGCTGCCCGCTCTTCAAGATCGCCGCCCATTTCGCCGACGATGACGACCGCCTTCGTTTGCAGATCGTTCTCGAACATTTCGAGATAGCTGACATAGTCGGTTCCCGGATAGGTATCTCCGCCGATCCCGATGGCCGTCGTGATGCCGTCGGCAAACTGCGAACAGATCCAGATAATTTCGTTGGAGAGGCCGCCTGACTTGGTGATGACGCCGAACGAGCCTTCACGGTAGAGCTTCGAGAGCACGAGATTATCAAACGCTCCTCCGATGACACCCAACCGGCAGGAACCGGCTGAGACAATGCCGATCGATGAAGGGCCATTAAAGACCTTCCCGAGCTTGGTGGCATGGCGACCCAGAATCTTGGCATCTTTTTCCGGCACGCCTTCGGTGATCATGGAGACCACCTTGATGTGCGTGTCGTCCAAGGCTTCCATCCCGCCCTTCATCGCCCGGTCTGCGCCAATGTAGACGAGGCTGGTGTTGATCTGAGGATGGTTTTTGGTAGCTTCGGTGACAGTCTTATAGATGGGAACGGCTACCAAGCCGCTGCCGTACGAAATCTCGTTCGTTTTGCCTGCATCAGGCGGATAGACGAAGGCCAGTACGTTCAGTGAGCGTTTGATCAGGTAGCAGAACTCGGCCATCCTGCGCGCGGCGTTCACTCCTGCGACGCCGCCTTGAATGACCACATAGGTGTCTTTGTTTGCCAGAATACTCATCGGGATCTCCCCTTATAAATTCAGTTGGCCATGGACGGCAGGCTATGTCGTCTGGAGTGCCTTGTCGACGATATCGGTGAGCGGGGTGTTGCGGTCAAAGACGTTGATATCGAACCCTTCATCCTTGAGCGCGCGCATCGCATCGAGCCCTTCCTTCTCACGCGGGCCACCTCGACGGACCCAGATCTTGACGCCCTTGAGCTTGCCCTCGGACTTTGCCTTGCGGAATCCATTGATGATGCCGCCGAACGTCTTCTTCACGTCGGTGAAATTGGCAATCGCGCCGCCGACGATGATGTTCTTGATCCCTGGCAACGAACACACCTTATCCGTCAGCACTTCAACCGCCCAGTCTGGTGGATCGCCGGAGTATTCGGCGTAATTGGCCAACTTGCCACCGCGTGCGACAACCGCATCAGAGTAATAGATGCTGGCGCCACCGCCGGCTGGAAGCATGGCTGTGTCCCCTCCTGCAATCTCGATAAATTTGACCGAGCCTTTGATCTTTGAATCGACCGCCATGACTTCCATTTCGTGTTTGGAATAGGCACGGCCGAATTCTGCAGCAAAGGCAAAGTTCCAATCGGGGTGCCGGAATTTGGCGTCGCCATCGAGCAGCGTCACCGCATCCAACGCGATCGGTTCACTGTCTTGCTCACGCAAGACCACGGGGTTCACTTCCAAATACTGCGCATCTTCGCTGTCAAAACAGGTAAACATCTTACCCGCGAAATCAGCCATCTTCTTGGCCAATGGACCGGTGAAACCTGCATCCTGAACCAGCTTCTCGAGCGCATCCACGGAGGGCTGCTGTCCAACCTCCAAGGCCAGGCGCTTTACGCGATCCCAATTCGATTCGACTTCAATGCCGCCGCAGTTGGCAACCAGAATGTCCGTCCCTTCACGGGTGGATTTCACCGCACAATAATACTCTTCCTTGTGCGGGATCATTTCAGACACGATCACTTGTGAAACAGTGATGCTGCCGACCTGGCGGCCGATCATTTCCTTCGTCGCCCCTTCTGCCCCTTTGAGATCCAGATCGACCTTCACCAAGCCGAGCTTGAACCGAGAGCCGAGCGCTTCATG
>JAQBES010000124.1:0-7276 GCA_032123755.1 Nitrospirota bacterium
CCGTGGATAAGGAGCAAGTTGAGACGTCGCTGTTGATGGCGATTTACGATTCACGTTTAACGGTTAACGACAAAGGGAAGAAATGCCACCTGATGAGAGATTAGGACATATCGCCATCGAAGACGAGATGCGCTCGTCGTACCTGAGTTACGCGATGAGCGTCATCGTCGGCCGGGCGCTCCCCGACGTGCGTGACGGACTCAAGCCGGTCCATCGCCGTATTCTCCACGGCATGAACGAAATGGGCCTGGCGTCGAACCGGGCCTACCGCAAGTCCGCCAAGATTGTCGGCGAGATCATGGGGAACTACCATCCCCATGGTGACAGTGCGATCTACGACACGCTCGTTCGGATGGCGCAACCCTTCAACATGCGCTATATGCTCGTGGACGGTCAGGGCAATTATGGATCGGTCGACGGTGATCCGCCGGCGGCCATGCGGTATACCGAAGCCCGCCTGACCAAGGTTGCCGAGGACATGCTCGCCGATATCGATAAGGAGACGGTCGATTTCGGGCCGAACTACGATGAGTCGCTGGTCGAACCACTGGTGCTCCCCTCTAAAATCCCGAATCTTCTTGTCAACGGCGCCGGCGGTATTGCGGTGGGTTATGCCACCAACATTCCGACCCACAATATCGGCGAAGTGATCGAGGCGCTCCTCCTATTCTTGGATAATCCGAACATCACGATTGCCCAGCTGATGAAAAAGATTCCAGGCCCGGACTTTCCGACGGCCGGATTCATCTATGGAACGGCTGGCATCAAGTCCGCCTACGAGAGCGGACGGGGTCTCCTCACGTTGCGCGCGAAAGTGAAGATCGAATCGGATGAACGCACGGATCGCGAACGGTTGATCGTCACGGAGCTGCCCTATCAGGTCAATAAGTCCAAGCTGATCGAAAAGATTGCCGAGTTGATCCGGGACGAACGGATCAAAGGGATTTCCGATCTGCGCGACGAGTCCGATCGGGACGGTATCCGTGTCGTCATCGAGCTCAAGCGCGGGGAAATCCCACTCATCACCTTGAACAATCTGTATAAGCTCACGCAACTCCAGACAACCTTCGGGGTCATCATGCTTGCGCTGGTGAACAACCGGCCGGAAGTGTTGAACCTCAAGCAGATTCTGCATCATTTCATCGAGCACCGGCGCGAGGTCATCGTCCGGCGGACCGCGTTCGAGCTGCGCAAGGCGGAAGAGCGGGCCCATATCCTCGAGGGTCTCAAGATCGCACTCGATAACCTGGATGCGGTGATTACCTTGATTCGACGGGCGCAATCGCCCGATGAAGCCCGAGTCGGCCTGATGCGAAGATTTGAACTGAGCGAAATCCAGTCGAATGCGATTTTGGAGATGCGGCTCCAGCGGCTCACGCAATTGGAGCGCAACAAACTCATCGAAGAATATAAAGAGGTTTTGAAGCAGATCGAGCGTCTGAAATCGATCCTGGGCAGCGAAGCGCTGATTCGTACGATCGTCAAGGATGAATTGATCGAAGTGCGCGAGGCCTATAAGGACGCCCGCCGCACGCAGATCGTGAAAGAGGAAGCGGAGATCACCTTGGAAGACATGATCGCGAACGAAGAAGTGGTCGTCACGATCTCCCACGCCGGCTATATCAAACGTAACCCAGTCACCCTGTATCGGGCGCAGCGGCGTGGCGGCAAGGGCAAGATCGGGATGGGGGTTAAGGAAGAGGATTTTGTCGTGACCCTGTTCACCGCATCCACGCATGAGTCGCTCTTATTCTTCACGGACGCCGGGAAGGTCTATTGGCTGAAAGTCCATGAGATTCCGGACGCCGGGCGGGCTGCCAAGGGGAAAGCGCTCGTGAATCTGCTGGCCCTTTCCGGTGAAGAGAAGGTCACCGCGACCGTGCCGGTCAAAGAGTTCCGCGAAGACCGGTTCGTCGTGATGGCGACCGCGCAGGGCATCATCAAGAAAACCGAACTCTCGGCCTACGGCAATCCCCGCCAGGGTGGCATCATCGCGCTGTCGTTGGATAAGGGGGATCGGCTCATCAGTGTGCATGTCACGGACGGCCAGCGTGAAATCCTGTTGGGCACAAAGAAGGGCATCACGATCCGCTTCAAGGAGGACGACGTCCGTCCTATGGGACGCACGGCGCACGGGGTGCGCGGCATTACGCTCGAGGAAGGCAACAAAGTCATCGGCATGGAAACCATCACCCCCGACTCCACCACCCAAATACTCACGGTCACGGAGGGCGGCTACGGAAAGCGCACGCCGGTGAACGAATATCGTATCCAGGGACGCGGGGGGAAGGGCATCATCAGCGTGAAGACCAATGAGCGCAACGGACTCGCCGTCGGGTTTCTTCAAGTCCGAGACGGCGATGAGATCATGCTGATGGCCGCTCACGGTAAGGTGCTGCGGTGCAAGGTGGATGAATTCCGTGAAATCGGCCGTAACACCCAGGGGGTTCGGATCCTCGAGCTCGAGGGTGCGGGTGACCGGGTCGTGGCAGTCGCGCGTTTGGCGGAAAGTGCTGAGGTGCTCCCCGAGGAAGGCGGCGGGTAACGGATATGCGCGATATTATACGCCTTGTTCGTTGAGCCTGGCCTTCCATGCATAAGCAGGATTCTTCTCCAGCGCCCCTTCCAGGACCCAACCCTAAGAAGCCGCTGGACACCGTCGTCAAGATGGCCATCGGCGTACTCATCGGGTCCTTCGCCCTGATCTGGGGCGGGATGTATCTTAGCCGCCCCGATCGATCGATCCCTCCCTATACCATCGGATCGCAAGAAGAGACAGCCGTCGCGATCCATGTTCCAGATGAGACGAGCGACGATGAAATCGAAGCGCTGATCGAACGCTTCCGCAAAGTCGGTCGCGAGACGAGAAAGTTCGAACCGATGAAGGTCCGGCCGACGACGCCAGACAATCCGGAGGGTCGCTACCGCCGCCTTACCATCTATATCTTTTCCGATGATACCTGGGCGGAGCCGGATATGCTGCACAAGTACCTGACCGGGGAGGACCGGGTTGTTCGGGGAGGGTTTCGGCGATCCTTGCGGGGGTTGTACCAGTTGACTGAGTCGGAAGAAGAAGGAGGGATTGGTCCGCCGCTGGATGGCCCGGAGATGGCAGCGCCGCAAGTGTATACCCGCCAGCTCTTCAAGGGACCGCTCAGTCGGCCTTCGGCACGTGCGGCTGAGCCAGCTCCTGCGCCATGAGCTGCGCGAGGCGATCGCGGAGAAGCGGATCATGGATGGTGGTCACATGCGACGAAATTTCCGCGAGCAGTGCGTCGCTCGGTGGTGAAGCGGTCGCAGGAAGGGCCTCGGGCGACGTGGGCCCGTGGTCGGCCTTCGGAAGTTCTCCTACCCGCAACACGATGTCGGTGATGAGTTCCCCGCCGGCTACTGCGTTGAGCTTGTGAATGAGTGTCGGCTTGAGGAACGTGAGCTGGTGCAGCCAGACGCTGTTGTGGACCAGGAGGTAGAGTTTCTTGTAGCGAATCTGGTCGGGCCAGGTATTCGACGCGATGGGTTCTCCGACTATGGAGACCCAATCCCGGCGCAAGCGGCTTTCGAGCAACTTAGACTCGAGTCCCAAGCGACGGGCCAAACCCTCGAGGACCCTGGAGACAGAATCGATGGAACCCAGTCTGCCCATGGCGGCATCATAGCAAAACCTGCTGTGGCAATCAGCAGCGAGCTTTCGGTCACGCTCGGACGGTCTTTCCTGGATGTTCTGAACGGAAGGCTGACAGTGACCTACCCTGGAAGTGAAAGGCTGACGCCTGATGGGGAAAGAGAAGGACAATTTCGCAAAAGCGGTGGTCACGAATCGCAAGGCCTACCACGACTATTTCATTGAAGACAAGGTCGAGGCGGGCATCATGCTCCAGGGTACGGAGGTCAAATCCTTACGAGAGGGGCGTGTGAACCTGCAAGATAGTTACGCCAGCGTGAAGAGCGGCGAGGTCTTTCTCCACCACTGCCACATCAGTCCCTACAGCCACGGCAACATCATGAATCATGAGCCGCTCCGTACTCGGAAACTGCTCCTCCACCGCAAGGAGATCAACAAGCTTCTCGGTAAGACGCAACAGCAAGGACTCACGCTCATCCCGCTCCGCATCTACTTCTCCAAGCGGGGCCTTGCTAAGGTCGAACTCGGGTTAGCCAAAGGCAAGAAGCAGCATGACCGTCGGGAATCAATCAAGACGCGCGAAGCCAGCCGCGAAGTGGAACGGGCGATGAAAGGGTCACGGCGCGATCGATAAGCACCTGCCATTTTCCACCCACCTCGCATCTCCAATCCGGATTCTTCACGAGCTGCTTCGGCAAGCAACAGGGTGCCGGTTACGGGTATCATATCTTGGCGGTCAGCATCGGTCTCGCGCTGTGGATGACGGGCGCTGGGAATGGTCGGTGGACTGCCTTATTGCGGTGAAGGTAGAGAGATAAGAGGAGAAACGCGCGCACGCCCAATGTTCTGGGCCTGTGACAAACGGAAGGAGAACACCGATGAACCGCCCTGTGACAATCGCGACCGCAGCGACAAAGGACGTCTTGGGAATCTATCGACCAGGCTCCACCCACATGGTCGGTGACGGATTTCCTGTACGGAACCTGTTCCCCAGCAACGACCTCGATCACGAAGTGAATCCCTTTCTCCTGTTGGACTACGCAGGGCCACAGTACTTCTCTCCCACCGACCATCCACGTGGCGTGGGAGAGCATCCACACCGTGGGTTTGAGACCGTCACCATCATGTACGAAGGGGTCGTCGCCCATCGTGACTCGGCTGGAAACGCCGGGGTGATCGGCCCGGGTGACGTGCAATGGATGACGGCGGCATCCGGCATCGTCCATGAGGAGCGTCACGAGAAGGAGTTTGCAAGGAAAGGCGGTACGCTCCACGCGATTCAATTGTGGGTCAACCTGCCGCAGGCCTCGAAAATGTCCGCGCCAGGCTATCAGACGATTCTCCATGCCGACATTCCGGCCGTCGATCTCAGGAGCGGAGCCGGTAGTCTGCGGGTCATAGCCGGATCATTTCGCGGTCACCGAGGACCGGCGCACACGTTCACACCGGTTGAACTCTATGATCTCCAGTTGAAGGCTGGGAATCTGGCGGCGCTGACGTTACCAGAACCACACAATACGTCGATCCTTGTCTTGCAAGGTCGCGCCTCCGTTAACGGGTCTCAAGTGGCAGGAGAGGCGGAGCTGATTGTGTGCAAACGGAATGGTTCGCAAGTCACGATCAACGCGCTGGAGGACAGCCGGCTTCTGGTCATGAGCGGGGAACCGATCGAGGAACCGATTGCCCGGTACGGCCCGTTCGTGATGAACACGAAAGCCGAATTGATCCAGGCTGTGAACGATTACCAGGCCGGCAAGATGGGCCACTTGGGTATTCAGTAAGGGTACTATGATGCAGATCGATATTTACTCCGACGTCGTCTGTCCTTGGTGCTACGTCGGGAAGCGGCGGCTGGAACGGGCCTTGGATCAACTGAACGGCGCTGCACAGGCGCGCATAACCTGGCGGCCCTTTCAGTTGAACCCGACGATGCCGAAGGACGGTATGGACCGTACGACATATCTGGAAGCCAAGTTCGGGAGCCTCGAGGCGTTTCATCAAATGGAGGAACAAGTTCTGGCGGCTGGAGCAGTGGAGCGTATTCTATTTGCCTTTGAAAAGGTGGCGCGAACCCCGAACACCTTTATGGCGCATCGTCTGATATGGTATGCCGAGCAGCAGGGTCGCCAGGATGCTGTCGTGGAATCGCTGTTCCGGGGGTACTTTACGGAGGGGGCCGACATCGGCTCGGTGCCGGTCCTCGCTCAACTGGCGGGTCATGCTGGTCTTGATGCTTCGGCCGTCGAATCATTTCTCCAACGTGAGGAAGGGACCACGGAGGTCAAGGCCGAAGAAACGGCCGGTCACCGACTCGGCATTCGCGGGGTACCCTATTTCGTCTTTAACGGTAGTACCTCGATCTCCGGCGCGCAACCTCCGGATATCTTTGTCTCTGCCATACGGCAGGCCGAGAAACAGTTCTAGTAAGATGCTGAAAAAGCCCGCGAGCAGCGTTCTCACATCGCTCAGATCCTCAACGTACCCCAGAGGGTACGCCTCCGGTCTTCACTCGCTGCGGCCTTGCTGGACGGCCTTTTTGAGCATCTTGCTTACATTAGGCGCTATAACTCAATGTATCGTCACAGCAGCGTATTGCGCAGAAAAGCCGAGTTTCCCGCAGCATGCTAGAAGGAAGGAGGCCTAAATGGCAGTTCAAGTCTACGGGTGTAACCATATCGTCATTGAGGTCACCGATGCCAAGAAAGCGGTGAAGTTCTATGCCGATGTCTTTGGCTTAAAGATGCTCCGCGGCGGCGAAGGCGCCGCCTGGTGCAAGTTGGGCGAGCACCAATTCATGGCGATCTTTGAAGTAGACACGCTGCAACCGGATCGCATGAAACATTTTGGTTTCATGGTTCGTGACGAGAGACAAATCAAGGAAGTGCGGATGAAGCTCATCAACAAGTACAAACTGAAACCGGCGTCCGACTTTCGTTGCGATTTCCGTGATCCCTGGGGAAACCGCTTTCAAGTCGGCGATCTCAGCGATGAATCGCTCGTCTGGCTCCTCCCCTATCAGGAAGTCCAGAAGGCCGGGATTACATTCACCAGCAAATCTCGAAAGGAGAAGCAGTCATGAGCACAGCGAATATACAACAGCGGCTGAACGATCTGTTCGGCTACATCCGGCAAGGCAAGATCATTGAGGCGATGAATGAGTTTTATGACAAGGACACTGTGATGCAGGACAATGCCAATCCGCCGACGAAGGGTTTGGCCGAGAACATCGAGCGAGAAAAGCAGTTCATGAGCGGCGTCAAGGAATGGAAAGGGTTTAACGTCACAGCCTCAAGCGTCGGTGACAACGTGAGCTTCTACGAATGCAACCTCGACTTCATCGCCACCAATGGCCAGCCGGTTCACATGGAGCAGGTTGTCGTTGCCAAGTGGAAGGACGGCAAGATAGTTCACGAGCGGTTTTACTATGACACCGGCGCGAGTAAGTAAGGTGCGGAGAAGTGGAAAACAGTCCCGCAGGATGCTCAAACTGGCCGTCCAGCAAGACCGCAGCGAGTGAAGGGTCGAAGCGTACCCTCTGGGGTACGTTGAGGGTCTGAACGATGCGAGAACGCCGCTGGCGGACTGTTTCAGCATCCTGCTACTCGTCGAGGGAGCCTCTCATGCCAAATACACAATGGACGGACGTTGGAAGCG
>JAQBES010000125.1:0-2957 GCA_032123755.1 Nitrospirota bacterium
GCATCTTTGCAAGATCGTAGTAGACCTTCCCTGTGCAGAGCAACACGCGTTCGACTCGCTCCGGCACGGTCGTCCGGTCGAGCAGGATTCGCCAGAAGCGGCCTTCCTCAAGGTCCTCAAGTTTGGACACTGCTTGCGCGTGCCGAAGTAAGCTCTTTGGCGTCATCACAACCAGAGGTTTTCTCCATTGGCGAAGCGCCTGGCGCCTGAGGACGTGGAAATACTGGGCTGGTGTCGTGGGGTTCACGACCTGAATGTTGTTGTTGACGGCAAGCTCCAGGAAACGCTCGAGACGAGCGCTTGAGTGCTCCGGTCCCTGCCCTTCGAATCCATGGGGAAGGAGGAGAACCAGCCCGCTCAGCCGGCGCCACTTCTCTTCGGCGCTCACCACGAACTGGTCGATGATGACCTGGGCCGCATTGATGAAGTCCCCGAATTGTGCCTCCCAGAGGATCAGCCCGTCAGGGCAGTCCAGGCTGTACCCGTATTCGAAGCCGAGCACCCCGGCCTCAGAAAGAGGGCTGTTGTATATTTCCACCGGCTCTTGATCCGGCGCGACCTGTTGAAGCGGCATGAGCATCCGCCCGCTCTCAATCTCATGTAAGACCGCGTGCCGCTGGCTGAAGGTTCCGCGAGGCGTGTCCTGACCAGATAAACGGACCCGGTGGCCCTCCGCCGCGAGCGTGGCGAAAGCGAGTGCTTCTGCGGTGGACCAGTCGATGAGGCGTGTCACATCTGCCATCTCTCGTCGTCGCCTCAGCCACTTGGCCATCCTGGGGTGAGGATGAAACTCTTCGGGCAGTCGCGTGAGCGCCCCGATCAGCGTCGTGAGCCGGCCGGGCTCCACTCCGGTTCCGACGTCTTCCTGGTCGCCACGGGGGCCGCCATAGTACCCCTTCCAGACCCCGATGGGGTTCTCTCGCAGAGGAATGTAAGCTGGGCTCCGCGCCTCGGTGAGATCCCGCTCGAGCTCACGTCGGCGCGCCACCGCAATCTGATCCGCCTCCTTACGATCTACCTCGCCCAGCCGTAAGAGATGTTTCAGGTAATACTCGCGGAGCGGCAGGCGCTTCTCAATCACTTGGTACATAATCGGCTGCGTGAAGCCCGGCTCATCCCCTTCGTTGTGGCCTCGCCGGCGATAACAGTACATGTCGACCACGACGTCACTTTGAAAAGTTCTCCTGAAATCCATGGCGAGCTGCACGACTTGGGCTACGGCTTCGGGATCTTCTCCGTTGACATGGAAAATCGGGATCTGGAGCATTTTGGCCACGTCCGTCGCGTGGAATGACGACCGCGCCTCTTGCGGCGGGGTCGTGAAGCCGATTTGGTTGTTGACAATCACATGAAGCGTCCCGCCGGTGCGGTATCCCTCGAGGCGGCTCAGGTTGAGTGACTCCTGCACGATGCCTTCGCCGGCGAACGACGCGTCCCCATGGATGAGAAGCGCCATGCTGCGTGCGCGAGCCTGGTCACCGGCTCGGTCCTGCTTCGCGCGCACGCGTCCGAGCGCCACCGGATTCACGAATTCCAAGTGGCTTGGGTTGAAGCAGAGGGAGAGGTGCACCTTCCGCCCTGAGGCCGTGAGCCAGTCCGTGCTGTGACCCAGGTGATACTTCACGTCACCACGTCCTTCCGGGAGAGGGTCGATTGCATTTTCGAATTCATGGAAGATCTCCCGCGGTCGCTTCCCGACGATATTCGCCAGGACGTTGAGCCGTCCCCGGTGCGCCATTGCCAAGACGATTTCGTCGAGTTCGTGAGCGCCAGCAGTCTCAATGGCGAGGTCCAACAGCGGGATCAAGCTCTCAGCACCTTCGAGCGAGAAGCTCTTGGCACCGGGATATTTCAGTTGGATAAACTCTTCAAAGATGACGGCGTCGGTTAGCCGCGTGAGGATTCGGAGTTGCTCGTCTCGCTTAAGATGGATATGGTTCTGTGTCCGCTCCATCCGGTCCCGCAACCACGCCCGCCGCTCCGTGTCGTTAATATGCATGAACTCTGCGCCGATCGAACGGCAGTAGGTAACTCGCAGGTGCTCGAGGATTTCGCGCAACGTAAGGAAGCCCGCCGCGGGAATCCCGTGCGTGGAGAACTGTTGTCCCAAGTCGGTCTCCGTGAAGCCATAAAACACCGGATCCAGCTCGGGATGGACCGGAGGCGACATCTCCAGGGGATCGATCGCGGCGACCATGTGGCCTCGGACCAGATACGCGTGGACGAGTTGGGTGACGCGATCTTGCTGCCAGGCAATGGTGTCTCGTGCGGTCGGACTGGTCACTGCCTCCGCGGCGTTGTCGCGCCCCATATTTTCAAAGTAGTCTCCCCACGTCGGCGAGACCGACGTAGGGTCCCGCAAGAACGCCACGTGCAAATTCTCGACGAAGGCAAGGTTGATGGGATTGGGTAGCGGCGTTCGCTGGTTCATGACTGTGTATCGTCCAGGCGGTAGTGCGCTTTCTGGTAACAATATGCCATGAAGTCCTCCGGCCTGCCAAGCGCACCTTCGCCGACGCCAGACATCACAGCGAGGAGAGCAGCGACCAGCGAGCTTGACGCGCTGCCGACGGAGCAGTGGTTGAAACTCTTCGAGAAGTTTATCGCGACCTCGAACCGTCTGTGGCTAGGATTGAGAGGCAGGAACATATCCGAATTTTTCGGGGTTGTGGCGGCCTCTGCCTGTTTATGAAAGCTCTCACAAGAAAATCGAGTGGTTCTGCATTACGCGCTTCCTTTCCAATGTTCGTATTCGTCTGTCGACCGGAGATCTGACTTCAGAATGCCCAGATCGATCTCGCGAACCGTTTCCTATCAAGCCGCTTTAAGATTGGGAGCGATGAGCCACAATGCCTACGGTCCTATCTCAGACTCACTGGTTAGCATGTTAGCGGGGTGTAAAAATCTAACTGAATGGAGGTAGAGAGCAACAAACAGACGAGAGGCAGAACAGCGCA
>JAQBES010000126.1:0-2922 GCA_032123755.1 Nitrospirota bacterium
AGCGAGCGGATATCTTCAAAGAAAGTGCGCCGAGCCCCCAACGCTTCGCGAATCTGCTGGTAGTGGGTATCGACCAGCTGCAAGAGCGTGTGCAGGAAGAAGGCCAGCAGGTTTAACGAGAACAAGACGGTCGCCAGATGCGCCTTACCATGGCCAAAGTTGTGCTTGATGTGATAGCCGCGGGTGGTCAGAACATTGTGGCCTTCGTTTGCATATTCCGGGCCATGCCGATCACCGATTCCGGAGCATGTCGATCACTTCTCGGCTAGGGATCATCGCAAGCAAGGTGGACGACGCTGGATAATCTAGGACAGATGGGGCACTCTTCCTGTAAACGAGAACAAGGAGGAGAGTGTGTCCCAAGGGAGATTATCCATGCGAAAAATAGAAGAAGTGCTGCGATTGAAATACGAGGCTGGGCTGTCGCACCGAGCGATAGCCCAGAGCTGCTCGGTCTCGCCGAGCACGGTCAGCGAATACGTGACCCATGCCAAAGCAGCCGGGTTGAGCTGGCCATTACCGGAAGGTGTAAGTGTTGAGGAGCTAGACGAACTGCTTTTTCCTCAGCGGGGACCAGCTTCTGGACGCACCGTCCCGCAGCTGGATTGGGCCGAAGTACATAAAGAGCTGCGCCGCAAGGGCGTGACGTTGAGCTTGCTGTGGGTTGAGTATCGGCAGGAACATCCTGGCGGCTATGGCTACAGCCAATTCTGCCACCATTACCGGACGTGGGCCAAACTACTCAAACCGATGATGCGCCTGAAGCACAAGGCGGGAGAAAAACTGTTTATCGACTATGCCGGTCACACTGTGCCGGTGGTGGAGCCACGGACAGGAGAAATCCGGCAGGCGCAGGTTTTCGTGGCTGTCTTGGGTGCCAGCAATTACACCTACGTCGAAGCACATTGGTCACAGGATTTAGCCAACTGGATCGGAGCCAACGTGCGGGCGTTGGCTTTCCTGGGCGGTGTCCCTGAAGTTCTGGTTCCTGATAACCTCAAGGCCGGGGTCAAGAGCCCGCACCTGTACGAGCCAGACTTGAACCCCACCTACCTGGATTTTGCCCGGCAGTATGGTGTGGCGGTGGTTCCGGCTCGAGTGCGTAAACCCAAAGACAAATCCAAGGTGGAAGTGGGGGTACAAGTCGTCGAACGCTGGGTCCTGGCGCCGTTGCGGGACCGCACCTTCTTCAGCCTGGCCGAGTTGAATCAGGCTATCCGGGAACTGCTGACCAAACTCAACAACCGACCCATGCGTCATCTAGGGCAATCTCGTCGAGAACTGTTTGAAAGCCTGGACCAGCCGGCGTTGGCGCCCTTGCCGGCTCAGCCCTACGAGTTCACTCGCTGGAAAAAGGCGCGGGTGCACATCGACTACCATGTGGCCTTCGAGAAACACTACTACAGCGTGCCCTATACACTAATCGGCAAGGAGGTGGATATCCGGGCCACTGAAAAGACGGTGGAGATCTACTACAACCGTACGCGGCGGGCTTCACATCGGCGCTCTCAAGCCCAGGGACGCTATTCCACCCAGAGCGAACATATGTCACCTGCGCATCAGAAGTACCATGAGTGGTCGCCGGAACGTTTTCTACGTTGGGCAGAAGAAATGGGTCCCCACACCAGTCAACTCATCGCCGCTGTGTTCGACGCCCGGCGACACCCTCAGCAAGCGTACCGCTCTTGCCTGGGCATTCTCGGCTTGGGCAAACGTTACAGCAACGCGCGTCTGGAAGCGGCCTGTCGCCGTGCCTTGCCGGCAGGCATCCGCTCCTACAAAGGCATCCGCAACATCCTGGAGAACAAACTTGACCAACTCAAATGGGACCAACCGCCGACTGCACCGCTGCCATCCCACGCCAACATCCGCGGCGAGTCCTACTACAACTGAGGAGACCTTCGATGCTCACCCAACCTATACTGGACAAACTTAGCCAACTCCACCTGTCTGGTTTCCGGGCTGCGCTGGAAGAGCAGCTGCGCAATCCCCAATATGCCGAGCTCTCCTTTGAAGAGCGGCTGGGCTTGCTGGTCGACGTCGAGACCACCCGCCGGGCCAACAACAGTCTGCAACGGCGCATCCAGGCGGCCCGCTTTCCGATTTGTTGCCACCATCGAAGACCTCGACCTCTCCGCCCGACGTGGCCTCAATCGAGCTCAGATTCTGCAACTGTCTCAAGCCGAGTGGGTCAGCCGCCATCTTAACCTGCTGGTCCTCGGCCCGACTGGCGCGGGGAAGAGTTATTTAGCCTCTGCGCTTGGTCGGGCTGCCTGCCAGGCCGGCTGCAAAGTCCGCTATGAGCGAACTTCCCGATTGCTGCAGTCGTTGGAACTGGCCCACGCCGACGGCTCCTATCCCCAACTGCTGCACACGCTGGCCCGTACCCATTTGCTCGTTTTCGATGACTGGCTCAGAGACCCCCTTTCCCACTCCCAGGCCAGAGACTTGCTCGAAATACTGGATGACCGGTATGGTCGCAGCGCCACCATGGTTGTCACTCAGGTCCCTGTAGCCGATTGGCATATTCGGATCCCGGACCCCACCCTCTCGGATGCCGTCCTCGACCGTCTTATTCACAATGCTTATCGTTTAGAACTTCAAGGAGAATCTATGAGAAAAGTTCATTCCCCGTTGCCCGAAAATCACAGTTAACGGTATGATTTCATTTCCAGCGTCGTCTCGCTACCGCGTGATCGCCATCCACCGGAAAGTGCGATCGGCATCATCCGGTCTGAGTGATCGGCATCAGCCGGAAAAGATGATCGTTTTCGCCGGAATCCGCAGGATTCTTTTGCGGTGCTGCCGGAAGCCTTCCAGGAAGGGCAGCGGATTCTCAATGGCATGCAGGATATCCTGCGACTATATATGAGCCGTATTCTGTGCCTGGCACTATTGATTGCCGCCATCAGCGTTGCATGT
>JAQBES010000127.1:0-13773 GCA_032123755.1 Nitrospirota bacterium
GGCACGCGGAGCCGTGAGACCCCGAGGAGGTACAAACCGCACTTCGTGTGGGCCGTTCGCCCTTCTAATGAGTCTTGGCGAACGGAAAAGCCCCTCAGTGATTCCGAACTTCGAGACTCGTGGAGGGTCCGAGGGGCGAGCCCGCTGGCCGAAGGCTCGTCGTAGCAGCGGATCAGCGATTGCAGCAGAAGTGCTCAGAGTTATGATCGATTGTTGTGTATGGAGGGAATGAAGGAACTGGCGTATTCTGATGGTCGCCCACGATCATCAATCTTGGGTCGCAGGATATAAGGAGACGCCATGGGAACAAAGACGGTCAGCGAGTGTACGAATTTAGGGATTCCTATTCCGGCGTCGGATGCCTTGACCGACGTGTTGCGGGAAGGGGCGAGACGCATGCTGCGGGAGGCCGTGGAAGCGGAAGTGCAGGAGTTCCTGATCCGCCATGCGCCGTTGAAAGACGGGAACAATCGTCAGCGGGTGGTGCGGAATGGCTATCTGCCGGAACGGACGATCCAGACAGGGCTGGGAGACGTCGCCGTCACGGCGCCCCGTGTGCGGGACCGGGAGGGAGCGATTCGATTCTCGTCCCAAATCCTTCCGCCCTACCTGCGGCGCACCAAAAGCCTGGCCGAACTGTTGCCGTGGCTGTACCTCCGAGGGATCTCCACGGGAGACTTCAGCTCTGTGCTCACCAGTCTTCTGGGGCAGGATGCCCCGGGGTTATCTGCCGCGACGATCCAGCGCCTGAAGGAGTCCTGGAAGGAAGACCACCGCCAGTGGGCGACACGTGACCTATCGAATACCTATGTGTATCTCTGGGCTGACGGCATCCATTTCAATGTCCGGATGGACGAAGCCCACCATTGTGTGCTGGTCGTGATCGGGGCGACCGCGGACGGGAAGAAGGAACTCCTGGCGATCCAGGACGGCTACCGCGAAAGTGAACAGTCCTGGAAGGAACTCCTGCTCGATCTCAAACACCGGGGACTTTCCGTGGACCCGAAGCTGGCGATCGGCGATGGGGCCTTGGGGTTTTGGAAAGCCCTACCCCAGGTCTTTGGAGCCACCCGGGGACAACGGTGTTGGGTCCACAAGACAGCCAACGTGCTGAACAAGTTGCCGAAGGCCAACCAGCCCAAGGCCAAAAGCGCGCTCCACCAGATCTGGATGGCGGACACGAAACACGCCGCGCACAAGGCCCTCGATGCCTTTGTCTCCGCCTACGCGGCCAAGTATCCGACGGCGACGGCCTGCCTGGCAAAGGATCGGAGCGCCCTCCTGGCCTTCTACGACTTTCCGGCCGAACACTGGGTCCACATCCGGACCACCAACCCCATTGAATCGACCTTCGCCACCGTCCGGCACCGGACAGTCAAAACCCGAGGATGCGTCTCCCGGGAGAGCATGCTATCGATGGTCTTCAAGCTCGCGGTCGCGGCAGAGCAACGCTGGAGACGCCTGAAAGGGTCCGAGCGTGTGGGCGAGGTGCTGCGGGGCGTGGTCTTTAGGGATGGGGTGAACGAGGAGGAACGCGCGCGTGCCGCCTAAACAAGATTCCCGCAACACGGCACAGGGCGCAGGCCGTGGGGCGGGGGCTCTCCTCCAGTTCAAGATCACGTTGACCGGGATCCGTCCGCCGATCTGGAGGCGCGTCCTGGTGCCGGAGGGATTGTCTCTGTCCGGGTTGCACGACGTCATCCAGGAGGTGATGGGGTGGACCGACTCGCATTTACACGATTTTCATTGGCGCGAAGAACGGTTTGGCATTCCAGATCCCGAGTTTGACGAGGAGCGGGTGGTCGATGAGAGTATGGTGACGCTCAAGGAGCTGGGCCTGTCCATCAAGGATAGGCTGGAATACATGTATGACTTCGGGGATGGGTGGGAACACCTGCTGACGGTGGAACAGGTCCTGGAGGCCGGGGAGCACCAGACGCCGATCTGCCTGAAAGGCGCCCGATCCTGTCCTCCCGAAGATTGTGGAGGGATCTGGGGATACGAGAATCTTCTGGAGATTCTCAAGGACCCGACACACGAGGAGTACGCGGAATGGAAGACATGGCTCCCCGAGGACTTCGACCCCGAACAGTTTGATCTCGCGGAGGTCAACAGCGGGTTGTCGGTGAGACAGTGGACTCTCGCTCCTCCCTCCAGGAAGGGACGGAGGAAGAAGGTGTGAGCGTTTCGCTCATACAACAGGGACCATCAGGAAGAGCTACTCCCAAAAGGCTTCATACCCAACATTTGACATTATCTCGTCCATAACGATCCACCTTGCGTTCCCCCGCGTTATAGGCAGCCAAGGCTAACCGGATGTTACCGTGGAACCGGTCCAGAAGGTAACGCAGGTGCTTGGCCCCACCGGTGATGTTGTCGTTCGCATCGTAGAGGTTACGGACGCCATGCCGGATGGCGGTTTCCGGAATTAGCTGCATGAGTCCTACCGCTCCTGCCTTGGAGACTGCGGTTGGATTAAAGGAAGACTCGGCCTTCATCACCGCAAGGAGCAAGGCCGGTTGAACGTGGTGTTGCTGAGCCGCACGGCTGACCGCTTGCTCAAGTTCTAGATCCGCCACACCAATGTGATAGCGGGCCTTGCGGCGAACCGTTGTGACAGGCTCATCTGTCGGTACATTCGTAAGGTTCACCGGACCCGTGTGACCGACGTATCCATAGACCAGCGCATCGGCGAGAACAGCGGGCGCCGAAGTCGCCATCAGTAGCACGGCTGCGCAGATAAGACATCTGATGGAGCCCATAGGTCTGAGTGTCCGGCGTCCTAAGTCATCACTATATGGTCTATTGTGCAGCTCGACCCTGTTCATCTTTGTTTCCTCCCCATGCCGAATCCTGTGTAACCCTGCGGCGCGTCTTTCCTGTCGCTCGGGAATTGACCCTGTCACGAAACGCTATAAGCGCAGGTTCTATGCCGTCTGTCAGGAAGGGTAAAATACTTGATTGTCTCATAATTCCAATGACTTGTGGCTACTTAAGACTCCCAACTTTCGTAGGGATATGCGGATAGAGACTTTCATTTTCTTGGCTCTCCCTGCCGCGCTTTGCGGTTCGTTGGGGGTGCTGCGGGCACACCCAACTCTCTAGTGCCAGATCCCTCGAACGAGGGGGGCCTCTCGCGTGCTGAAAGAAGACATGGTACTCTCTGCTCTCCTCATCGACTTGACCGAGAAGGAGTCGACGCCATGGCGAAACTTCGGTACTGTGAACGAGTCCACACGCACTTCCCCGTTGTGTTTGCTGGTGAGGCCTATGTGGGGGAGGGAACCGTGCTCAACGTGTCTGTCCCTGGCTGCGCCGTCCACAGCCGCAAACGAGTACAGCCCGGCTCCTATCTTGAGATGAGAATGCTCGTTCCTGATACTACGTCTCCGCTCCGAGTCGGATTAGCCAAAGTACGCTGGTGCGAGGGACGACGGTTCGGTGTCGAATTTATCCAAATGCCGGGGGAAGACCAAGTCCGCCTAGGTCGGCTCGTCAGGAAACAGGTCCCTCTCCCGCTGCCACATCGATCCAGCTCGTGGCAAGGGGCACAGTCCTAATCATCACACGAGTTCGTAAGGATAACGGCGCATGACGAGAAGTCTTCCGCTCATCATGATACTGCTACTGGCAGCCTGCGCTGAGCCCTATACTGTGTTCCATAACCAGACAGGCCAACCGATCATACTGGGTCGCCGCGCCTATTCCTACGAAGGCTGCCTCTCCACGATGCGAGAGGAGGCGGTTCGACTTGGGGTAACGTTTCGCACGATTCAGGTGAGAGGTTCTTGGGAAGGTCGATCCCTCCTCTGGCCTTTCGAGCCTGGGTATGCCTGCGAAGGGACCATTGGCCCAGAACGCCTCCCACGCGGAATTTATCCGAACGTTCCCCCCCTGTCACCTCAAGGATAGTCATACCCACTTCCTGCTCTTCTTGACTTCGGCTGTAGGCCGAAGAATCAGGGAGAGGTTTCTCGTTATCAATCCCCAAGAGAACTATTGACAATACCACTGCTGGCACAGTAATACTCGACCAACACTACCTGATGTAGCCTATGGGGTGCCCGTTCTTGGACCTGCTCTCCGTTTTTCACCAAAGATCAGACATAGAAAGGAGGTGGCTCGCTTGGAGCTCGCCGCGATATTTACTCTTCAGGAGCTGGTATCAGAACACTTCATCGGCAATTCGGCGGACGTGTTTCGTTTATCTGCCACACACTATTCGAAATAATTTTCTTCACAAGGAGTTGTAATGGAAGACCTGGTCATCGAAGAAGAAGGCGCCTCATCCGCATTAAAAATTACGCTTGGTGATTTTCTCGTCTTCATCAATTGGATGAATCAAACCGAAAAATCTCTCGAGCGCGCTGAAGCCTTGCCGACTCTCCCTGACTTGGATTCCGGCAAGGTCAAAGGCTGGATCCAGCTCGTACAGCGGCTTGAGGAACGCTTCCGCCGGAGTGAAGAGAAGAAACTGGCGCTCGAAGCGAACGTGATCGCACAGGAAGCACAGTTAGGACAACTCTTGTCGCACTTGCATGCGAATATCGCCTCACTCTACGACAACCTCGGGCAATCGCAAAAAGCCGAAGAGGTTCGTCGCCGAGCTGAAGCGCTCCATGTAGGTTAAAACCAAATGCCTTCACCCCAGATCGTCCGCCGTGGTTCCTCTTGACCGCCCTACGTAGTCTTATTGGCTTGCATCTGCTACAAGGGGCGGTCATGGTCTTCACCGGGGAGAGTGGTATCATGCGGCCTGTGCCGTCACACTTGTCCGTGGCCTGGAACTCCTTTCGAGTTTCACGCCTCTCCCTTACCGTATTTTCGCATTTTCTTTATCCTCCCTCGTCTCTTGGCTATAATCACTCTCTCAATAGTAGCTGGCCTCGTCACAGCAACTGGTCCAGATCTGAGCATTAGGAACCGGACTCAGGGGTTCACGCGATAGCGAGGGTGTCAGATGATCAAAGTGCTCCTCGTCGAAGACAATGACGTCGACGCTCAGTTCACGCAGGATCTTCTTTCTGAATGGAGCGTCGAGGAGTTCCAGATTACTCGTGTGAAAACGTTGGGAGAAGGGCTCACGCTTCTCGGCCGTGAGCGATTCGATGCCGTGCTCTTGGACCTGTCGCTCCCTGATGCGTTCGGTCTCCCGACGGTCAGACAGGTCCATACCACCAGTCCGACGACCCCTGTTGTCGTCCTGAGCGGCGTGAGCGACCAAAGCCTGGCTCTTCAAGCTGTCCAACAAGGGGCACAGGATTATCTCGTCAAAGGTCAGGGTCACCCCGAGCTGTTAGCTCGTGCCGTCCGCTATGCCATTGAGCGGAAACGCTCTGAAGAACGCCTGACCTACCTCGCACAGTACGATCACTTGACCGGGCTGGTAAATCGTAGCCTCTTTCGTGATCGGCTGGTTCAAGCCATGGCTCGAAGCAAGCGCATGCATCAGCCGATTGGTCTCATGCTCCTCGATCTTGATCGTTTCAAAGCGGTGAATGATACCTTCGGCCACGACATGGGTGACGAACTACTCAAGGCCGTATCTGAGCGACTCAAGACCTGTGTGCGGGAAGTCGATACCGTAGCCCGGATGGGCGGGGACGAGTTCACGATTATTCTAGAAGGGGTCGCTTCCGAACAGAATATCCTTGTAGTAGCGAAGCGCATCACGGAATCCATTGCCACGGCGTTCGAGTTAAAGGGGCACCACATCTCCATCGGCGTCAGCATCGGAATTACGATTTACCCTCACGACGACCATCCCGTCGACGAATTACTGAAGCATGCGGACACGGCGATGTATCGAGCGAAACAGCAAGGCGGCAGTGCGTTTCACCTTCACGAAGCCTCTGGAACTCACTCGGCCAATCTCCTTCCGTAACGAATCCGCACTATCGACGTGGACGGAATCAAGACTGGGGACGCCTTCAAACTCCTCCCCGACCCTGCCTTCTGTATTCTACGCACTTAACCCAGATTGCAGTGTCCGCGACATCCTGGCTCATCACCGGCCGATGTCACCTAACGGCTGGTCCGTCACGATCAAGGTCCCGCGCGGATTGGGGGCAAGAATGTTTGAGGTGTCTAGCGCCTCCCGACCAGGAGTAGTGTGGCAGTCGGGAGTCATCACCATCCCCCAGTGCTGATTCTCGATGCACGTATTGTCGACGAGGAGCGCTTCCGCGTGATGAAAGAGGAGAATCCCGCTCAGCATATTCTCACGACACCGGTTCCTGACGAGTTCCGGATGGCTCCCAGGATCACGCACCGCAATACCGAAATGGTGGTTGCCCCTGCAAACATTGTCGGCGATCCTCGGCTGTGCCCCGGCAAACACAAAAATCCCCGATTCGCGGTTGCCGCAGACTTCGTTCTCGATAAATGTCGGGCGTGACTGAGAGCCATAGATCACCACACCGGACAGAATACCCTCCGTGGCACGGCATTGTGTCACAGCACAAGAGGAATCGAGCAGGTTCATCGCGGAATTCTGGTCGCTTCCGACGTATCGAAACGTGATGCCGGAGATGCGACCGCTTGGGACCTGCTGGAGATAGAACGGTCCCCCACGACGGGAAAAAATCTGCACCTCGTCTCGACCCGCCCCCACCAAATGAATCGGTCGCCCGGTGATAAAGACTTTGTCCTCATAGATCCCAGGACGAACAAAAACCTGGTCATGCTCTCCTGCATCGAGTAGTGCCGCACTGGGTCGCGGATACGAGTCGCCGTCATTCGCGTCGACGATCAAAGTCTTTCCGCCGAGTGGATTCGGCGGAGGATCAGTCATCATGTCCAACTCCCTTCACCGCGCCTTTCTTGGTCATTTGGTCTATCTGGCCTGTCTCATCTGTTTGATTGAACAAGACCAACGAAATAAACGAAACAAACCAGATAGGCCAGAGAAGCCAGATGAACCAGACAGACCGAGCGGCATTATTTCGTCCATGAACAAGCAAGTCAAGTTCTCCGCAAAGCGTTAGCCGAAGCCACTTTGCTGAGTAGTGGGCTCCCTTCTGTCAAGCGAAGATCCACGCACAAATCGTACAAATCTGTCGCTCAGGCAGGGGTAGGCATTCGGCAATTCCTGGCATCGAATGGCGCCAAGCTCCTGGATTGTCGTCGGTTTTAGCCACGCCGGATAGCTGCATAGTGGCACGACGATTGCGACATCACGGGAGGATGGATACCGAGCCTTTGCCGAGCAGTAAGGAGGCATTATGATGAAGACGTTGATGATCGTGCTCCCGGGAATGGTCGCGGTGCTGTTTTCTCTCAATCTCGCCGTCGCCGCCCCCTCCAACATGCAGGACTCGCCTCGACACCTCTATGATCGAGTGATGGAGGAGTTCAAGCACAGGGATTACGAGGCCGCGCTGGCTGGTTTTCGATTCTTTCTCGAACTGCACGGGCAGTCCTCGCTGGCAGCCAACGCACAATACTGGGTGGGTGAATGTCAGTACCGATTAGGGCGCCACAAGGAAGCCTTGAAATCCTTCTACCACGTCGTGTCTTACTACCCCCTCAGTCCGAAGTATGCTGCCTCTACCCTAAAGATCGGACAAACCTACACCAGGCTGAAGGATCACGACAAAGCTCGTTTGATGTACGAGCGAGTGATCGATGAATATCCTGAAAGTGCTGAAGCAGAGTTGGCACGGAAAGCCCTTGACGCGGCACCGATGAGGGATGAGGAAGCGACCCCGCAACTGACCGGCAACAGCTCTTCCGATTAGTGTCCCCTCAAGCCAGGCAAAAGACGTGTCGGCAATATACGCGGTGGCAATCACTCGTCATCGCCAACGCCAAACAGCTGAGCCAGTTGAGGCACCGTATAGGACGTCTGGGGCTTCAAGGTGGTCAGCGTGATGCCGGCAGCTTGTAGGACAGACTGGATATCCCGCGTCCGAGCGACCTCGTGTGGCTGAGGGGGGAAACCTTCTTCAAGCAACACAACCTGTTCCGCAGCCTTCGTTCCTGGGTGGACCAACACAAAGTCGAGTTGCTTCAGCGCGATCTGTCTCAACACCTGCGACCGAGCCTTTCCTTCGGCCTCGACGCTGACAACAGACCAGAGCGGAACTCTCGCAAAGACAAGATAATGGTCTTCCACGGCCAAACGTATGAGATTGTAGAGCAAGAGATCGGTGTCAGTTAGCAGAGGCTGGGGACGTAGCGTGACGCCAGGAGGAAGGACAAAAGTCTCTTTCCTGGCTGGACTACTGGTTGACGAGACCCTCAGCCACCAGATCAGGAAAGCCAGGAACGCGATGGCCAGACCGATGAAAACAGTCTCCATAGCGGCAACTATCGCGCAGGAATGGATTCACGCCAGCGAGGCCCGTTCGGGACAATCGTGCCAAGAAGTACCGGATGGTTCGCGCCCGTCACAGACGGAATATTTCCCCACTGCCCAGTCACGGTTTGATAGGCCAAAAGGGCGAAGGCCACCGCCTCAAACACATTACTGTCCCATCCCAGGGTCTCAAATGTGGTGACCGGAACCGGGGCGAAGACCGTTGCAAGATGGCTCATGATCGCACGGTTACGGACGCCACCGCCGCCCACCACCACTTCATCGATCTCACCACTGATCCACCGTCGCGAAGTTCCCACTGCCTTGGCCGTCCACATACTGCAGGTCGCCAACAGATCCTCGATCGAGATGCTGCGTTGCTGCTGAATCGCGAGCAGTTCCTCGATGAGAGCAGGACCGAATGCTTCACGCCCGGTCGATTTGGGCGGTCTCTTGGACAGAAAGGGGTGCGCGAGCAGCTTGCCCAACAGTCGAGAATCGACCTGCCCTTTCATGGCCAATTTTCCATCACGATCCATCTGCAGTCGCCCGTCGGTCACACGCACCATAAGACTATCCAGCACCATATTGGCCGGCCCCGTATCGAATGCCTGCACCCCGCTGAGGTGTCCCCCTTTCGGCACATACGTCACGTTGCTGATGCCCCCAAGATTCACCACCAACCGCGCGCGACGTGCATGTTTCAAGAGCAGCGCATGTGCCACGGGCGTCAACGGAGCCCCTTGACCTCCTGCGGCGATGTCACGCGACCGGAAATTGGCCACGGTCGTAATGCCTGTTCGTTCGGCAATCACCGCCGGCTCGGCGATTTGCAGGGTGGAACGAATGGCGCCGACTCCCGGCGCATGGATACCATGCGGAAGATGGTGCACGGTTTGCCCATGAGAGCCGATCAACGCCACATCGCTCGGCTGGAGTTTCGCCTGCCGAATCACGCGCAGCGCCGCGTTCGCGAACCATTCACCAAGCAACGCATTGAGGTGACACACATCCGCCACCGTCCCGGAAACCGACGCGGAGAGAATGCGCTGTTGTAACGAGCGTGGATAGGCCAGCGTGTGCGCCGCGAGCGTCCGCGCCTTCAGGGAACGACCTCGCCCGGTAATGTCCACGAGGGCAGCATCGACACCATCGCCGGATGTTCCAGACATGAGTCCCACGACATGCATTCCTTGACCTCTCCAGTGATCGTCTATCAAGAGCTGTCGATCGCTACGCTAATGGAACTATCCGGCGGGGTCAAGCAGGGAAGAAATCGCCACGGAACTCTCGGAATCAACCCAAGTCGTTGCGTTGACAACCAAAGGACCCAATGTTAGCGTTCTCGCCCATGCTGAATCTCCAATTGATGCGCCTACTCTGGGCGATCCTCATTAGTCACAGTGTGCTCGCCGCACCTCTGGTTCTTGCCGCCGCTCCTCCAGAGCCCCTCAATATCGTGGTCACGATTCCCGTCCTGAAGGACCTGACCGAACAAGTCGGCGGATCCCACGTACGGGTGACCTCCCTACTAAGCGGCTATGAAAACGAACATACCTATTCCCCCAAGCCAAGTGACCTCGTCGCCGTCCGGAAAGCCCGGCTGCTGTTTGAAATCGGTATCGGCCTCGAAGTCTGGGTCTCTTCGTTGGTGAAGAATGCCGGCAGCGCATCACTCCGGGTCGTCACCACCTCCAAAGGCATCGCGCTTCTCCGCGACAGACCAGACCATGACGGCGCAGCTCATACTGGCGAAGAAGACGAACGAGGGAATCCTCACGTATGGATGGACCCTGAGAACGCGATGACCATGATGCGGCACATCACGGAAGCGCTCATTCAGGTAGACCCGGTTCATGCGACGGAGTACCGAACCAATCAGGCCTCCTACCTTCGGAAGCTGGACCAACTTCGAGGAGAGCTGAGTGAACGAATCACGCACGTGGCCGACCGGCGGTTTATCGCTCATCATCCGGCCTGGCCGTACTTCGCGAGGCGCTTTGGCTTTCAGATTGTCGGAACGATCCAACCCCAATCAGGCAGCGAGCCATCGGCGCTCCACCTTCACAGCCTCATAGTGAAGATCAAAAAGGACCGGATCAAAGTCGTGGTTTCGGAAATTCAGCTGAGCCAAAAGACTCCCGAGCTGTTGGCCAAGGAGACTGGGGCGCGCATGGTGGTGCTCACCACTCTCCCGGGAGGCCTCCCGCACACAGAAACCTATCTCGACATGCTCCGTTATAATGTGCTCCAATTGGTCAACGCGCTGGGTGCGGCCTAGCGGGTGATAGGCCGCGGTTTCAGCGGCTTGGACTGAGAGGAGTCCTCACCGACATGGCAGGTCAGTCGCTCCCTATCATTCACTTCGATCATGCCACCTTTGGGTTCCCTGGGGTGGTTGCACTTGAGGATATCTCGCTCGAGATTCAATCCGGCGAGTTCGTGGGGGTCATCGGCCCCAACGGGTCCGGAAAAACGACTCTCTGCCGCGCGGTCCTCGGGTTAATGGCACCGCTGAAAGGTCATCTCAGAATTTTCGATTGTGCCTGTGATGAGCTACGCTGTCACCATCGGGCCAGGATCGGCTATCTGCCTCAGAAGGGAGTGGTTGATCGTAACTTTCCCGTCACAGTACTGGAAACCGTCATGATGGGACGGTACGGCGCCTTAGGTCTGTTCACGCGGCCATCAGGGAAAGATCTCAAGATCGCGCTGGACGCCCTGGCTCACGTGGGGATGGAGGGGCATCGAGAAAGCGCGCTGGGCCACCTCTCCGGAGGACAACAACAGCGCGTCTTCATCGCCAGAGCGTTGGCCCAGCAGCCAGATGTGTTGTTGCTCGACGAGCCGACGACTGGACTGGATATCACGACGCAGCACAGTGTTGTCGAGTTGGTCCAGCATCTGCACGAAGAGTTAGGCTTAACAGTCCTCTTGATCACCCATGACATCAATATGATCCGTTCGCGGGTAGACCGGCTCGTGCTCCTCAAGACCCGCCTCTACGCCGCAGGGCCACCTGCCGATGTGCTGAAGCCAGACATCCTCAGCCAGGTCTATGGGAAAGACCTTGTTATTACAGAGAACGATCTCGTTATCGTCGAAGACTACCACCACCATCATTGACCAATCACTACGATGCTTGACCTGCTCGCATACGACTTTATACAGCGTTCTCTCCTAGCGGCTGCGCTCGTTGGCGCCTTATGCTCGACAATCGGTGTCTTCGTCGTGCTACGAGGGTTGGCGTTTATGGGAGCCGGTACGGCCCATGCGGCGTTTGCCGGAGTCGCGCTCGGCTATCTCATGGGCTGGCCACCGCTGCTCATGGCCATGCTCTTTGGCCTCGCCACAGTCTGGATCACGGGATGGGTGGAAGAAAAAGGCCGGATGAAGCTAGATGTCTCCATCGGCATTCTCTACACCGCCACCATGGCCCTTGCGATTCTCTTCATCGGTCTGATGAAGACCTATAATGCCGAGGTCTATGGCTACCTCTTTGGAAATGTGCTTGCCGTGACCAGCGAAGAACTAGGCATCATTGCCGGACTGAGCATCGTCGTCATCGGTGCGATTGTGCTCTTCGCGAAAGAACTCTACTTCATCGCCTTCGACCAAGAAATGGCGGAAGCCTCCGGAGTGCCGGCCCGGCGCATATTTTTCCTCTTGCTGACCCTGGTCGCCCTCACGGTGGTGATCTCTCTCAAGACCGTCGGCGCGATCCTTGTCTTCGCGATGATCCTGATTCCTGCCTCCACTGCCTACCAACTGACGCATAGCCTCTCGACGTTGACCTGGTATTCGGTCCTCATTGGAATCACCTGCTCAGTCGGGGGAGTACTCATCTCCTCTTACTGGGATATCCCTTCCGGCCCTGCCATTGTGCTGCTCGCCACCGTGCTGTTCTTTGTTTCGGTCATTTTTTCTCCCAAGAGACAGCGGCGGTCTCTCGCCCTCAGTTGACCTCAACTCCATGTCACATTGTGCCGTCTAAGTCCTTAACCATTTTTATGTTGTCTCTCCCACTGTAGTGCTACAGATACAAAACTGTGTCGGCAATGAGTCATTATTCCACAAGCAAAACGGCACCATGGCTACCCCTGAATCGCCCAGCAAGCATGATAGGTCTAAGCTTTCATTTTTATTGAGCGATTTCCTTCACCGGACTACAATCGACTCTCAGTGAATCGGGGTACCGAACTTGCGTCGTAGTGCGGATAGAACGCGTGTCTGTAGTTTATTTACATCATTACATTACGGAGGATTTATTTTATATGGGTGTCGTTATAGCTCGTTGGGGCTTGCTGGGATTCATGGTGATAAACGCGCTCGTTCTAGGCAGCCAGGCAAGCGCGGAAGAATGGAAGATGGAACAGGGCGGAATAGAGCCAGGCAAAGTCGTGCTCGGTATGCGGGCAGGATTTGCGCCATTGACACAATCGTTAACCGCTAATAGCTCAACCAGTGTGGGCTCCTTGGTCAATTTCCAAGCGATGTATAGTCTCAACAAGTGGCTCTTAGCCGGGATGATGTTGGAGTGGGAACGTCATGGCGTAGATCAAGAACGACCCTACCGTGATTGGGGCCATCAAGACACCGTATCAGTGCTGCCGACAGTCGAAATACGTCCGGTTCGATTTGGCCCGATCAGCCCCTATGCCAACATGAGCTTCGGAGTGAATGTGAACAGTTTCGGTGAAAACAGCTCATTTCGTATCTCCCCCAGCAACACCTTCGCCTGGCGACTCGGCTGGGGCGCCGACTACATGCTTAACAAACAGTTTGCCCTCAACGCGGAAATGGCCTACAAACGCAATGACGGACATGCGACGGTGAACGGGAACCGCAACAACGACTGGAACGCCTCGTCTTTTGGTTTCCTCTTCGGCGCTAAACTCTTCTTTTAGTTTCTGAATGTTCGAGGCAGATGTAGTGGCATGGAACTCCCATCCTCCTGGGGTTCCATGCCAGATACGATAGAAGGGCAAAAGCAAAGGATCTCAGACTCGAAGAAAATACGCTATTCCTGCCGGCCCTGTTTCGATCGGCTCCACACCATCCCGGTCTGTTCCTTCGAACTAAAGCCGAGCTTTTCATAAAACCCCGGCATGCTGGTGCAGAGCCAGAAGAGTTGGACTTTCTTGAGGCGAGGGTGGTTCAAAATGCGATGGACAATATCGGTGCCGACGCCCTGGTCCTGGTAGGCCTTATCGACGATCACGTCCCAGATGGTCGCTCGGTAGACATAGTCCGTTAATACCCGTCCAAATCCGATCAGCAGGTCACCGTCCCAGGCTGTTACAGCCACGTCGGTGTGGCGCAACATCTCACGTGCGGCCTCAAGGGTCCTTCCTTTGGCCCAAGGCGCTTGCTGGTAGAGGCGGACGAGCTTGGTGGGGTCGAGGTCCTTCTTTTCGGCGAAGGAGATGGCGGGCTTGAGGGTTGGAGGCATCTTGTACTAGATTAGCTCCCAG
>JAQBES010000128.1:0-7195 GCA_032123755.1 Nitrospirota bacterium
TCCCCTCCTTCCTTACCCCTTGGGTCGATGCCCGTGATTGATCCCACCGCGCCCATCGAGCGAGCACCGCCCTTGATTTCACCATCAGATTATTCTTGGTGCGCGCTCGGGGAGCGAAGAATCAATCATGGGTGCCAACCCCTCCTTGTTTGACAGCCTCCAGACCTTTTGTTACGCTCCGCGCCGATTCAGAGCCGGTTACGACAAGTGCGATCTACCCCCATGAACATCAAGAACTACCTCGAACAGAAGCGGGACGGCGTGGATCGGTTTCTCGATTCCGTCATGCCTAGCGCCACAACAGCGCCTTCCACGCTCCACGAAAGCATGCGGTACAGTCTCATGGCGGGAGGGAAGCGAGTCCGCCCGATCCTGGCCATTGCCGCGGCAGAAGCGGTTGGGCGGCCCGCGCCGGGATTGATGCCGATCGCCTGTTCGTTGGAATTGATTCACACCTACTCCTTGATTCACGACGACCTGCCCTCGATGGACAACGACGACTTCCGGCGTGGGAAACCGACGAATCACAAGGTCTACGGCGAGGCGATGGCGATCCTGGCCGGCGATGCGTTGCTGACGATAGCGTTCGATCTTTGCAGCCGTCCTGATCTGATGAAGGGCTGCGACCCGGCGCGCCAAGTGCGGCTGATTCAGGAACTAGCCCACGGTTCAGGGAACGTGGGGATGGTGGGCGGTCAAGTGCTTGATATCCAGGCTGAAAACAAAGACATCGATCTCCCGACCCTCCAGAACATCCACAAGCATAAGACCGGCATGTTGATTCGCGCAGCGGTGCGGATGGGCGCCATTGCCGCCAGCGCACAGGATCGCCAACTGGATGACCTCACGAGTTATAGCGAGGATGTTGGGCTGGCCTTTCAGATCGCGGACGATGTGCTCAACGTGACGGGGACGCGCGAGGAACTGGGCAAGAATCCCAACACCGACGCGGAACGCGGGAAGAAAACCTACCCGGCGTTCTATGGGGCCGAGGGAGCCAGAAAACTGGCGGACGACTGCGTGGCCCGCGCGATTGCGCGCCTCTCCTCGTTCGGTCAGGCCGCCGACCCGCTCCGCGAACTGGCGCGCTATATCACGTCACGGAAGAACTAACTGGTTAGGCGTAAGGGGTGAGGAGCGACACCCTGATGAAAGCACTATTCGATTTGAGCTTCACCCAACCCCTTACCCCTTACTCCTCACGCCTTACTCGCCCATGAAAGTTCTCGTCACTGGTGCAACCGGATTCGTCGGCGGCGCAGTGGCACGCGCGCTGGTCAACAGCGGCATCGACGTCCGCGTTCTGGCCCGCGCCGGGTCCGACCTCCAGAATCTTCAGGGGCTGACCGTCGAACGGGTCGAGGGCGATCTGCGCGATCCAGCCTCGTTACGCAAATCGCTCACCGGCTGCCGACAGCTCTACCATGTGGCGGCGCACTATGCACTCTGGGCCAAAGATCCGTCTATCTTTTACGACATCAACGTCACCGGCACAAAGAATCTGCTGGAAGCGGCCCGTGAAGTTGGCACCGAACGGATTGTCTATTGCAGCACGATCGGCGCAATCGGCCTTCCGCCCGGCGGAGGGCTCGGCACGGAAGCGACGCCCGTCTCGCTCGAACAGATGGCTGGCCACTACAAACGGTCAAAGTACCTGGCCGAGCAAGAGGTCTTAACACTCGCGAAGGCGGGGCTCCCGGTCGTCATCGTGAACCCCAGTGCCCCAGTCGGTATAGGCGATGTGAAGCCGACCCCGACGGGGCAGGTCGTCGTGGACTTCATGAAAGACCGCATACCGGCCTATATCGAAACCGGAATGAATATCGTGGACGTCGATGACGTGGCAGCCGGTCATCTGCTCGCGATGGAGAAGGGGCGGATCGGCGAGCGCTACATTCTGGGCAACAAAAACTTGATGCTGCGGGAGGTGCTTGAGATCTTAAGTCGTCTCACCGGCGTCAAGGCGCCCACGATCAAGCTCCCACGACTCGCGATTCTTCCCCTGGCCTACCTCAACCAATGGATCGCCAACCTCACCGGCCAGCCACCGCGCATTCCGCTCGAAGGCGTGAAAATGGCCAAATACATGATGCACTACGATTGCAGCAAGGCGATCAGGGAACTTGGCATCCCGCAGACACCGCCCGAAGTGGCGTTGGAGAAAGCCGTACGGTGGTTCCGAGATCACGGCTATGCGTGACCATGAAAATTCTGAGTTAAGAGTTCTGAGTATTTATTTGTCAGAAAATAGAAACTCCGAGGCAAGCGCTTCACGTTCTGAGTGCGATGCAACAATCGAATCAACATTCTGGCCCTCAAGCCAGCGCCATACTGGCCTTGTGAGACCTCGCCAACTCAGAACTCATAACTCAAAACTTAGAACTGATGAACCTGATCATTCTGTTTTATAAGACCATCCTCTTTCGCCCCTACGTCTTCGTCTTTCTGGCCGCGTTTTTGTTCGCCGCGATCACGCTGATCGGGTGGCCGCGAACCTGGCGCTTCTGGCTGATTAGCTGGGCCACCGCCTTCGTCTGTGAGTTTTCGTCTACCCGCACCGGCATTCCCTTCGGTTGGTACCACTACAATGGCTCGACCGTGGGGCAGGAACTCTACTTCTCCAACGTCCCATTCATGGACTCGATCTCGTTCAGTTTTCTGCTCTACGCCGCCTACTGCGTCGCACTCTGTCTCCTCCTCCCAATCGAGCAGTCCTCGCCTTCCACTCGACCGCTGCTCAAGCTGCTCCGTTTCGACCTCCCAGCACGAACCAATGGGCCCGTGCTCTTACTCACTGCTTTCTTGTTTGCCTTCATCGACATGGTAATTGACCCGGTGGCTCTTCGCGGTGACCGCTGGTTCTTGGGAAAGATTTATTACTACCCTGACCCAGGCCTTCACTTCGGCGTGCCGTTCGCCAACTATGTCGGATGGGCTGTCGTCGGGCTCATCTCCCTCGCCATCTACTTTCCGCTCGAGCGGCGACTCCCCGCGCTCTCGCCGCCTCCGTCGGTCACGCCTCAGCTTCTATTAGGCGTCGGCCTCTACTATGGCGTCTTAGCCTTCAATCTCAGTGTGACGTTCTGGATCGACGAATCATTCATGGGGATGAGTGGGCTGTTGATGCATCTCCCCGTCATCGCGCTGCTGATTGTTCGCCTCGCGGGACCGCGTAGCGTCTCTTCGTCTCACCCGCAATATTCATGAAGGTTCGTGGAGAAATCGCCCGAAGGCGCGTTTATCGTAAAGCGTATCTCGAATCTCGCAAGTGAGGATACAGACACAGTATTTTCCGTCCTACGGTTCACGGTTCACGCTTCACAAACGACGCTCCAGGCGAAAGAGCAGCGACTCCGCGATTGCCGCAGAAGCGCTCATGAATAATGCAGGCGAGATAGCCCGGTGGCAATCAGGCCAAAGACTTTGTATAGTGCATGGCAGTAGCCATGCGAACGAAACTGATCGTCTTCCTCATCTTTATCAACGTGTTGAGTTTCGGGATTGTTGGTACCTTCGGGTGGCTGGGATATCGATTGTTCACCACCGGCTTTAGCGCAAAGACGGAGCCCCATCCAATCGAGGTGTTCTTGGCGCGCCAGATTCGTCATCTCGCCATCCCATTTGAGCAACGCAATGCACCCAACCCTGTTTCGCTTAGCCCCAAGATTATGAAAGAGGCGATGGCACACTTTGCTGATCACTGTGCTACTTGCCATGCCAACAACGGCAGCGGTCAGACCCCGATCGGCAAGAACGTGTACCCGAAGGCGCCTGACTTACGATTAGCCGACACGCAATCGATGTCGGACGGTGAGATCTTCTGGGTCATTCACAACGGCATCCGCTTCACCGCGATGGCCGCTTGGGGAGAGGGTGACCTCGATAAAGATTTGGGCAGCTGGAAGCTGGTTCATTTCATTCGTCATCTCCCGCAACTGACGCCGGAAGAACTCGACCAGATGAAGGCGCTCAATCCCAAGACGAAGAAAGACCTGGAAGAAGAAGCCGCCCTCGACCAATTCTTACAGGGAGACGATGCAGCGGCAGCACGGACCGATAGCGGCCATCATCACTAAGCATCGACAACGAAGGAACAAGGATTCATCATGTGGTTACGTCTGATTGTGACTCTCGCGTGCCTCTTCATGTCGCCGCCAAGCTTCGCCTACGGCGCCGACCAGCATGTACTCGGCACGGTTATGGCCATTGACACGAAACATATTGAAGTCAAAACGTCCAAGGGCCAGTCGGTGGACGTGCAGATCGACAAAAGGACCCTGTACAAGGACAAGAACGATCCAAAACGCGCCGGCGTGCCCGAGGTGGGTGATCGTGTCATCATCAAAGCCACAAAGGGCGATAAAAAGGGCGATAAAGTGTTGCTCGCCACCGAAATAAATTTTTTATCGGCCAAGCGCGTACCGGCCCCCATGCAGCCGGTTCCGATTCAGTAGGGTACTCAATGCCGACACTTCACATCACGCGGGAGATCAAGAATTCTTTCTTGAGTGGCGGGGTTCGCGCGGCGATCATTCGAGTCCTGATCACGGGCATCGCGGTTTTTCTCGCGGTCATGATCGTACCAGGCCTTGGAGTCGACTCGCCCCGCGCCGGAATCGCCGCGGTCTTGGTGCTCACATTTCTGAACCTGTTGGTCCGGCCCATTCTCTTTGTGCTGACCCTACCCTTGATCGTCCTCTCGTTGGGGCTCTTTCTCATTGTGCTCAACGCGCTCCTTCTGGAACTCACCGCATACCTGGTCGGAGGATTCTCGGTAGCGGGGTTCTGGCCAGCGGTCGGCGGCGCGGTCGTGATCAGTCTGGTCACCATGATCCTCAACGCATGGACCACCGACCACCGCCAGACGGAACGTCACGCACCCCCTCAACGCCCGCCCAAGATTATCAATCCCGACGAATAACAAGGCCTATCAGGAGCTGAAAAATCCGCCAACCTATTTTGTCCATGTAGTCTCTCTGGTTCATCTGGTTGATCCGATCTATCTGGTTAGTCTGGCTCAACCAAATAGACGAGACAGACCAGATAACCAGATAGACCGGGTTTGTCCCACAGGTGCGGCCCCTTGAAGTCTGCATGTGCCAACTTAGTTTCCCTCAGCCTGCTATGCCTTTTCATTGAATTGCTCGTCGCGCGTTGTTACAATGCGCCCGCGTGGCTACCCCAACTCACCAAATGACGCCCTCAGCTCCACACAGCAAACCAATTTCCGAGACACATCTCCAGCGGACCTTGACGTCCGTGCTCAACGAATTGCCGGTCGACGCGGCGCTCGCCGCCGTGTTCCACCGTGACCAAGGCCCATTGGTCAGCCAAGCCGCGCGAGGATTCACACCTCGCGATATTCAAGCCATCCTCCGAACACTTTCGGCCCCCATCATCGTTGCAGCGGTCCCCGCGAGTGATCAGGAAGGCGGGCGCACCCTTCGCCTCCGCTTGATTACGCCGGGCACGAAGTCGTTGCTCTGTGTTTCCCTCCTACATCGGAACCGGACGTACGGCTTCCTCGTTATCGGGCGAAAAGAGAGTGCCATGTTTGCGAAAAAAGAGAAGAGCTTGATGGAGCAGGCCAGCGACGAGATTACGAAAGCGCTGGATCGCGAAGGCCTGTTCGATATGAATGTCTTGGTAAGCCGGCCGTTTGTCGCGCACGAGCCGGTCCCTCCGCCACCCACTCCCGCAGAAATGTTCGCAGCTCCGGTGTCGCAGCTCACACCGGAACTCCAAGACAAGATTATTGCCGTCTTGACGGATGCCAATCAATATGTCGCTTACGATCGCATCTGGGCCTGCCGCTACGATCCCCTAGCAGGTAATGTCGAAGTCCTGGGACTGGCCGGTGATCTGAAGAGCGAACAGAAGGACGGGAGAAAAGATCTGAAGCCAGGGCACCGCCTCACGCTCGACAGCTCAGCATCTGGATGGGCGGTCCGCCATCGTAAACCACGCGTGGATCATGATCTTGCCTCCACACAGGGGCGCTTTCTCGATCACAAATATCTGTTTAAAGACCGGCTTCTCTCCTCGCTCGTCGTGCCGTTTTTCGTCCGGGGACAAGTGGGCGGTACCATCACCCTGGCCTCGAAAGAAGCCGGACGCTACCAACAGACGGATGCCCGCACGCTTGAGCCGACAATTGTGAAGATCGCGGACATTCTCCAGGCTCCGGCACCGGCGACAACCAGCCAGGCCCCCGCCACTGGACCAGCTGGCGTCCCTGGGGCAATATTAGCCCCAGGTCCCTCGGAGCCCATCATCAGAAAACAAGAGCGGCAGGCCGCGATCGGCGAGTTCAGCATGTTCCTGGCAACGGAAGTGCGTGAGCCGCTCGCCTCGATCCGCGCCCAATTGGAGGAAGTCACGGGTGAAGGCATCCTCGACTTCGACCCGCAGACGCGCGTCGAGAACGCGATGCGCGATTTGATCAGGATCGAAGCCATTCTGAACGAGATTTTAGATTTTGCGAAACCACTCGAACTGAATCGGCGGCTCCTTCGCATCCCCGAAGTGATCGAGAGCGCGCTCACGGTCGTCGCGACCGACCTCGAAGTCACCAGGATACAAGTGACCAAGGACTACGCGACGATGATCGCACCGGTCCGCGGCGACGAAGCCAAGCTCCAACAAGTCTTTCTCAGTATTTTCAAGAACGCGGGAGAGGCGATGAATCCCGGAGGACATCTCCACATTCAAGTCACCCAGCATCGCGCGGGACGCGGCGTGGAAGATCAGATCCTCATCAAGAACGACGGGGCTCCTATTCCGGCAGAAATCGTCGACAAGGTCTTTGAACCGTTTTTCACCACGAAACGGGCCGGCACCGGTCTAGGTCTCGCCACCGTCAAGAAGATCGTCGAAGAACATGGCGGCTCGATTGCCATCGGCAGCGCGCCTGGCGAAGGGACCACCGTCACCATCCGCCTCCCCGGTCTCACCCCTGGTCCGTCCTATCGCGGACGCGGGCGCCGCCGTCCACCCGCACGCCGCCCGGCCTGACTTCCCGTTTCATTCCACTCCCTCTTCTGATCATCACAGACACCTAATAATGCCTGTCGGGAACTTCGTTGCTTGCGCTTATCCAACGAGCGCCTTTGGTTGCCTTCTCCGCCACATCACACTTACTCTCCGAAGGGAGTCACCGAACTGGCCTTCACTGCGAGCATCGAGCAGCCCTCAT
>JAQBES010000129.1:0-2599 GCA_032123755.1 Nitrospirota bacterium
GCTCCAACTCCATCCAGTCCGATTTCGCCGCACGCTGATGTGACCGCGCCTGCACCGCTCCGGCCAAGTGCACCGCGCCCGCATAGAGAAGGAGCTTCTCGGTCAGCGTAGTTTTCCCTGCGTCCGGGTGCGAAATAATGGCAAAGGTACGGCGCCGGGCGACTTCCCGCGCCAATTCATCTGACGACGACTTCTCAATCGGCAAAGACATAGACTATCCTTCTCTTGTTCGAGGCACCACCTGAGGTACCGGAGATGTGTTTTATCACCTGGCAGAGGAGAAAACTATAGATAGGGAGTGGCCAGTCGTCCATTTTGCTCGCAGAACGCGCACGATAAGAATGTGCTCGTTTCATGCGCGTAGTGAACGACAGCATGGCCACTCGCTATTGAGGGAGGCGGGGAAGGACAGGAACGGGTGGGGCCATTAAAGGTGGTCTCTGTGCTCGCGCAACGCGGGGTCTCGGAAGATCCCCTTTGGCCGCACGCAGTTTCTTGAAGAGCCTCTCCGCAGGTCCTGCTTTCCCCTGCGAATACTCGGTCCGTGCTCGTTTGATTTTCCCGAGTAGCCGATTGTCCTTTAACTCATTGAGGGTGTCGACCAGGTTCAGCATGTCCTCGTAGGGAACAAGGAACGACACCGGTTTGCCATGGGAGAGGATCATCGTGGGGGATGTCGAGCGGATCAGCTTCGACAGTTGCGCCTGTGCATCACGCACGTTGACCAGCTTAGCTTTTCGCACCAGGTTTATCGCGCTCATTTCAGACCTCCAACTGTCTGTTAGTTATATAGACACTAACGGATTTCATCATGCTCGGCAATGTTGGAGCTGTGCGAGGGGGAGTCCATCGGCCAACGGTCCGTCGCAGTAGCGGATCATCGAATGCGGCAGAAATGTTCATGAATAATGCGTCTAGGGGGAGCGCTTGGCCGAGCGCGGTTGCGGTGGCGACACGTAGCTGGCGAGTGGAACAAAAGGGAGCCCGGCATGGAAGGCTATTGAGCAAGAAGGTTATTCGAGCATACACGGAGTGGGTTTGGGGAGGGACCGGTCCGTCCTATGCCCTCTACTCGCCAATCCTCTAGGCCCAATGGTTCGTCAAAACAAATCCAGAGCTCGCCGTAGTACCAGTTCAGCCCGAACCCGCTACTGCTGAATAACCCTTTTTTAACTGGCTCCCCCAGAAGACTCAACACTTCCTGTGGCCTCATATCACGGAGGATATACTTCAGAATCATCTCAGTTTTCTGTTGAATCGTCTCCTGTTCACGAGCGATCCTCTCAGTGGCCACCAGTTGTATACGGTCTAACCCCGCTATGTTTTCAAGCACCACCGTGCGTTCTTTGCGTAGTTCACTCGCTGCACCAAAAGTCGCAAGATTCAGACGTGAATTCAACGTCTGGACCTGTCTTTCAAGCTCGCGAATCTGTTGCTGTTGCTGGGCCACGCGATCTGCTACGTTCTTATCGGCCACAATTGCTGCAAGGAGATCATTTACCTGGCTTATATCGACATCCGCCTTCACGGTTAGCGTCAGCGTGTGTTGGCCATTACTAACGGCAACGTCCTCCTTGATGATTTCGACACTGGAAACGGCTGCCGAGTAGGATGCCATCTGATCCTTGGTTAATTCGAAGGTGTTGACAACCGAATGCGATTGGATGAAGCTTTCCGTCTGCTCCAGGATCTTGTGCTTCGCTTGGAGAAAACAGAGATGACGGGCATCATTGCGGCTGTCGTTCTCGCCTAGAAAGTACGTGTGTGTGGCGGTGAACGTCTGGGCTTCGGCAAAGGCACCTGTCGGGAGGATGAGCGCAGCCAGGATCGTGATGACAGAAATTGCGCGCATGGGGTGCAGCATGACGTGGACCCCTCAGACCGTCAAGGCACAGGCGCTTGCTAAGGCAGTTCTGCTAGCACTATCGTTACTTCCTCTTCCTCCACTCCCATGGCGGCACTGACTGAGGATCGGCCCACACGCCCTTCTTGGCCTCACGTGCTGCCTTTTCTAGCCCTTTCAGCACCGTATCTCCAGGTGCGTTCCCCCGATACCACCAGCACAAGCCTCGCCTGACGAGTTCCTGATTGAGGTTCGTGCCGTCAGGCAGGATCACATCTCCGATCGTGTGTCCATACTCGTCGAGACCATGAGTCCGGAGCGTGACTTCCTTCCGGAAGACGAGGTCAGAGGCGACGTGCTCGGCGAGTAGACCGAAGGGCTGGCCTTTCTCAGGGCAGTCGATCCCGTTGAGGCGGAAATGCTCAGGGTGGTGGTTGTGCAGGATCTCGATGGTGTCGCCTTCGAGGACACGAACGACGGGAGCAGTGAAGTCGGCTGCACGGTTATTGCCGTCCACGCCTGTTCTGAAGTCTGCCCATGCGGAAGTGGCGAGAAAGGGGCTCAACAGTAAAAAAGTGATCGAGAATCGAATCGCTAAAAGCGGAATGTCACTCACAGGACAGATACCACACCGTGTCTTCTCTTGGAATGGTCCTGCGTTGTACGTGACGGAGCGTGGCCCAGGGACGCGACGGTAAGGATGAATCGAAAAGGGCATGGGGCAGCTCCATCAGAAGGGCCATCTTAGGAGGGTGG